>CALDKD010000131.1 GCA_937898885.1 uncultured Bacteroidales bacterium | reverse complement strand
CGATAAGATATATCTTGAGGACGCTGCCCATAATTTCGGTGTTATGGTAGATTGTGCGGTGAATACGATTGGATGCCCGGCAGAGCAGTTCTGGAACCGCTTCCTGGCAAGCAGCATTGAGTGGCGTTTTTCTCACGGAGCCGTGGACATCATCTCCGGGCATTCAGGAATTGAACTTGCCCTGATGGTATTTGCCGAAACCGGAAGGAAAATCGAGACTTGCGACACGTCAATATCTATCTCATCAAGAGAATATTGGGCGGGTGTCACACTGGCTCAGTATCAAAGGAACACCGGATTGTCATTCAAGGAACTCACCGCCAGGGGACTTGACCTGACACAGACCATAGCGATGTTCAACCCTCTTCACGAAACGGACCAGACAACGTTTGAAAAGGTGGCGACGGACATTATTGGAAACGAAAACAGAGATAATTCCTGGCTGAAAACCGCGCGTAAAATCAACGGATTCACCCAGGAGCAACTTTCTGCGAAGTCCGGCGTGTCAATCAGGCTTATCCGCGCATATGAACAAGAGAAAATCAATATTTCCAACGCGGAATACAGTACAATAATGAGGTTGAGAAATGCTTTGAACTGCGCTTGATTCCGAAATCCGACGGTACAGATAGAGTTGAAGGCGTTAAGTATGTACGTTTGTATGGCCCGCCCACCTGTTCGCTGTGGCCATCGACCTTGGGCAAGCTTGACCCTGCTCTCGGCTCTTACTGACAATCTGTAATGAGACGGACACTGCAGCCGATGCTGCGTTTTTCTTTATCGCTGCTGCTGCTGTCGTGCATATAGTACGCAAAACCGCTGTCGTATGAAGAAGATGACCAATAATTGCCGCTGACGCCGACATTGCTGACACCGGAACCATCGCGGCGGCCTGCAGCGGGAAGGCAGACAAGGCCTGCTTCCTGCGCCTCGGCCCAGGTCATCGGGCTGGATGAACCGCTGTATTCGTCTTGAAGCGGGCAAATCGTGACATCCCAGCAGTCAGGAGCAATGACAACGCAATTTGGCTTCCCGCATACGGTTACGCGACATTTGTAATGAGAGGAAGCATTGGCCCGACCTGTGAACAGATACTGCCACTCTTCTATGGTTGGGGTGCGCCAGACTGCTCCGGCTATATTGCCGCCCCAGTCCGATCTATTATTTAGAGTTGTAACATCGCTGGAATAAGAAACGTTTCCGGTTGGCAGCAGTGGCTTTGTGGCATCGTATCCCCAGGTGAAAAGGTCTATTTCCGTATCTTCCTCCGTCGCCATTCTTGATACGCCGGTATTCAGAGAATTGCATTCATACTGGTTGTTGTAGATTCTCCACATCCAAGTCGAAACGCCAAAGGTATCGATTATTTTTGCATAGAGATTGCCATAGGCAAAGTGAACCTGTTTGTTCTCTGCCACGCTGAATCTGCCCGGGAGGGCATACAGAGGCAGTGTGGTAAAGCTGAGTTTGCTTCCGTCGAAGGTTACTGGCTTGATGTGGTTGGCTGAAACCAAGATGCCGGATGCGGAGTTGAGAGTACACGTGATGCCGGATCCGTTCGTAATCTCAATCTTGCTGTATGTGCCCTCCGGCAAAGCGATGTAGAAGTCTTTCGCATAGCTTATGCTCTGTGCCGGATTGCAGACTAGAGTATAGGAAACAGTCGAAGGATTAAGGTAAAAGGTACGAGTCACGGAGATGCTCTTCACGCTCTCACCGGTCTTGGTCAGGTTGAGCTTCATCAGGCCGCACTGAACTGTGAAGGTGAAGCTGTTGTCCGACGTCGCAGGAGCTGTCATGTAGAGTCTTCCTGCCGTGGCGGAATAGATCTGCTCCTTTGCGGGAGGCGTTCCGTAAACGGCAGAGTATGGACCGTCGCCGAGATCGTTTCCCCCTTCTTTGATGACGAATGTCGCCTTGCCGGTGGTTGCATCGATGCTCTCGATCACATAGACGGCGGAGTTATTAGCAGCATCCTTGACGGTAATCTCATCGCTTGCCTCCCAGGACACCTTGCCATCCGTCACATCGACGGTGGTCTTGGTGCCGGGGTTGATGATGGCGGTGAAAACTGGGGACGCATTGTTTTCCGCCCCGATGTTGATATCCGGGCCTACATCGGTGGGCTCGTTCTTCTGGCAGGAAGCGAGTGAAAGCAGTGCAGCGAAGGCTGCGAAA
>CALDKD010000130.1 GCA_937898885.1 uncultured Bacteroidales bacterium | reverse complement strand
CAGCCAGAGCCTGGGCAACGTCAACGGCGCAAGCTACTGAGCAGCCTACCATCGGGTTGTTGCCGATGCCGAGGAATCCCATCATCTCAACGTGTGCGGGAACTGAGGATGAGCCTGCGAACTGAGCGTCGGAGTGCATACGGCCCATTGTGTCGGTCATACCGTAAGAGGCAGGACCAGCGGCCATATTATCCGGGTGAAGTGTACGGCCGGTACCGCCACCTGATGCTACTGAGAAGTATGGCTTGCCTGCAAGCACGCGCTCCTTCTTGTAAGTACCGGCTACCGGATGCTGGAAACGGGTCGGGTTGGTTGAGTTACCGGTGATGGATACATCAACACCCTCCTTCCACATAATGGCAACACCCTCGCGGACATCGTCAGCGCCGTAGCACTTAACCTTTGCACGTGGGCCATCGCTGTAAGGGATAGTCTTAACAACCTTCAGCTTGCCGGTATAGTAGTCAAACTTGGTCTGAACGTATGTGAAACCGTTGATACGGCTGATGATCTGTGCGGCATCCTTGCCCAGACCGTTCAGGATAACGCGAAGCGGCTGCTTGCGGACCTTGTCGGCCTTAGCGGCAATCTTGATGGCACCCTCGGCGGCTGCGAATGACTCGTGGCCGGCCAGGAATGCGAAGCACTGTGTCTTCTCGTTGAGCAGACGGGCTGCCAGGTTACCGTGGCCAAGACCAACCTTACGGTCATCGGCTACTGAACCGGGAATACAGAAGCTCTGCAGGCCGATACCGATGTTCTCGGCAGCCTTTACAGCGCTCTTGTCACCAGTCTTCTCACCCTCCTTGAGAGCGATGGCGCATCCGCAGACGTATGCCCACTTTGCGTTCTCAAAGCAGATTGGCTGAGTCTCCTCACAAGCCTTGTAAGGATCCAGACCATAGCTGTCACAAATCTGATTGGCTTCCTCGATGGAGGCGATTCCGTGCTCATTAAGAGCAGCGAGCACCTGCTTCATACGGCGCTCCTGTGACTCGAACTTTACTTCTCTTATCATAGTGGTACCTCCTTATTCTTTACGTGGGTCAATGTATTTAACTGCACCAGCCTCGGCAGAGAAACGGCCGTAGGTTGAGGTAACCTTCTTCAGTGCCTCGTTGGCGTCGGTACCCTTCTTAACCTCGTCCATAAACTTGCCAAGATTGACAAACTCGTAGCCGCAAACCTGATCGTCCTTGTCCAGAGCGATGCGCTTTACGTACCCCTCGGCCATCTCAAGATAGCGAACGCCCTTAGCCTTGGTTCCGTACATTGTACCAACCTGGCTGCGAAGGCCCTTGCCAAGGTCCTCAAGACCTGCGCCGATTACAAGACCACCCTCTGAGAAAGCGCTCTGTGTACGGCCATAGACAACCTGAAGGAAGAGCTCGCGCATAGCGGTGTTGATAGCGTCGCATACAAGGTCAGTGTTCAGAGCCTCAAGCAGGGTCTTGCCCTGAAGAATCTCAGCTGCCATAGCTGCTGAGTGAGTCATACCTGAGCAACCGATGGTCTCAACGAGAGCCTCCTCGATGATACCGTTCTTGATGTTGAGTGACAACTTGCAGGCGCCCTGCTGAGGTGCGCACCAGCCAATTCCGTGGGTCATACCGGAGATGTCCTTAATCTCCTTGGCCTTGATCCACTTGCCCTCCTCTGGGATTGGAGCGGGTCCGTGCTTCGGTCCTTTCTGAACCACGCACATGTTTTCAACTTCTTTTGAGTAAATCATACTTTAAAAATATGTTTGTTAACCAACATTCGTTAATTGAGCACAAAGTTAGGCAATAATCCTCTTTTTTAATTAATTTAGCGGCGTAATTTAAATATACTTTTTATGAACAGGTATCACAGCATATTATTCGCAGCCGCTCTTCTGCTTACCGCATCCTGCGGCCAGGTTGAGAGAGAGCAGTATTCCGGAACATTCTTCCGCATTGTAACCGTACAACAAAGTGGCGATGCCGTATCCATGAAGATGGACTGCACAAAGGACGTTATTCAGATCAAGAATTTTCAGAAAGCGGAGGATATGAAGGCTTTCGGTGCCAATCCAGGCGACAGAGGTGTGGCGAGTATTTCCTATATGGCCATTCCCTCGGCAAACCTTACCACCAATACGCTTGAGAGTTTCAGAAAATTCACGTTCAGCCGTCTCAACTGGTCAGAGCGTCCGCAAAGCAAGCTGGCATCGTACTTCTATTTCACCAATTTCTCTATGGGCGATGTAGCATATCCTCTCATCTGGTCAGCCGGGCATCATCTGAACACCACAATAGGTTTCTATCCGGATCCAGACATTCCTGACAAAGACAATACAATTGAGCTGTATCCTGTTGGCCTGAGGAAAGACACTCTTTCCATGCTGCTTGTGGGTAATTTCCCCGGCACAAGCCACCAGTTCGATCTCAGGGAGGTATTCCTGGACTATGACCTTTCAGAAATAGCAGCCGTTGATGACATAAGGGCAAATGAGCTGTACCAGTCTATGATGGCGTTGGGAAAGGATTCCATCTATGTTGAGATTGCCACCTGCGACTCTCTTCAGTTGAAAGATGGCACACAGCTCAGAAAGGTGAAAGGCGGAAAGCTTGTCACAAGATTCGCATTTGATTTCTAAATGGGCGCGAGAAAGACCACTAACATAAACATAAAGAACAAGAAGGCCTCGTTTGACTACGAGCTTCTTGACACCTACACCGCGGGCATCGTCCTGACCGGCACGGAGATCAAGTCAATCAGGCAGTCAAAGGCAAGTCTTGTTGACACATACTGCACCTTCATTAATGGCGAGCTTTGGGTTAAGGGGATGCACATAGCCGAGTATTTCTATGGCTCGTACAACAACCATCAGGCCAAGCGTGACCGCAAGCTGCTGCTCACAGGAAAAGAGTTGCGCAAGCTTGCCGCCGACTCCAAGAACCCGGGATTCACAATCGTGCCCACAAGGATGTTCATAAATGAGAAAGGACTCGCCAAGGTTGTGATAGCGCTGGCTCGAGGCAAACACCAGTACGACAAGCGCGACACATTGCGCGAGAACGATGACCGCCGTGAGATGGCACGCGCTATGCACCGGGGATAATCACTGAGTCCGGCTCGTCGCACAACGTATCAAGCGCACAGTATTCCTGATATTTTTTGCGGACATTCCGTACATATCTCACCGTCTCGCCTGAATTGAAACGGCCAAACCGGCAAACGGTAGTGTCGGAATAGACCGCCTCGTCAGACATTGTGGCCATGACCTCCTCTATATTGCTCCACACATAGCGGTTGATACCATTCTTTCTGGCTATCCGCATTGCGTCAAAGACACGTCCGGGACCACAATTGTATGCCCCAAGAATGAAGTTCAGCCTCTCTGCTGGATTAATGAAATGGAACTGCTCATTCATATCGCGCAGATGCTGTACCGCCGCATACACATTGAGCCCCGTGCTCACAGAATCGGAGTCCACCCCTATCCTGCTTACCATCTTGCTGTATGTGGCAGGCATGACCTGCATCAGGCCGAACGCTCCACGCACCGATACAAGAGAAGTATCGAACCTCGATTCCGTGTATGCTATGGCAGCAAGCAGTTTCCAGTCAAACAACGAGTCTGAGTGTGCCTTGAATATACTGTCGTATTGAGATATCACAAGTCCTGGCAACGGCTCGTCGCCAATCTCTATATCAGATTCCCTGCCCCCACACATCCTCACAGTGAAAAGCGTCACTATCACAGCCGCCGATACCAGCAGTGAGATTACTCTTTTTCTTGTCAATTCCGGTCCTGTGGTATTCATCAGTCTCTTCCAGTCCTCACAATTTGATTGACATAACCGTAATGTCGTCGTTCTGAGGATTATCCTTTACGAACGACTTGATTGACGATACCAGATTACTCAGGAACTGCTCCGAGCTCTCATTCACATCCTCCCGTTTTGCGAACTCATCAAGACGGTCCTCTCCATACAGTTCCTTGACACGGTTCTCAGCCTCAGTAACGCCATCTGTGTAGATAAAGAGTCTGGAGCCTCTCTCTAATGTCATTGACTCACCCTGGTACGGGAAATCCTCAAACAGACCGGCGGCCATATTCGGTTTCGCGTGCAGATATGACGGTTTGCCATCCGGCGATATTATCAGAATAGGATTATGACCGGCATTGCAATAATTCAGCTCCAACGTGTCAATATTCAGGCAACCCACAAACATCGTCACAAACATACCGCTGTCATTGCCGTCGCAGAACGAGTTGTTGATTTTTGCCACAACGCCCTCAACCGGGAGTCCCAGACCGGCAATGAAACGGAACGCGCTTCGCGTGATTGCCATATAAAGAGCGGCGGGAACGCCCTTGCCCGATACATCGCCCACCACAAAATAGAGCAGTCTGTCTTTTACAAAGAAATCATATAAGTCACCGCCTACCTCCTTGGCCGGATGCAACATTGCGTGCAGGTCAACGCCATCGAACTTAGGATAGTCCTTTGGAAGCATCTGCATCTGGATTGCGCTGGCCACATTGAGCTCGCTCTCGTAACGCTCATTCGATGCGGTGGTAGTACGCAGCTCGCCTATATATTCGTTGATGGAGCGTTCCATATAATCAAGTGAGTCGTGCAGACGACGAAGCTCATCATCGCTCTTTACATCCGGAATCCTGGCCTTGAAATTACCCTGTGAGATATTAAGTGCCGAATATGCGAACTCCGTGATAGGCTGTGCGTGGCGGCTGATAATGCGTTTGTTTGTGATATACAGCAGCAGCAATCCCAATATGCCCACCAGAAACGAGATGTTGTTCATTCTGGTTGCCTTGGAGAACACGTCCTTGTATGAGCATACCAGAGCCGCGGTCCATCCATTATTAAGAGGTCCGTAAACAAAGAATCCCTTGAAATCCGGTCTGTTCACCCGCATCACACCTGTCTCGCCCGACATCAGTCTCTTAATGTCGCTGATTGACTTCTCATTGCCTACGCTGAGGCTTTCCGTAAAGACCGTCTCGCTAAGTATCTTACTCTCATCTATGTGCGATATATATGCTCCGTTTCTTCCAGCCAATATGGTGAAAGAGTTCTCATACGGTTTCATGGACTGTATCTTGTCTGTAAGCCACTGAAGATCTATATCCGCCTTTATTACTCCCATAAAGCTGCCGTCCTTCCAATACAGAGGCTTTGAGAAAGATGTAACCAGCCTGCCGCTTCCGTCACTGTCAAACGACGGCTCGCTCCAGTATTCGTGTCCAAGTATCTTGGGAATCAGGAACCAGTCCATCAGAGGGTAGTCGTAGTCATCACTGCCCATCATCCGGGTCCTTACATTTCTGTCTGCATCATAATAAGCGAACGGACAATAGAACATCTTCTCCGGATATACGCTGTAAGGCTCAAAGCCGATGGCGCACGATACGATATTTGAATCAGACAGAATCAAATTGCTTACAACGTCAAGCAGTGCAGTATCGTTCTGGCAAAACTTCTCCGCAAGCCAGGCATTGCCGTTTGTGGCAGCCTCCACCTCGCCAAGCACTTTCTCAATCTCCAGGAAATTGCTTTTCATTGTAGATGTAGTCTCCTTGATGGCGGAGTCGTATGCCAGAGAGTAAGATACAATACCCAGCGTGATAGTAGCAGCCAGGAACAGCAGTGCCGTTGTACCTATTATACTGAGGCTGAGCCTCTTTGCAAATGAACGAGATGCTTTCATTTTGAGAAATCGCTATAACTGACAGGTTCTTGGATAAAGTTGGTCTTCAAAAGGTCCTCTATCAGTTTGTCATACTTATCCTGAGGAATCGGACTATAGTCAATCAGACCAGTCTGACGGTTTTTCAGAAGCTCTATCATACCGTCAAGCATCACACTCTGATGATAGCGGTTTGTCATGACACCAGCCTTCTCCATAAAGCCCATAACAATATCAATGCTTTCCTCCTTATGCTCCACACAATAGTTCCAGCCTTTGATAGTGGCAAGGCAGAAACGGTCAACAAGCTCTCTGTGGGTAGCCAGATACTCCTCTGTCACATACAGGCCATCCTCCGGTATGTCATAGCCACAGTCGGCGAATCTGAGAACTTTGTCCGGATCAATGCTTCCCATTGCCTCTACAAGTGAATAGTACTCGTTGTAGCTCATCACGACTGTGGCATCCACAGCCTTGGATACGAACAGATTGATTCCGTTCAGAAACGGCACCCACCTCACATCCAGATTGTTGTTAAGGCAGCATATCTCGCAAATCTCGCTGAATCCGCTTTTCCATCGTCCTATTGACTGGCCGTTCAACGACTGAGGCCCGTCAAGAGTCTTATGGCTTACAACCATCATTCCGGTACTCTGCGTAACCTGAAGCACATTCCTCACCTTTATGCCATAGTCACGCGCCATCAGGGCCTGAATTGGATGCGATACAATGACGTCAACCTCGCCGTTTCCTATACGCTCAATACCGGGCTTAGAGGAGTTGACTCCCATATGTTCTATGGTAAGGTCAATATTCTCATCGGAATAAAAGCCTTTTTCCAAAGCCACATAATAGCCTGCGAACTGCGCCTGCGGCAACCAGGCAGGCATCAGTGTCATTTTGTCCTGCGCGCTGACGCAGACCGCCACGAATAATGCTACGGTGGCATATAATAATCTAACGGTTCTCATTTCTGTTGTTTTTTAGGCGGAAGCACCAATGTGATTGCCTTGGGCAGTATATCAATGTCAAATTCAGTAGATGCCGTTATCTCGCCGTCCATACAAATATAAATCAGGTTCCTGGACAACAATCTCAAATGTCTGGCCCTGCAATACCTCAGACGGCGCCGGCAGAATTTGTTATCCAGATGCTCCCCCTTCTCGTACGGTCCGAGCAGCATCAGGAATGATATCAGAGAGCAGGTCTTGAAAAGACATACATCTATCAGGCCATCATCTACCACAGCCCGGGGAGCGCACATAAACTGACCGCCGCACCATCTGCCGTTTGCCATTGTGCAGAGCAGCATTGTCCTGCGGTTAAGCGCCTTGCCATCAGCCACGACCTTGATGTGGTTGACACGATTCCCGAGAATACTTCTCAGCACAGATTTCTTGTAAGCGGCTTTCTGCTCAACCCCATTCTCAATAAGACGGTTGGCCTGATAAGCCACCATTGCGTCGAAGCCAAGATTTATCACATTCAGCGCATAGTTGTCATTGACGCGTATGATATCGACCTTTACCGTCTCACCATTCAATATATCGGCAAGAGACTGGAAATTCCGGTCTGGATAATACTTGATGAAATCGTTGGTGCCCTCGTATGCCATAATGGCCATACTCTTGTTCCTGAAACCAACTATACCCGACGCCACCTCGTTGACTGTACCGCTTCCGCCACAAGCCACAAAACAGACCTCATCGTCCGGATGCAGGTCGCAGTATATCCTCACGTACCGGATACCGTCGCCCACACCTGTCGTATGGTAGATATCGTACTTGAACGACGTACCTATGAGTTGCCTCTCAAGCTCGGCATCAATGATGCCTTTCTTATCGGCTCTCCCGTTTACTACAAATATGTAAAGCATACAACTGATTTCCGCGTTTGTACAACAAACCCTATTTTAACTATAGAACAAATATACAATAAAGATTCCATACTTGAAAAACGAAAATTAAAAATCTGTGATAATCGCAAAAAACAGGGCCATTTTGAACAAACAGAGTCAAAATGTTGCTCTGAAAAGAATAATTGTATAATTTTGCACTGAAATAATGAGGAAATGAAGCTGAACGCCACATCACATCACCATCATCATACTTGCAGGTAATACGGCAAGCCGATGGTTGTGTGTATATGAAGCTTGCCGCCCGGGCAGGCTTTTTTTGTAGGTAAATTAATAAATATTCAAAATATGTTACGAATAGCTGTACAGTCTAAGGGAAGACTTTATGACGAGACAATGTCGCTCCTTCAGGAGTCCGGTATAAACATAGGTGTATCAAAGAGAACGCTTCTGGCACAGGCATCCGATTTTCCAATTGAGGTATTGTTCCTTCGCGATGATGACATACCGGAATCAGTGGCCGACGGCGTGGCAGACATAGGTATCGTGGGAGAGAATGAGTTTGTGGAGCGCAAGGCGGACGCCAGTCTGGTCAAGCGCCTTGGATTCAGCCGTTGCCGCCTGTCTCTGGCAATTCCGAAAGCGGAGCAATACAATGGCCTGGAGTGGTTTCAGGGACGCAAGATTGCGACCTCCTACCCTGGCATACTTCAGTCATTCCTTGACAAGAACGGCATCAGCGCAGACATACACGTTATTACAGGCTCGGTAGAGATTGCTCCAGGCATAGGCCTTGCAGATGCCATTTTCGACATTGTAAGCTCTGGCTCCACACTGGTAAGCAACAATCTTAAAGAGGTTGAGATTGTAATGCAGTCCGAGGCCCTTCTCATAGCCACCCCATCATTGAGCCAGGAGAAGCAGGCTATTCTTGATGAGCTTCTTTTCAGGTTTGAGGCCGTACGTGCCGCCCGAGGCAAGAAATATGTGATGATGAACGTTCCAAACAACCGTCTCAGCGATGTGCTGGCCGTATTGCCAGGCATCAAGAGCCCTACCGTAATGCCTCTGGCACAGAACGAATGGAGTTCAGTTCACACAGTTCTGGACGAGAAGTGTTTCTGGGAGATAACCGGCAAGCTCAAACAGGCCGGAGCCGAGGGTATTCTTGTATTGCCAATTGAGAAAATGATTTTATGAGGACAATTGTGAATCCCGAAAGAGGCGAATGGGCGGAATTGCTCAAACGCCCGGCACTGAGCAACGAAGGATTGTACGACAGTGTAGGAAAAGTTCTGGAGCAGGTACGCACCGAGGGCGATGCAGCGCTTTTCCGTCTGGAGAAGATGTTCGACAAGGTTGAGCTCAGCAGTCTTGAGGTATCTGACGAGATGCTCAATGAGGCAGATGCGAAAGTATCGAAGGAGCTGCAGGAAGCCATCCGCAAGGCTGCGGTAAACATAAGAGAATTTCACGAGGCTCAGATTCCATCACTGCGAAAGATCGAGACAACCCAGGGTGTGACCTGCTGGCAGAAGGCAGTTCCAATCCAGCGCGTTGGTCTGTATATCCCAGGCGGCTCAGCCCCACTCTTCTCTACAGTCCTGATGCTGGCAATTCCAGCCGTCACTGCCGGATGTAAGGAAATCATCCTATGCACACCGCCGGACAAGAGCGGCAATGTCAATCCCGCAATACTCTTTGCCGCCAAGACAGCCGGAGTGAGCAGAATATTCATGCTCGGAGGCTCGCAGGCCATTGCGGCAATGGCATACGGCACAGAGAGCGTTCCAAAAGTAAGTAAGATCTTCGGCCCTGGCAACAGCTACGTAACAGCGGCAAAGCAGCTGGTATCGCTGAAGGATGTGGCAATTGATATGCCCGCAGGGCCATCAGAGGTTGAGGTCATTGCCGATGATACAGCCAATCCGGCATTCATTGCCGCAGACTTGCTCTCACAGGCCGAACACGGACCGGACAGCCAGGTTCTGCTGCTTACCACATCAGCCCGCATAATAAAAGAGGTACAGGATGAGGTTGAGCGCCAGACAACACTGCTGCCACGCCGGCAGATTGCAGACAAGGCTTTGGAGCACAGCCGTCTGATACAGCTTAAAGACAAGGAGCAGATTATTGAGATGACCAACGAGTATGCCCCTGAGCACCTGATCATACAGACCGCCGATGCGGCTGAGATGGCAGAATGCGTTGTAAACGCAGGCTCCGTATTCATTGGCCAATGGTCGCCGGAGAGTGCCGGAGACTATGCGTCAGGCACAAACCACACGCTGCCTACCAGTGGATACGCCAAGGCTTATTCCGGCGTAAATCTAGACAGTTTCCTGCGCAAGATTACATTCCAGCAGCTTACCCGCAACGGACTTGAGCTACTTGGACCAACTATCGAGACTATGGCGGCAGGCGAGATGCTCGACGCCCACAAGAATGCAGTAACAATAAGACTTAGACAGAAATGAGATCACTCAAGGAACTAGTCCGTCCGAACATATACGCGCTAAGTCCATACTCCTCGGCACGCGATGAGTACAAGGGAAAAAGCGCATCGGTCTTTCTCGATGCGAATGAGAATCCGTACGACACCAAGGTGAACCGCTACCCTGACCCTCTGCAGTGGAAAGTCAAGGAGCGCATATCCGGCATCAAGCAAATAGCGTCGGAACATATTTTCCTGGGCAACGGCAGCGATGAGGCCATAGACCTGATGTACCGCATCTTCTGTATCTCAGGCAAGGACAATGTAGTGGCAATGGAGCCCACATACGGAATGTACCGCGTGTGCGCCGACATCAATGCGGTTGAGTATCGCGCAATCCTTACCGACAGCGAGTTCCAGCCCGATGTGGACAAGATGCTGGATGTAGCCGACGCCAATACCAAGCTTATGTTCTTCTGCTCACCCAACAATCCCTCGGGCAACCTGATAAGACGCGAGCTTATCCTGAAAGCTCTTGAAAAATTCGATGGGATTGTGATTGTTGACGAGGCATACATAGACTTTGCTCCGTGCGAGTCAATGACAAAGCTGCTTGGCACCTACCCTAACCTGGTTGTGCTGCAGACCTTCTCAAAGGCTTGGGGAATGGCCGCCATCCGTCTTGGAATGGCATTTGCATCACCCCAGATCATAGACTTGATGAATAAGGTGAAGTATCCATACAACATCAATATGCTGACACAGCAAGCCGCCCTGAGCCAGATGAGTCAGGCTGACAGAATTGCCGGCTGGGTAAGCGAGATTAAGTCGGAGCGCAGCCGTATGGCCAGCGAGCTATGCACAATATCGGCTTGCAAGACCATATATCCGTCTGACGCGAACTTCCTGCTGGTCCGTTTTGACAATGCGGCCGCCGCATACGATTTCCTGTCGGAAAAAGGCATTGTTGTGAGAAACCGCAGCCGCATATCACTCTGCGGAAACTCACTCAGGATTACAATCGGCACTCCTGCCGAGAATGAGCAATTAATCAAAAGTCTGAAAGAATTCAGCAACCAATGAAGAAGAGAGTACTTTTCATAGACCGCGACGGCACAATAGTTGTGGAGCCGCCTGTTGATTATCAGCTGGACTCGCTCGACAAGCTGGAGTTCGTGCCAAAAGCCATAGGCAGCCTTTCTTTCCTAAGGAAGAAGACCGACTTTGAGTTTGTTATGGCAAGCAATCAGGACGGACTTGGCACGGCATCGTTTCCTGAAGAGACATTCTGGCCCGCCCAGAACCTCATATTGAAGACGTTGTCCGGCGAGGGAGTGACATTCGATGACATGCTGATAGACCGCAGCATGCCTGCCGACAACGCACCTACCCGCAAGCCCCGGACAGGTATGTTCGGAAAGTACCTGACCGACGAGTATGATATGGGCGCGAGTTTTGTCATAGGAGACCGCAAGACCGATGTAGAGCTGGCCCGTAACTTAGGGTGCAAGGCCATTCTGCTGGCAGACAGTATGGACTCACTGCCAGATGAGTTGAGAGAGGCTTGCGTCCTGGCAACAACAGACTGGTGGCGTGTGGCAGACTTCATCTTTGCTGGAGAGCGCAGGGCTTCAGTCAGGCGCAAGACAGCCGAGACAGATATTGAGATAATGCTGGATATTGACGGCACAGGCAACTGCAGCATCAATACCGGCATCGGCTTTTTTGACCACATGCTGGAGCAGATAGGCCGTCACGGAGGAATGGACCTCACAATTAATGTGAGGGGCGATTTGAACGTTGACCAGCATCACACCATTGAGGATACAGGACTCGCCCTTGGCCAGTGCCTGCTTCAGGCTCTTGGCAACAAGCGTGGCATTGAGCGCTACGGTTTCATGCTTCCTATGGATGATTGTCTGGCACAGGTGGCTCTTGACTTCGGAGGCCGTCCGTGGCTGGTATGGGATGCCGAGTTCAGACGCGAGATGATTGGCGAGATGCCCACCGAGATGTTCTTCCACTTCTTCAAGTCTCTAAGCGACACAGCGGGAATGAACCTAAACATCAAGGCAGAGGGAACGAATGAGCATCATAAGATTGAGGGCATATTCAAGGCTTTCGCCCGGGCACTTAAGAATGCGGTACGAAGGGACATCAGCAATTACCAGCTACCATCCACCAAAGGTTTGATATAACACAAAAAGAAGTGCGGCCCCATCAGGAGACCGCACCTCTTTTATATCACAGACTGATTACTGAGCCTGATAGCGGGCGTTTAGGCCTTCCAGCACCTCTTCGGTAATATTCATTGCCGGGTCAATAAGAAGGATATTATCGCCTATCTTGCTAAGAATGATGCTGTAGCCCTTCTTCTTGTTGTAATCCTTCAGGAAAGACTGGATTGAGTCACTTACCTTCATTGTGTTGTTAGCATTCTCTATTTCCAGTTCTCTGCTCAGACGGTCCTGAAGTTCCTGAAGATCCTGCTGCTTCTTGGCAAGGCGGTTCTCTTCCTGCTCAGCGCGCTCTCTTGATGAGAATACATTGTTCTGGAGTTTCTTCTGGAAAGTCTCCACATCGCTCTGGAAATCGTTTGCCTTCTCAGACAGAAGCAGACGGCTGTTCTCCTCCTTGCGCAGGAGCTCCTCCATCACATCCTGATAGAACTGATACTTTGACAGAAGAGTATCTATCTCTACGTATGCTATCTTAATACCTGTGGCCACACCATCCTGCGAGCCTGCGGCAGTTGACGTAGCGGCGTTCTCGTTGCACTGGCAGAATGACAGTGTAAACACGCCAGCCAGCAATACTCCCAAAAAACTTTTTCTCATATTCATTAATTATATTTGATTCTCACCTCGCTCGCTCACGGCCATCGGGTTGTGACGCTGTGTCTGCGCATCCTGCGCCTCAACGCACCCTATTCCGCGCTTACGCATTGCCGGATTCTTTCCAACGTGAATGTTCGGGAATTTGCCATTCGGCTTAATCCAGATGCTCACTGACAGCAGAGCAACACCTGCAAGCAGAAACGCGACAGCTATGAGCAGTGTCTTAAGCATAAAACAATCACTTTCTCAAAAATCAGCCCGCGAATATAGTCAACTTTATTGAACTTTGCATTATTTGTATTTTTAAAAAATACGAAAAGAGAGGTTATTGTCGCAAATATTCCATATTTTTGAGAAAAAAGACGAACGAACAACTCATTTATCGATATGGACAACAAAGACTGGACGAAAAAGACGATGGATATCTTTGCTGAGATTTGCAAGATTCCACGCCCGTCAGGGCACGAGGAGAGAATTGGTAAGTATCTCATACAGTTCGCTGAAAAGCGCGGCCTCAAATCAAAGATGGACAATGTAGGCAACGTGCTGATCTCAAAGCCAGCCACCAAAGGTATGGAAGACAGACAGACAGTCATTCTGCAGGCCCATCAGGATATGGTTTGCGAGAAGGAGGCTACCCTGACCCACGACTTTATGAAAGACCCTATTGAGACATACGTTGAGGACGGATGGCTCAAGGCAAAGGGTACCACACTAGGCGCTGACGACGGTATGGGAATAGCTATGGCTCTGGCCATTCTGGACAGCGATGACATAAAGCACGGGCCTGTTGAGTGTCTGTTCACAGTGTCTGAGGAGACAGGACTCAACGGTGCGGAGAATCTTCAGCCAGGAATGATGAACGGCTCTATGCTCATTAATCTTGACTCAGAGGACGAGGGGCAGATATTCATTGGATGCGCCGGCGGAGTGAAGACCGAGATAACATTCGATTTCAAGAAAGAGTCAGTACCATCAGGATACTTTTTCCTGAAAATCGGTGTGGACAAACTACACGGAGGCCACTCTGGAGATGACATAAACAAGGGGTTCGCCAATGCCAACAAGGTTTTGGCACGATTCCTGTATCAGGCAATGGACAAATACAATCTGCGTCTGTGCGGCTTCAACGGAGGCAACCTGCACAATGCCATTCCAAGAGACGCTACGGCAATCATAGCGATACCGTCAGACAAGAAAGAAAGCATCAGGGTTGATTTCAATATCTATGCCGACACGATACAGAAAGAGTTCCACGTAACCGAGAAAGAGATGAAGTTCATAATGCAGTCAACAGACCCCGCTGATTACTGCATTGAGAACAGCGTGGCACGCAATCTCATAACAGCGATGTACGGAGTATTCAACGGAGTATTCGCTATGAGTATGGATGTGCCGGGGCTGGTTGAGACATCAAGCAATCTGGCTTCGGTGCGTACCGGAGAAGATGCGATACGCATAGTCACAAGCCAGCGCAGCTCTGTTGAGTCAGGCAAATGGTGCGTGGCAACGACTCTGGCAGCCACATTCAAGCTGGCAGGAGCAACCGTAACGCACGGAGAAGGCTACCCTGGCTGGACTCCAAATACAGATTCAAAATTGCTGGAAATATCCGTAGATACTTACAAGAGGCTTTTCAAGAAAGACCCGCAGGTACTTGCCATACACGCAGGTTTGGAGTGCGGTCTGTTCCTGGCATCCTATCCAAATCTGGATATGATATCCATCGGCCCGACACTTCGTGGAGTACACTCCCCTTCCGAGCGTCTGGAGCTATGCACTGTTGATATGGTATTCCGCCATCTGGTCGCAATACTGGAGGCTATTCCGGAATAAGCCCTTACCGCCAGCTACAAAAAAAAGAGTGTGACTTTTCAGCCACACTCTTTTTATATGTCGTCTCTCTTACTTGAAGTAGTCGGAAAGCACCTGCTCATACTCCTCACCACGCAGGTTGTGACCTATTATCTCACCATCTGAGTCAATAAGGAATGAGCTTGGTATCATTGTAATCGCATAGAGGAATGCAGGAGCGCCCTCGCCCGAGTTAGGATCGTAAAGCTGCGGCCAAGGCATATTCTCAGCCTCCAGAGCCTCTTTCCAAGCCTCCTCATTGTCATCAACAGATACGCTTACAATCTCAAAGCCCATTGAATGGAACTTCTCGTATGCTGATTTCATAGAAGGAATCTCACCACGGCAAGGCTCACACCAACTTGCCCAGAAGTCAAGAAGAACCAGTTTGTTCTGACCTACATACTCTGCAAGGCTGTGCTCGTTTCCATCTACATCAGGAGCGGAGAAATTCTGATACGGCTGGCCGATGGCGGTCTTCAACTGCGAGGCAACCATCTCCTTCAGCTGTACTATGTACTGATTTCCGGAGAATTTCGGTTCCATAGCCTTCAGAAGCTCATCAAGCTCGGTAGGCTCGAACATACTGTAATAGTCAAGCAACTGATTGAATCCGAACATATTGTCAACGTTCTCGCGGATGCTTTTCTGAACCACATCGCGATACATATCCTGCACGTCGTCCATCTCGTCCTGATATGACTCCATATTCTCACCGGCCGCGGTAGCCTGCTGCATTCGCTTATCCAGATCCATAGCTTTCTGCTCTACCTTGTCAATCTCATCGTAGAACTTCTGGAAAGCATCATTTGAGATTGTTCCGCCTACGGTCTGGGTCTGATCTGCCGAATAGTTGATCTTGATGTTTCCAGGCTCAAGGAAGAAAGTACAGGTATTCATCTGCCCGTCAATGTTGAAGGCAAGAATGCATACGTCGCAGGTATCGGTCTGTCCCTTGAAGGAGAACTTGCCGTTCTTTACGACAGTAGAGTCAATAGCCTGAAGAGACACGCCATTACTGATGTCGCATATCAGTACGGTATCGCCATCGGCAGCACCTTCTATCGTTCCGGAGACGCTGTACTTGTTACCACCACAGGCTGCAAGCAGGGCAACGCTCAGCATAAGGAATAAAATCTTCTTCATAAGATATCCGGTTTATTTGATTAAATACTGTGTGCTGATTGACTCATTGCAATATACGCGGTATATTGTCTCAGCGAACATATTTGCCACCGACAGCTGTTTCAGTTTCCTGCAAGGAATAGGGTTACGGTATGGAATGCTGTTTGTGAAGACAATCTCCTCAAGCTGAGACTTGTCAATCTTGACAGGAGCATCGGCCGACATCACGCAATGCGATACAAGGGCGCGTACTGATTTGGCGCCTGCGGCCATCATTGCATCGGCAGCGGTGCACATCGTGCCTGCGGTATCTACAATATCGTCAATGATTATGACATTCTTGCCTGCCACATCGCCGATAATCTTGATCTCATCAACCACATTCGCTCTTGAACGTGTCTTCTGGCACAGAACCAGAGGCACATTCAGATACTTGGCGTATGCGCTGGCACGCTTGCTTCCACCTACATCAGGAGCGGTTACCACAAGATCTTCCAACTTGAGGCTCTCAATATAAGGAATGAACAGCTTTGACGCATACATATGATCTACCGGAACATCAAAGAAGCCCTGAATCTGGTCTGCGTGAAGGTCCATCGTAATAAGACGGTTGATGCCGGCCTTGCTCAGGAGGTCTGCCACCAGCTTGGCGCCAATTGAGACACGAGGCTTGTCCTTACGGTCCTGTCTGGCCCATCCGAAATACGGGATTACGGCATTGATAGTCCTGGCCGACGCGCGCTTTGCGGCATCAATCATAAGAAGCAGCTCCATCAGATTGTCGGCTGGCGGAAAAGTTGACTGGATAAGGAACACATCGGCTCCACGGATTGATTCCTCGAACGAGACAGCGAACTCGCCATCTGCGAAATGAGTCACATTCATCTGCCCCAGAGGGTAATGCAGAAAATCACAGATTTCCTGTGCCATATACATACTGTCAGAGCCACAGAAAACCAGGAAAGGGTTGGCAGGATTCATTGAACCTATTTTATAATGTTATTGTTTACCGTAAGACGGCTGTTAATTTCAATTTGCAAAGTTAGACAATTTATAACTATATGGCAAAGACAAAACGTTATTTTGGCTCTATGTCTTTTCTTTTTGATACCTTGTCCGGATTCTTTGCTATATATTCTTTCCAGTTGCGGCCTCCGCTGCTGTCTGTCTGCGGACGTCCCATCTGCAGATAATGGCAGTATGCCGCCGCCAGCGCATCGGTAGCGTCCATAAACTTAGGCATATCATCGGGGTTGATGCTCAATATACGCTGAAGCATAGCGGCTACCTGCTCCTTGCTGGCGCTTCCGTTTCCGGTAATAGCCATCTTTATCTTCAACGGCGCATACTCCGTAATGGGTACGCTGTGATGTATGGCCGCCGCCATAGCCACCCCCTGCGCACGTCCCAGCTTCAGCATTGACTGTACGTTCTTGCCAAAGAAAGGCGCCTCAATAGCCATCTCGTCAGGCAGAAACGAGTCGATTATACCGGTAACGCGTTCGAATATCTTGCCCAGTTTCAGGTACATATCGCCCGCCTTGCGGAGATCCACCACCCCCATGGCCACAACCGAGGCCTTTGTGCCGACAACCTTCAGCACGCCATATCCCATTATATTCGTGCCCGGGTCTATGCCCAGAATTATTTTCTCCAGAACCGGCTTTATCACTTTTTCAAGAATTTTACCGCGAAGTTATCAATTATTCAAACCAAAACATTACCTTTGCACCAGAAATAAGGTCTGGGGCATTAGCTCATCTGGCTAGAGCGTTTGACTGGCAGTCAAGAGGTGACGAGTTCGAGTCTCGTATGCTCCAC
>CALDKD010000129.1 GCA_937898885.1 uncultured Bacteroidales bacterium | reverse complement strand
GTAATCAACCGTTCAACGCCGATGAAAAAAGAATCTTTGTCGCTTCAGGCACCATCGGATTCCAGAACGGCAGATTCGCCGACATCTTCAACGATATCGTCCCCGTTTCATTCACAACAGGCCATTTGCCCTTTTCCCATCTTACCGGAGCAAGGAAAGTCTCCCTGCCAAGAAGATGATTCTGCCCGTCTTGCGGACGGATTCCCAGACAGACCATCCACCAGGATCCGTCCGGGGCCTGAACCATATCGGCGTGGCCAGTCGCCTGAATGGGACTCGACTGTGTAACCATATCGCGATGCGTGAGTATAGGGTTGGCCGGATTGGCCTTGTATGGTCCGTAGATGTCCCTGCTCCTTGCAATGGTAACCATATGGCCATATTCGGTGCCTCCTTCCGAAATCAAAAGATAATACCAGCCATCCTTCTTGAATATGTGGGGAGCTTCGGGATACCTTCCTCCCGTACCCTTCCAGAGAGGTCGGCTAGGAGAAAGCTGCTTTCCCGTTTTCTTGTCAACCGTGCAAAGATGTATGCAATTGTCGGGATTCGACAGCATATAGCAAATCCCGTTTTCGAAATAGAACGACGGGTCTATTCCCTGTTGCTGAAGAAAAACAGGTTCGCTCCAGCCGCCCCACGGATCTTTTGTGGTGACAAAGAAATTCCCTCCGTTTGTTACATTGGTAGTAACCATATAATACGTGCCGTCAGATTCATCGTACCTTATGGTCGGAGCATATATCCCGCTCCAGCGCATCGCCCCCGAAAGATTAACCTGCGATTCCCTGTCAAGGACATTGCGAATCTGTGTCCAATGCACAAGATCTTTTGAATGCCATAGCGGCACGGCCGGGAAATAATGGAAAGTGCTGTTTACAATAAAATAATCGTCACCAACCCTGCAGATGCTCGGGTCGGGATAGAACCCGGGAATGATGGGATTCTCATATCTTTGCTGAGCATACGATGCTGACACCGCTAAAAAGACGAGAAGGAATGCAAACAGTATTCTTTTCATTGGTTTATTTTTGGTCTTTGACAAATATAACAATTCTTCCCGTATCCTCCGTATGCGCGGATGAACACAAACTGATATTGTTAACGCCCTACCTCAATAAGTCTTGTTCTCCCATAATTGGCGATGATTTGTTATCTTTGTCATCATGGAAGAACCGGTTTTGAACGCACATAACAAGGCTGAATACGAACCCGCTCATACTGCCGGTTCGGACACGTGGATTTGTTCCAGATTGTAGAACTTCATAACTCAATGAGTCGTGAAGGTTCCAAGACAGATATGCTTCAGCCGCCTAATGATGTAGGTTTGTGGCTCAAGAGAGAAAAGAACTTCATTGATGGACCACCTTAGAACAGAATAAGTTGTCCAATAATTGAATTGAGGGACAATGCCTCAATTTCATAAATAACGCCGAGAGACTGTGTCCTCGGCGTTATTCTATCAGCTAAAGCAATTGAGAAATAAGTTCGTTCATTTTTATTCTGAGTTTCTTGACTGCGGGAAGCAGAATTAATATTTCTGCAAGAAGGATTCCTATGGTCAGTCCCTCACCGAAATCTGCCAGCCATTCGGAGAAAGGACCTTCCGGAAGAACATGCTTCCCAATAGGATAGCAAACAAGGAACGCTATGGCTGCAATTGCCGTCAGCCCCATGAAACTCTTGATGTGATAGTTGTATGCCTTGTTCGTGAGGCGCAGTTTTGCAGCCACATTTCCTTCCGCCTCAAAAGGTCCTGAAACTGCATTCCTTTTCCAATATATCTTGTTCTTCCACTGATGGACGAACTGATCTCCGCAAGAATTGCGGAAGACGACATAATCTTCTCCTGAAGCAGATTTCTTCTCGTCAAAGTCAATCTGAAATATCGCTTCACCAGGCTCACATGCCTTGAACCTGTATATCACTCCATTGGTGTGCCAGAAGCACCATCCTGCCTTGCTCATTTCGTTGAGCCACTGTTCTTCCTTGTCGAAATCGACAAACCATCTGATTGCAATTTTATTGGTTTTCATACTACTACCTCTTTATATTGTTTTTTCCATTGTTCACAAGTTCTTCGAGACGGTCGAGTTCTGCAATGAGAACTGACTTCCCCGCATCGGTTATTACATATAGTTTCCGACGACCGTCAGTTTCTGCCGACTCTCCGGCAGGAGCAATCCACCCTTTGACGAGTAAATTTGAAATTGCGCCATAAAGGGTGCCTGCGGAAAGCACAAGTCTTCCTTTACTGAATGAAGACGTCTTTTGCATGATGCCATAGCCATGAAGTGGCTCCTGAAGCGCCAAAAGGATGTAGAAGATCGCTTCTGTAAGTGCTGTGTTTGAATTTCCCATAAAATATATTGCCTTTCGTTATATCGTATGACGGTACAAAGGTAACCGATATAATTTAAAAAACAATACTTTTATCAAAAAATATTAAGTTTCAAGACACTATGACACTTGCCGGTCATCAAACTTAATCGTTTAACGCCTGCCGAAATAACTGAAGACGTACTAAAAAGCAATATGATTGATGCGGGGGAACCCGCATCAATCAATCTTCATCAAAGGAAATGTACCGTTCGAATGTCTTGGCAGATTTGTGACCGGAGCATTTTCTCACTTCGGCCTCTGTCGGACACCGCATTACATTGTATGAAATGAATGTCCTTCGACCCGTATGGCTGGTGCATAGTTCCCATTTCTGGTTTTCACTTCGGTTTACAACTCCACCGACCTTCACCTCTGTGATA
The DNA here is from genome assembly GCA_937898885.1 of uncultured Bacteroidales bacterium. Classification (GTDB taxonomy): domain Bacteria; phylum Bacteroidota; class Bacteroidia; order Bacteroidales; family Bacteroidaceae; genus Colenecus. Next base: position 516 of record CALDKD010000129.1, on the reverse strand, counting down.
ACGGTATCATTGAACTCCTCTCCGATCTCCCTTAGAAGAGAATGCAGATAACGGTCGTAGTTTGACACGGAGCTGGTGTATGGGCTGCGGTAGCCGTATTTCTTGAGCAGTGAGTATGTAAGCTTCGGGATAATTGCGTACCTGTCGATATCGACAATTGCCTTGTTCCCGGTTTTCTGCTGAATTATTCGAAACAGATTACGTTCGAAGTTCTCCGGAGAGATCCGCCTGATGTCACTGTACCTCTGGCCGAGATTACACAGCAACAAGAACATATCCCTGACTCTCTCCAGAGTTCTCCTGTATTGCGGACGACGTGCTACTTTCGAGATGTCGAAGTGAGCGATATGGCTGATTTCATCCTGTGATAGGGCGACCCTGCTCTTGAAGTACCGAGGAACTTCATAGACATTGTATGTCTGACTCAACTTGCATCCGTGCCGTGATGCCCAATTCAGGGCGGATTTCTTTAGATAGCCGCCATTTCGCGACCAAGCTGACGTATTGTGCTGATAA
>CALDKD010000128.1 GCA_937898885.1 uncultured Bacteroidales bacterium | reverse complement strand
TCTCCGCCTATTTCGGCAAGACTGTGAACGAGCTGTTCCAGCTTTGACAATTCAACGACGTATATAATCTTTGAAGTTGTAAATATGAAAAAGGTAATATTTTCCAATCTTATTGGTGCACTGCTCCTTGCATCGTGTACCCAGAAAGGCCCCATGGTCCTGGAGACGCACGATGTGGATTTCCTGAACAGGACAGGTGATGTGGTGCATGGAAAGTTCCTTGACCTTGATGTCGCCGGAGGTCACACGATAGCTGTATATGATACACTGCTGATGGTCACGACAGGAAATCCGGCAGCTTTTCTGCAGGTCTATCATACGGAAACGCTGAAACCGCTGGCAATGCTATGCCAGCAGGGACACGCCGCAAATGAGTTTGCCGACAAGTACATATTCAAATCGGACCAGACGTTCTTGAGGGACGAAGATGTGATTATTGTACTGCGTGGCGAAGGCGGAAATACTCTCAAGGAAATAAACGTGAGCGCATCAGTCAGAGAAGGATACACCGTAGTTGAAGGCATCAGAAATGACATGCCTTATGGCTGTGCTGACGTTGTTGGGCTTGACAACGGAACAGACCGCCTTTTCATTTTCAACAACAATAATTACAATATGATTGAAAATGTATATAACCCGCCTTCATTCAGTGTCTTGAGCAGTAACGGTACTGAAGATGTCGATGTTTACACCCGTCTTGTTGATTTCGAGAACCCGGTCTATTCCACATTCTGGTATGATGGCAGCATATGCAAGCATCCCTCAAAGAATATTGTGGTACAGTGCATGCATACAATGGACTACATTCATTTCTTCAATCTGGACAGCGGAAAGTGCTTTTCCATTCATCAGAAAGGGGCTCCCACGTTAGGCGGCATCAGAGTCCGCAATGAAATCGTCAATGACACATATATGTATGATTTCAATCATTTCTCGCAATCGATAGCCACGGAAGACATGTTTCTTGTAATTTACTATGGAGGAGACTACCGGAAAGACAATCTTGTCCAGTCACATGGAGAAGCCGCAGAACTGCTGGCCTTTGATTGGAACGGGAACTATCTTGGCGGTGTGAAACTGGATATTATTGCCAATGATCTGGCATATAATCCCATGACGAATATGTTATACGGATTCAGGATTAGAGATGAAAAGATTGTAACCTACGACCTGTCCGGCTTTAAGTGAACAGGTAAGTGAACAGGGGACAGGTTCCGTTCACATCTTTCATTAACTGAAAATCGGCAGCTGCCTTACTCTGGGTGGCTGCTGATTTTTTTTAGTATCTGTTTCTGAAACGCAATTGCAGAAAGGGCTGTGCTTGTCTGATTCGATAAATGGGAAGTTAATGGCTTATTACGAATTAGGTGATACAACAAACATCATTAGAACAGCATATGAAATAATTGAGAAACCCATAAAAGTTCAATCTGAACGTGTTTCACAAATCAAATCACAAGCAAATCGGGCAATAGAGGTGTTTTCAATAGAATAATATTCGTATGATAAAGTCATTCAATAAATATTTATTCAAAACAAGATTCATAAATGTCAATTTTTTCTTTGTGAAAATATTTAACCTCAGATGTATTTGGCAATATTCAATATTGAATACTTTTCTAAAAAATTTTGCATATGAAGACTTCAAGTTTTATTTCTTTTGAGTTATTACTCATTGTCCTTCTGACAGACGTGACAACAATTCTCGCTCAAAACAAGCCAAAGGTGGGTGATATCATCTCTGGAATAGTATTTGTTGATGAGTGTCCTACGGCAAATGTGGTGGTTTGTGAAATTGATTCTACTAATAAGTTAGTTGCTAATTACCGTACTGATGAACAAGGCAGATTCGTGTTCTTTATAGTTAATCCCAATGACAGAATCACAGTTGCCAGTAGCGTATTGGAGCGATACGAGAAAGTTTCAGTCCTTCCGATTGACACAAATTATATTGAGTTTAAGATAAACAGAGTTATTGGAGAGCCAGGCCAAGAAGAAATGTCTGGAATTCTTCCATTTGGTAATACTTTTGTTGACGGTGATTCAAAAATTTTGAATTGGTTAAAAGAACAAGCCCCAGAGAACTATTCCGCAGGTTATGTTTTGGTAAGCCCATTCGGATCACTATTCTACAGCTTATTTCTTGTTAGAGAAAAAAGTGGGTGTAGCCTAGTTTACAAAGAACTGCACAAAAATAAAAAAATAAGCATTAATTCTGAATTAGCACAGATTTTGGAGTTATCGGTTAACAGTAGATTTGTCAGTAATGATGCCACTGGCTCTCGGCGAATGACATCTAATGACTTAGATGAAGACGTGATGCTCTATGAAGGCTTCACTGCCTATGCAGTGACCTTGGACAAGGCGGTTTCTTTTAGAACTAATCAATCCAAGGATATCCCTGATGAACTCTGGTTGGTGGAACTTAAGAAATTCAGACAGGAATGACATAACTTCTGACAATTTGGTAAAAAGTTCTTATGGCTCAACAGCATGTTCATTCCATAATTTTCGTTAGATATTGTTCAGTTGTCATATATCAATAGTTCGTAAGCCTCCGGTGACGCACGTCCTTGCTATGATGCGTTGAGCTTGTATCTTTGTCGGCAAAAATAGCGAAAACACTATGATGTCGAAAGAGGAAGTGGCAGAAATCCTGACGTACTGCAAGGAGAAAGGGTGCCATTACTTGCCGAAGCCTCGCTCATTTCATTTCAAATAATGAAACGAAATTTCTCTAACTATATTTATTTCGTTTCAAATAATGAAACGAAACGAGCGTAACTATAGGCACTCCGGTAAATCCCCATTTAACTAACACTATAGAGCCCACGACAGTGAGCTCTTTTTGTTAGTACCGTATGGATGATGATGTTGTCTGAGATGCGATGTCGGTAAGGCGGTAAGGTGTTAAGGTGTTAAGGTGTTAAGGTCTTAGGAAATTAAGGATTTAAGGTTTTAAGGCTTTGTCGTATTAACTTTTTATTTGTATCTTCGCGCAGTTAGCCGCGAGTCATTACAAGTCTTGTAACATATATTACAGGTCCTGTAACACTCATTACAAGACTTGTAACGATATGCCGATAAAGTATCACGTTCAGCAGCTGCCCCAGATGCGTCAGGGGGAGCAGGCACAATACCCTGTGCCGGAGACTTACACACAGTTTGACAACAAGAGGTTGGTTGCGCGCATAGCAATGGAGTCGGGCATCCAGGATGGCGCCATTCTTGGTACGCTCAATGGGCTTCCCAAAGCCTTGAAGGCGTTCCTGCTGGAAGGCCATTCCTGCAAGATTGACGGTTTGGGCACATTCTCGCTCTCGCTGGAGTTCGACAAGAACAGGCAGGTGTCCATAAAGCGTCTGAACCTGAAGATAGACCAGGAGTTTATGCAGGAGCTGCAGAAGGAGGCTGAGTTCGTGATGAGCACTCCGGATGTAGTGCAGGCCGCCCCATCCAAGGGACATCGCGACGAGCACTTCGCGCTTTTAGCCAAATGGCTGGACCATCACACCCAGATTACCCTTCAGGAGTACGCCAATCTGATAAATGTATCCACCGCCACGGCATCGCGCGAGTTGAACTACTTCGCCTCCAACTCCCAATACGGAATAACCGGTTCTGGCCCCACCAACAGGAAATGCTGGATAAAAACCTTAACACCTTAACACCTTAATTCGTTACGGTTTTAGGATAATGCAAGAC
>CALDKD010000127.1 GCA_937898885.1 uncultured Bacteroidales bacterium | reverse complement strand
CGCACAATACGGAGCCGGCACCGTTACAGTTGAAATAAGCGACCAGTACTACAACATGAAGGAACAGATTGACAAGGTTCCGTTTGTAGTGGACATTGCATGTGAAGCCATGAAACTGGCCGGCGTCACTCCTGTAAAGGTACCTATCCGCGGCGGCACAGACGGTGCACAGCTGTCATTCAAGGGTCTGCCCTGCCCCAACCTGTTCGCCGGCGGCATGAATTTCCACGGCCGTTACGAATGGGTTCCTATCCAGAGCATGGAAAAAGCCATGATGACGGTAGTCCGTATCATAGAACTGACAGCCCAGCGCACCTGGTAAGGTATATACCGCTTACCCGTTTCATGCAAAAAGCCGCCCATCAGGCGGCTTTTCGTAATAGTCCGAACTGGCGAGGACGTACCGGCCGGAGGCCGGCAAGCGACATTTATGGAGCGTATTTGCGAAGCAAATTAAAAGAAGGTACCGCTTACCCGTTTCATGCAAAAGAGGGTGACTAAAAAGTAGTCATCCTCTTTTGTTTGACCAAAGACATCTTCGTTTTGTGGTTGGAATATAAAAAATAATGGCTATTCTTTTGAATATCAAAGGAATAGCCATTGTTGTTTGGCTAATTATTTGTATATTTGTTGTACCACCAAGCCATATACAAACAGTTTAACAGCCCAAAAGCCTAATAGCTAAACAACAATGACAAAGGTAGTTTTTAAATCTTATAATCCCAACGACAGTCTGCTTCTTCCTCCATGTCTTGGCGATTATCTTCCCCAGAACCACAAGGCTCGTGTTGTAAGCGCCATCATCGACAGGCTCGATATATCGGACATCGAATCGGGATACAAGGGCGGCGGGACAAGCAGTTACAACCCCAGGATGCTGCTCAAGGTCATCGTCTATGCATATCTGAACAATGTGTACTCCGGCCGTCAGATGGAGAAACTCCTTGTAGAGAATATAGCATACATGTGGCTGAGCGGCATGCAGACCCCGGACTTCCGTACCATCAACCTCTTCCGCAGCAAGCGTCTGTCCGGCTGTTTCGACAGCATCTTCACCCAGATAGTGGTGCTTCTGCATGACGAGGGCCTGGTGTCGCTGAATGTGCAGTACATAGACGGCACCAAGATAGAATCGGCGGCAAACAAATACACGTTTGTTTGGAAGGGCAGCACGGAGAAGAACAAGGCCAAGCTGGAAGCGAACGTGAAGTCCGTCCTTGAATCGGCCGAGAAGGTGCTGTCGATGGAGAACGCCGATGAGGAGCAGGAGCTTACCGCCGAAGAGATGGCCCGGCGCGCGGACAACATACTCGACAAAATGGACGAGCAGGGTATCAGCGACAGGAAGCTGCGCAAGGCCGTGGAGAAGGTCAAGACCGAGAAGGCCCCCAAGATGCGGGAGTACGAGAAGAAGCTCGACACGCTGGGCGAGAGGAACAGTTACAGCAAGACGGATCCTGACGCCACTTTCATGCGCATGAAGGAGGATGCCATGAACAACGGCCAGACCAAACCGGGATATAACATACAGATAGCCACCGAGAACCAGTTCATCACCAACTATGACATCTTCTGGAGACCCACGGACCAGGGCACCCTCATCCCGTTCCTTGAGTCCTTCAAAGACAGATACGGTAAACAGAGCGAAGAGGTGTGTGCGGACTCAGGGTACGGCAGTGAGCAGAACTACGAGTACATGTTTGATGAAGACATCACCCCGTATGTCAAGTACAACATGTTCCATGCCGAGGACAAGAGGAGCCGCCGCAACAACCCTTTCCTTACCCAGAACCTGTACTACAACGCAGAGGACAACTACTATGTGTGTCCGATGGGCCAGCACATGGAGCACATCGGTGACGTGCCGGTAAAGTCAGATCTCGGTTACGTGTCCACCATCAGCAGATACCGCGCCAGGAACTGTGCCGGATGCCCCTTGCGCGGCATGTGCTACAAGGGTGCGTCTGACCAGAGGGTGATAGAGGTCAACCACAGGAACAACGCCTACAGGGCCTGTGTCAAGCGCCTGCTGACAAGCGAACGCGGCATGTACCACCGCAGCAACAGGCCCGTAGAGCCGGAGGCCGTCTTCGGCGACATCAAGTACAACCACGGATTCAAGCGGTTCAGGCTCAGGTCAAACGAGAAGGTGAAAGTGGAGTTTGGTCTGGTTGCCTTGGCACATAATATCAGGAAATACATGGCCGTCAGCATCAGTAAAAATGATAATAACAGTGCCGATAATGTGCTCAAACAGGCTTGCGCAACAGGCTCAATGCAATGGAGCAGCTTAGCTCAGGCAAGTTGAGACATCAAGAAACACTCATACGGTCAAAATCCACAAAGTAAAAATGAGAAACAAATCATATGAACAAAAAAAGAGACCGGCTAAAAAATGCTTTTTAGTCGGCCTCTTTTACCAACGTTTGAGCCGAAGGCGGGACTCGAACCCGCGCTGACTTCGCCAGCGCCGTCCTTGTTTTAAGGTCGCGTGTTCGAGGGAATCTTTTCTGCAGTGTTTGAGCCGAAGGCGGGACTCGAACCCGCGACCTACGCATTACGAATGCGTTGCTCTACCAACTGAGCTATTTCGGCTTATTTTGAAAATCCGGCGCGAAGGTAGTCATTTTTGCCGATAATGCGCCACATTTTGCATTTTGTTTTTTAATGGGTCCAATACTTGTCCTATTTGGGCTTTTTTACTAACTTTGCGGGCTATTACGTATATATAAAATAAAATAATATGAAATACGCGCTCGTAACGGGAGGGTCACGCGGAATTGGCCGTGCGGTGAGTTTAAGGCTGGCCGCAATGGGCTATCCGGTGATTGTCAACTACAGGTCAAATTCCGATGCGGCACTTGAAACCAGGTCCCTGATAGAACAGGCCGGAGGAAAGGCTGAACTGCTGCCGTTTGATGTTGCGGACAGTGAGGCTGTGGAAAAGGCGATTGACGGCTGGATGGAATCGCATCCTGACGACTATGTCGCAGTACTGGTCAACAACGCCGGAATACGCCGTGACAACCTGATGGTGTTCATGCAGGACGATGACTGGAACAGCGTGCTGGATACGAACCTGAACAGTTTCTTCTACATAACGCGCCGCCTTTTGAAGGGCATGATGACAAGGCGCTGGGGCAGGATCATCAACGTGGCAT
>CALDKD010000126.1 GCA_937898885.1 uncultured Bacteroidales bacterium | reverse complement strand
AGCATTTCACGGCGTAGCGAGTAGGCTTCGTAGAGCCTGGCCCCAAAGACAGCCTCTGACTGCGGCCTTGCTGCAATAGTCTCTGACTGCGGCCTTTGTTGCAACGCCCTCTGATAGCTGCCTTGCTGCGACAGAAACGCAAAAAAAAAGCGGCTGGAATCCCTTCCAGCCGCTTTACTGTTATTTGTTATCAGTAATGATTACTTGCCCCAGAAGAATTGAAGCATCTGATAGAGTGAGCGGCGCCAGGTCAGGAACTCGTGGGCGGTATTCGGTGATACATAGCCCATTGCGTCATAACCTGCTTCCTTCAGAGACTTGGCGGAATTGTTGATGGCATCCGGACTCTCCTTCTCACCGCAGCTCATAAAGATCTTCTTTACTTGATTCTTGTCCTGAATCTCTGACGGGTTGTACTGACCGCCTGAGAGCAGACCATAGTAACCGAACATCTCAGGACGTGCCAGAGTGATGGAGTGAGTCTCCATACCACCCATTGACAGACCGGCCATAGCACGGTTGTCCTTGTTTGCGATAGTGCGGAAGTGAGCGTCAACATATGGAACAAGCTCGTCGCAGAGGAACTTCTGGAAGCCCTCGTTGCTGCCGAAACCACCGAAGCCACCGGCCGGACGCTGGCCCTGCGGACGTGCTGCCGGAGCACCTGCGGGACCCTGTGGGCGTGGGCCCTGAGCACCTGCTGCAGGACGTGGGCCCTGCGGACGTGGCCCACCGAAGCCCATACCCGGGCCGAAGCCACCGTTGGTCATACCGTATGTGCAGACTACAATTACAGGCTTAATCTTGCCATCGGCAATCAGGTTGTCAAGAATAAGGTTTGCGTGACCCTGTGTCATCCAGGCGGTCTCATCCTCACCCCAGCCGTGCTGCAGGTACAGAACCGGATACTTGACATCTGCCTTGTCAGCGTGATATGTAGGAGGAGTATAGACGAATGCGCGTGCCAGCTCGTTGCGGCTCTCTGACCATACAAGAATCTGCTGTACGAATCCGTGCGGGATGTTACGCTCAGCATAGATGTCCTTATCCTCATTGGTCGGAATCTCAATACCGCTCTCCCAACGTGTAGAGCCATAGTAGTTGTTTGTGCCGGGGTCGTTGAATGTGCCACCGTCAATTGTCAGGTGATAATAGTGGAAGCCCTCTACCAGAGGAGCGCTTGTGGTTCCCATCCAATAGCCGTCCTCGCCCTTTACGAGGTCTGTGCCACCGTGAGTGCCGCCAAGACCCAGACCTACTGATACGGACTGTGCCTGAGGAGCGTTGATGCGGAAACGGGCGTAGCCCTGTGAGTTTACCATCGGGTACTGCTGTCCCGGCTGGTTCATTGAGGAGGGAACGAAATCCTCCTTGATCTCAGTGTCCTGCGCTGCGCAGAAACCGGCTGTAAGGAGAGCCGCACTGAAAAGAACTGCAAATTTCTTCATATTAGTTAATTAAAAGAGATTGTCGCGAAAAATTCTTACTTGAAGATAAGCTGTACGAACTGGTACAGTGAACGACGCCAGGTGTGCCACTCGTGAGCGGTCTCCGGTGAGATGTAGCCGTATGCGTTGACGCCAATCTTCTTCAGATTCTCAGCAGCCTCCATGACACCCATATTCTCCTTGCCTCCGCAGCTCATGAACAGGACCTTGTTGGTCTTCTTGAAGTCGTTGTTGTTCTCAAGCTCGCTGGTGTTGAATGTACCGCCGCTGAACATACCTACATATGCGAATGTGGTAGGATTGGCAAGTGTCACTGAGTGAGTGGTCATACCGCCCATTGACAGGCCTGCCATTGCGCGATGCTGAGGATCGGCTATTACGCGATAGTTCTTCTCTACCATCGGAATGATGTCCTTGAGCAGGACATCCTGGAATGCGCCGCCCATACCGAAGCCGCCGAAGCCCATTCTGCGCTGGCCACCCTGAGGAGCGCCCTGAGGAGCTGCCGCAGGAGCCGCCGGCTGTGCGGCACGTGCATCCAGACAGTCAATGACAATGATGAACGGAGTAGCCTTGCCCTCTGCGATCAGGTTGTCCATTATCTGACCGGTGTGGCCCTGCTCAGCCCATCCGTGCTCGTTCTCGCCCATACCGTGCATAAGGTACAGAACCGGGAACTTCTTGGTCGGGTTGGTGTAGTACTCATTCGGGAAGTAAATGTAGCAGTGACGCATCTGCTCGGTTACGGTTGACCAGTAGAACACCTCGTTCATTGAACCTTGAGGAACGTTCCTCACCTGCCAGATGTCCTGATCGGCCGACGGGACCTCGATTCCGCTGCCCCAACGGCTTGCGCCATAATAGTACAGGCTTCCCGGATCCGGAACGCTCGCGCCGTCAATGTTGAGCTGATAGTAGTGGAAACCCTCGTCCTGGGGAGCTGAGGTGCCGGTCCATACGCCCTTCTCATCTTTGGTCATTGAGTATATCTTGCCGTCTATGTCAAGTCCTACAGCGGTAGCGTTCGGCGCTGAGATCTGCGCGCGCACCATACGCTGTGAGTTGACCATAGGATACTGGTGGTTAGCCTGATTGTTCGATGCGGGCTTGAAGTCCTCGGTTACATTCTCGGTTACTGAAGGCACGGTGGGATTGCCCTGACCGCGGCCGCCGAACTGCGCATAGGCAGACAATGTGGCCAATGCCATAAGTGAAAGGATAATTTTTCTCATAGAAATTGTTAATCTTGATTGTTTATGCAAACTTACTAATTTTTCAATAATTTATACAAATGCCAATGGAATAAGTTGGCAGGAAGACCGGCTCAGCGGAAATAACGTCCTATTACGGGAAGCGACCTCAGAGGCAGATCCTTTTTCAGGATATATGCCAGATATACGCAGAGCAGGCCGGTGTTGACTATAATCTTAAGCCAGACTGTCAGGCTGGTCTTATCTATCAGCACATAGGCCACATACAGGATGCCTGCCAGCAGGACATACTTGAGAATTTCCTTGAGCGGATAGTCTATGGGGTAGTGCCTCTGTCCTGTGAAGTAGGACATAAGCATACAGATGGCGAATGCGGCGAAGCCTCCCCAGGCGCAGGCCATATATCCCACCTTGGGCACGAACAGGAAGTTTATTGCCAGCAGCACGATGCATCCGATACTTGAGAACACGGCACCCCACCAGGTCTGGTCTGTGAGCTTGTACCAGAATGACAGGTTGAAATAGACACCCATAAATATCTCGCCCATCATAACAATAGGAATTACCTTCAGTCCGTCACGGTACTCTCTGCCCACAATGAATTTCAGTATGTCCATATAGAACATCACTGTCAGAAATGCCAGCAACGCGAAAATGATGAAGTACTTCATCGCGTCGGCATACATCTTTTTCTGCCCCTCCTTGTCGTTGAGGGCGGCGCTGAACACCATAGGCTCGTATGCGTAACGGAACGCCTGGGTCAGCATAGTCATTATTACAGCCACCTTGACGCAGCCTCCGTATTCGGCCAGCTGGTCCCGTCCCTCATCTCCGGGGATAATCCACGTGTAGCAGATCTTGTCGGCGTGCAGGTTCAGTATTCCCGCCAGTCCCAGAATGACGATTGGCCAGGAGTAGGACAGCATCTGACGCATAAGTGTGCGGTCGAAGCCTGCGCGCAGGTGCCTGAACTCCGGCGCGAAGAAAGGAAACATTATGCACGAGCAGAACAGGTTGATGTAGAACGCCCAGCTGATGATGTTGTCCGGACTGAACCAGGAGACCACTCTTGTGCCGTCCACGACAGGCTCGTAAATGGTCTTGACGAGTATTACGTTCAATATCAGTGACAGGAAAATGTTGAGCAGTTTCATTCCGGCGAACTTGACAGGCTGCTTGCGGTATCTCAGGTATGAGAACATAACGCACTGTATGGAATCAACAGCCACTACAAGTGACATAGTCCTTATGTATTCAGTATGGTCCGAATAACCCAAAGCCTCGCAGATAGGGACGGTGAAAATCCAGCAGAGGGCCGCGAAAGCCATTGACAGCATCGCCACGAAGAACCACGATGTGGAATAGACGCGCCTGGGGTCGTTGCCTTCCTTGTTGGCGAACCTGAACATTGTAGTCTCCATTCCGAAAGTGAGGATTACCAGAATAAGTCCCGTCCAGGCGTAAATGTTTACGTACGCTCCGTACAGCGCCTTGTTGTCCGTGATGGCGTATGTGAATAAGGGGGTTAGCAGGAAATTAAAGCATTTTCCCAATATGCTGCTGAGTCCGTAAATGGCCGTGTCCTTGGCCAGTGCCGCCATCTTGTTTGCCATACAATATATGTTATAGTTATGCAAAATTAGCCAATTGCGGGAAAAATCGTTAACTTTGCCCTCTAAAGTTTCGATGAATGAAAGATTTGTTCAGTTTCCTGAGAAGATTTGTAAGGCCCTACAGAAGTAACCTTACGTGGGCTGTCATATTCAATATACTTTCCGCTTTCCTTAATGTTTTCTCGTTTGCGCTCATAGCCCCGATACTTGAGCTCCTGTTCAAGGTGAACGACACCACATACACATATCAGGCTGTGACTTATGGCAAGCTTGGCCTGCCGGAGTTCTCTGTCCTGAAGAATAACTTCTATTATTATGTGAATGGCTGGATTGAGCAGTATGGCGCATCCACCGCACTGCTTATTCTTGGCATTATCCTGGTGGTGCTCACCCTGTTCAAGACTGGTTGCTATTTCGCGTCGTCCGCGGTGATGGTGCCTCTGCGCAACGGCGTTATCCGCGATGTGCGCGTGCGTATATACGATAAGGTGCTGGACCTGCCAATGTCCTTCTTCTCTAAGGAGCGCAAGGGCGATATCATCACCCGTATGAGCGGCGATGTCTCCGAGATTGACAACTCCATAGCCAACTCGCTGGATATGCTCATCAAGAATCCTATCCTGATAGTCGTCTATATGACAACCTTGTTCGTGATAAGCTGGCAGATGACCATCTTCACCATTGTGGTGGCTCCGGCCATTGTATGGATTATGGGACTGATAGGACGAAAGCTGAAGGCCGAGTCGCTTGAGGTGCAGGAGCGCTGGAGCGATACGATGTCGCAGCTGGAGGAGACTCTTGGAGGCCTGCGTGTTGTCAAGGCTTTCCTGGCCGAGAAGAAGATGTCCTCGCGTTTCTCCGGCAGCAGCGAGCAGCTCCGCACTGCCAGCAACCACGTGAGTATCCGTCAGGCGTCGGCTCATCCGGTGAGCGAGTTTATGGGGACTGCCCTGATTGTGCTGGTGCTCTGGTACGGCGGCTCTCTTATCCTTGGCGACAGGGCGGAGATCAACGCGTCGGAGTTCATTTACTATCTTACTATCCTGTACAGTGTGATCAATCCTATCAAGGACGTGTCCAAGGCCGGATATTCCATTCCGAAGGGACTTGCTTCAGTAGAGCGTATAGACAAGATCCTGCTTGCGGAGAATAACATAACAGACAAGGAGAATCCTGTTGAGGCCAAGGGAATGAACGACCGCATAGAGTATCACGATGTGTCGTTCCAGTATGAGGCCGACAGGCCGGTGCTGAAGAACATCAACCTGACCATCCCGAAGGGAAAGACCATAGCGCTGGTAGGGCAGTCGGGCTCGGGAAAATCCACATTGGTGGACCTGCTGCCACGTTTCTACGATGTGACATCGGGCTCGATCACCATTGATGGCGTGGACGTGCGGGACCTCTCCCTGCGCTCCCTGCGCGGTATGATGGGCAATGTGAATCAGGAGGCTATCCTGTTCAACGATACTTTCTACAATAACATTACATTCGGCGTGCAGGGAGCTACCCGCGAGCAGGTTGAGGCCGCTGCGAGGATTGCCAACGCCCACGATTTCATCATGGAGTCCGAGAAGGGCTATGACACCAATATCGGAGACCGCGGCTGTCTTCTCTCAGGCGGACAGCGCCAGCGTATCAGCATTGCCCGCGCCATTCTGAAGAACCCGCCGATACTGATTCTTGATGAGGCTACAAGCGCGCTCGATACGGAGTCGGAGCGCCTTGTCCAGGAGGCTCTGGAGCGTCTGATGAAGGACCGTACCACCATAGCCATAGCACACAGGCTCTCAACCATCAAGAGCGCCGACGAGATATGTGTGGTACACGAGGGTTGCATTGTCGAGCGTGGTACGCACGAGGAGTTGCTTGCGCTGAACGGCTACTACAAGCATCTGAACGATATGCAGCAGCTTTAATGGCTGTATTCATAAAGAAAACATAGAACACGATGGATAGTAGAAAGAGACTTTATGCCATACTGGTGACGGCTGTGATGTGTTGTTCCGTGTCTGGCCAGAAGGCCGACTCGCTGCCTGCTGTGAAGATGACATACAGTACGGATTATCTGAAGGGCAAGGCATTTGAGAGAGAGTCTTTGCTCAGCCGTAGCATAGCTCCGGCCCTGATGTTTACCGCAGGCTCCCTCTATCACGATTACATCATCGGCGATAAAATACAACATGCGGGAACGATACAAAACAACTGGGACGCGTCTGATGTCTCGGACGTGATTCAGTATCTGCCTGCGGGCTTAATGCTGGCTACCTGCATCACTCTGAAGTTTACGAATTATAATGATGACTGGCACGATGTGGGCAGACTGCTGTTTGCCGGCGCGGTGGGTGTTGTTGCGGAAGCGGCTTTAACCAACGGACTTAAGTATTCCGTAAAACGGCTCAGGCCGGATCGCTCCGAATACAACTCCTTTCCTTCCGGACATACTGCCACCACATTCTTTGCCGCTACATTGCTGCACAAGGAGTATGGACAGACAATGAGCCCTTGGTTCAGCGTGGCGGGTTATGGCATAGCGGCAGCTACGGGAATGGCACGTGTGGCGGCTACACGTCATTGGATATCCGATGTGATGGCCGGTGCGGGCATAGGCATATTCAGCGGTGAGTTCGCGTATTGGCTGAACGATGCCATCTTTGGCAAGAAAGGAATGGCCTCAGGACCTGTCACCTGGCAGGAGAATGATGACTGGTCTTTCGGAATGTACACTTTTTACAACTTCAACAAGATAGCGGGCAATTGCAATTCGGTGCCTGAATCCTTGCGTCCTGCATATACAATTGGCATTGAGGCAGAGAGACGGCTGTGCGATATGCTCGGGCTCTCCTTGACGGGCGATATCAGTCAGGTGCGTTGGGATGGCGACGATAGGATTACACTGCCAGACATGGCTGCAATTCCGCTGATGAACTCATTCCACATTGGTCTGGTGGGTCATTTTCCCATTTACAAGAACCTTGATTCTTTTGCAGGTGTGTATGCCGGTCTGGCTGTGGGCGATGATTATGAGTTCATTGATGAGAGGGGCGATGCCTTGAGCGCCTCGTTCCCTACATCGTTTGACGCAAGGGCTCGTGCCGGCCTTTCGATACGCACATCACACTGCTCTGTGGTCCACCTTTACGGTGGGGTGGAGGAGTATGGCGGCTATGGCCTGATGCTCTCTGCCGGTACCAGCCTTAACCTTACTTTCTGACAGGCTCAGGGAGCCTGTATGCTTGCGCGAGCTCCCTGCTGATATAGTTCTCGGTACTCTGGCACACCTCGCTTCCGAAGTCTATTCCATAGCCTATCAGCTTATCCCAGATTCCTGCGGGAAGAGCGGGTATTGCGCTGCGCGTTATGTCGTGCCGTACCAGACCATACACTATTCCTGCGTTGAAGCTGTCGCCTGCTCCTATTGTGCTGACAGTCTGTATGGCCTTCGATGGGTAATCCATACGTCCTGCCCGTGTGTGAAGCGTCACACCGTCTGAGCCTCTGGTCATAATGAATGAGCTGCAGCGCTCTTTGATGTATGTGTCCCAGATATGCTGTGAGTCGGACGTGCCGTATAGTATGTTGAAATCGTCGGACGAGCCGCGGACGATGTCTGCCAGTGTGATGTTCTCTATTACTGTATCCATCAGACGCTCTTTCTCGTGACTGTGGTTGGGGCGGAAATTCAAGTCATAATAGAGTATGGCTCCCTGCTCTTTGGCGTGCCTGAGGAACGGACCTGTCTTGGGCCTGATATCCGGATTGAGGGCATAGTATGAGCCGAACAGAATAACATCGCCATCGTTCACGGGCGGATACAGAAAATCCCGCTGAGGGTTCTTGTAGTCCTTGTAGAAACTGTAGACGGCATCATTGCTCTCGTTGAGGAAAGCTACCGAGATGTCTGATTTCTTGCCTTTGTGACGGGTTACGTAATCTGCTGAGACGCCGTTGCTTACCATAAAATCAGTGGTTAAGGCGCCAATCTGGTCATCACCGGCATCGCTTATCATATATCCCTCAATGCCAGTGCGTCCTATGCTTATCATTCCGTTGAATACGGAGCCTCCCGGAACGCCTGCCACCGGCTTCCCGTCACGGAACAGAATATCAAATACAGTCTCGCTTATTCCAATAACACGCTTCATACATACATCTTTTGTGCGACGAAGTTACTAATATCCTGCGAAAACAACTAATTTTGCCGCCTGTTTGGAAAGAAGATAGGATGGGACCATATACTGAGACTTTCGACAACGGCCTGCGGCTGATATTCATGCCATCGCCCACGCACGTTGTCTATTGCGGATATACAATCGGAACCGGTACGCGTGATGAGGCTCCGGATGAGCAGGGAATGGCGCATTTCCTGGAGCATATGTCGTTCAAGGGAACGGAGAGACGCCGTTCCTGGCACATACTCAACCGTATGGAGGCCGTTGGCGGCGATTTGAATGCGTTTACCACCAAGGAGGAGACGGTATATTACTCAGAGTGTCTTGACCGTGATTTCGACCGTGCGGTGGAGCTGCTTACTGACCTTGTGTTCCACAGTACTTTCCCGCCGCGGGAGATTGAGAAGGAGCTGGGCGTTATCCTTGATGAGATTCAGAGCTACGAGGACACTCCGTCAGATCTTATATTCGATGATTTTGAGAGCCTGCTTTTCAAGGGTGATGCGCTCGGCAACAACATACTGGGCAATCCGGAACAGCTCCGCGGCTTTACTCAGGCCGACGCCGCAGGCTTTGCCGCACGTCATTATAACCCTGCCAATATGGTATTCTTCGTGTATGGGGACCTCAGCTGGAACAGGGTTCTCAGGACAGTCTCGCGTCACGCGGCCAGCCAGAGACAACGCTCTGACTATCAGCAGCCCAGAATACAGCTGCCTCAGTACGTCAAGACCCGCGTCGAGATGCATCGCGATACCCATCAGGCGCACGTTATGATAGGAAACCGTGGAGTGGCCGGAGCGGATCCCGACAGAATGACTTTATATCTGCTCAACAATATCCTTGGCGGTCCGGGAATGAACAGCCGCCTGAATCTGAGCCTGCGCGAGAAACGCGGACTTGTCTATAGTGTTGAGAGCAATTCCACCAGTTACACCGATACCGGCGTGTTCTGCATCTATTTCGGCTGTGACCTCGATGATGTTGACCGCTGTACGGACCTTTGCTTTAAGGAGCTTGAGCAGCTGTGCCGCGAGCCGATGGGCGAGTCACGCCTGCGTGCCGCCAGAAAACAGCTGATGGGGCAGATGGGAGTGGCTGGCGATAATTTCGAGAACGTGGCTTTGGGGATGGGAAAGGCGTTTCTCCATTATGGTGAGTATCAGACCCGTACGGAACTCTTCAAACGCATAGAGGCCATTACGCAGGAGCAGATGCTTGACGTTGCCAGACGCATTCTCTCGCCCGAAAGGCAGACAATCCTGATATACGATTAATTTATTCAAGTTTCGCAAGTTACAGATTGCAGCCATTCAAGGGGCATCAGGGCGAAACTCGAATATACTATCCTGGTATGACCCCCTCCTACATCCTCCCCTAGGGGAGGACCCAGCCGGGACGGCTGGAACTGAAGTCTTGCGAGACTTCAGTTAAGTAATCTCTTAAAAAAAGTACGGCGTTACTATAAAAATACGCTTTGTCTTGTCGTTGACGCGGGAATTTTGTATTTTCGCGCCATATTATGCTTAATTTAATAATAACAAGATGAACGTTGTAACAAAACAAATCCAGCTTCCTGATGGCAGAGTCATCACGCTGGAGACTGGGAAACTGGCAAAACAAGCCGATGGAGCTGTGATGCTGACCCTTGGCAAGACTATGCTTCTGGCCACTGTTTGTGCCGCTAAAGATGCTGTTCCCGGAACCGATTTCATGCCTTTACAGGTTGAGTACAGAGAGAAATACGCCTCAATAGGCCGCTACCCCGGTGGCTTCACCAAACGTGAGGGTAAGCCGTCTGACTACGAGATACTGACCTGCCGTCTGGTTGACCGTGCGCTCCGTCCTCTCTTCCCTGATAACTATCACGCAGAGGTTTTTGTAAACATCATACTTTTCTCGGCCGATGGCGAGCAGATGCCTGACGCGCTTGCAGGACTCGCCGCATCGGCAGCCCTCGCAGTATCCGACATCCCGTTCCAGGGACCTATCAGCGAGGTCCGCGTAGCCCGCATCAATGGCGAGTACGTAATCGATCCTACCTTCAAGCAGCTTGAGGAGGCCGATATGGACGTTATGGTTGCCGCCACATACGACAACATAATGATGGTTGAGGGCGAGATGAAGGAGGTGAGCGAGGCTGACCTGCTTGGTGCGATGAAAGCCGCTCACGAGGAGATAAAGAAGCACTGCAAGCTTCAGATGGAGCTTACCGAGGCTGTAGGCAAGACCGTAAAGCGCGAGTATTGTCACGAGAACAACGACGAGGAGCTTCGTCAGGCCGTGAAGGATGCCTGCTACCAGAAGTCTTATGACCTGGCTGCCGAGGGCAATGCCGACAAGCATTCACGCGAGGCCAACTTCGAGGCTGTACGCGATGAGTTCAAGGCTGCCTACAACGAGGCGCACGCAGACCTCTCTGCCGATGAGCTGGCCGAGAAGGATGCCCTGATTGACCGTTACTATATGGATGTCGAGCGCGATGCGATGCGTCGCTGCATCCTTGATGAGGGCAAGCGTCTGGATGGCCGTAAGACCACCGACATCCGTCCTATCTGGTGCGAGGTTGGCTACCTGCCAGGTCCTCACGGATCATCAATCTTCACCCGTGGCGAGACTCAGTCTCTCTGCTCCGTAACCCTTGGCACCAAGGACGACGAGAAAATGGTGGACGATGTCCTGGACCAGCATGATGAGCGTTTCCTGCTCCATTACAACTTCCCTCCATTCTGTACCGGCGAGGCAAAGGCACAGCGCAGCACCGGCCGTCGTGAGATCGGTCACGGTCATCTTGCCTGGCGTGCCCTTAAGGGACAGATTCCTGCGGACTATCCATACTGCGTCCGCGTAGTGTCAGATATTCTTGAGTCCAACGGCTCGTCGTCAATGGCTACCGTATGTGCCGGTACACTGGCTCTTATGGATGCCGGCGTAAAGATTGCCAATCCTGTATCAGGTATCGCAATGGGTCTTATCAAGAACCCGGGCGAGAGCAAGTATGCCGTTCTCTCAGATATTCTTGGTGATGAGGATCACCTAGGCGATATGGACTTCAAGACCACAGGTACTGTGAAGGGTCTTACCGCAACTCAGATGGATATCAAGTGCGACGGACTGTCATACGAGATCCTGGAGAAGGCTCTGGCACAGGCAAAGGCTGGCCGTGAGTATATCCTTGGAAAGATTACAGATTGCATAGCTGAGCCGCGTCCTGAGCTGAAGCCGCACGCTCCACGCATTGAGACACTGACTATTCCTAAGGAGTTCATCGGTGCCGTGATAGGCCCGGGCGGAAAGATTATCCAGGGAATGCAGGAGGATACCGGTGCCAAGATCAGCATTGACGAGGTTGACGGTGTGGGCAAGATTGAGATTGCCGCCAATAACAAGGAGAGCATCGATGCCGCTCTGGCAAAGATCCGCGCTATAGTTGCTATTCCTGAGGTAGGTGAGGTTTACGAGGGTACCGTCCGCAGTGTGATGCCTTACGGTCTGTTCGTAGAGTTCCTGCCTGGCAAGGATGGTCTTCTGCACATCTCAGAGATTGACTGGAAACGTTACGAGACTATCGAGGAGACTGGCATCAAGGAGGGTGACAAGATTCAGGTCAAGCTGATTGACATTGATCCTAAGACAGGTAAGTTCAAACTCTCAAAGCGTGCTCTTACCGAGAAGCCGGAGGGCTATGAGGAGCGTCCGCGCCAGCCTAGAGGTGACCGTCCTGAGCGCGGAGACCGCAACCGTGGTGACCGCAACAACCGGGGTGACAGAAACAACCATCGTGGTCCGCGTCGCGAGGATAACGAGGGTGAGATCAAAAACGAGACTCCCGTAGAGGAATAATGAGAAAAACATTATATGCATTGCTGGGTGCGGCTCTTCTGACACTATCTTGTGCTCAGGAGAACCGCACTGAGCATTTCACCGTAAAGGGTGAGATAACCGGGGCGGAGGGCAAGACTCTGTATCTTGACTGGCTTAGCCTTGGCGGTCTGGAGATTCTTGACTCGGTTAAGCTCGGCTCAGATGGAGCATTCTCCTTTGAGCAGCCACGGCCTGAGTGCTACGATTTCTATCGCCTTCGCATTGACAGAAAATTCGTCAATCTGGCCATTGACTCCACTGAGACCGTGACCGTGAGAGCGGACCTGCCAACTATGAGCACCTCTTATCAGGTTGAGGGCTCTGAGGATTGCTTGAGACTGAAGGACCTTGTAATGCGCCAGATGAGTCTGCAGAAGGAAATTGACCAGATGGTGGCGTCTGCCGGAGTTGAGACTGGTGTGGCATCGCAGAAAATCACGGAGAGAGTGGATGTTTTCAAATCCGAGATTGCGAATGAGTTCATTTTCAGCGCGCCGGATAAGCCTTGCGCTTATTACGCCCTGTTTCTGAGTCTTGGCGGCAATCAGCTTTTCCGTCCTCAGGAGTTCAGGCAGGATTCCAAATGCTTTGCCTCGGTGGCGACTATTATGGATATCAGATATCCTGATGCCTTGCGTACAAAAAATCTGCATAATGTCGCTCTTAAGGGTATGAAGGCTACTGCTAAGCCTGCCCCTGCATCGGAAGAGGTTGCTGAGCAGCTCTCAAGTCTTGTGAGAGAGACCGGTGTGCTTGAGATTGAGCTGCCGGACAATACCGGAAAGACGCGCAGGCTTTCTGATCTGAAGGGCAAGGTCGTGCTCCTTGATTTCACCGCTTTCAAGACAGATTTCTCTATTGAGTACAACCTGATGCTCCGTGAGCTTTATAACAAGTATGCGGACAAAGGCTTTGAGATATATCAGGTGTCTGTTGATACCGATGAGCATTTCTGGGTGAGTGGTGCCGAGAGTCTTCCGTGGATATGCGTTCACGACGAGGATGCCCTTGAGTCTGAATATCTCAGAATGTATCGCGTAGAGACATTGCCTACTGCTTTCCTGCTTGACCGCAACAACGAGCTTACAGAGAGAGTTCCGGATTTCAGGGAACTCGATGCTCACATAGCCGGCCTGCTCAACGGCAAGTAAGACATTTTTGTGCTTAAAATTTGCGGATATAAGTAATTTCGCTATATTTGCATCACAAACATAAAGAACAGGGTTCCAACATCTCAGCCAATGTTGGAATTCTTTTTTGCATTTTTTGAAAGTGAGAATTTAAAATAAAAGTTATGGCATATATGTCTGAGGAAGGCTACAGGAAACTTGTAGCCGAGTTACAGTATCTTGAGAATGTGCGCCGTCCGGAGATAATCCAGCAGATAGCGGAGGCACGCGACAAGGGCGATCTCTCTGAGAACGCCGAGTATGATGCAGCCAAGGAGGCTCAGGGAATGCTTGAGGCAAAGATAGCTCAGCTGAAGTCACAGATTGGCGATGCCAAGCTGATTGACTCCAGCAAGATTGACACATCAACCGTTCAGATTCTTACCAAGGTCAAACTGAAGAATGTGAAGAACGGAGCTGTGATGGTCTATACCATCGTGCCGGAGAGCGAGGCAGACCTGAAGGCAGGCAAGATATCCTGCAATACCCCTATCGCCAAGGGCTTGCTTGGCAAGAAGGCCGGTGAGACAGCCGAGATTACCATCCCAAGTGGAAAAATCACGTTTGAGATTATTGAGATTACAATATGACAATATTCAGCAGAATCATAAAAGGTGAGATTCCCTGCTATAAGATTGCGGAGAATGAGAGCTGCTTTGCTTTCCTGGACATCAATCCTATGGTGAGAGGCCACGTCCTTGTAATTCCAAAACGCGAGGTTGACTATCTCTTTGACCTCCCGGACAATGAGCTTGCTGAGCTTCAGCTGTTTGCCAAGCGCATTGCAGCCGCTCAGAAAAAGGTGATTCCCTGTCAGCGTATAGGCCAGGCCGTTCTGGGTATGGAGGTGCCTCACGCACACATCCACCTTATTCCTATGCAGTCCGAGAAAGATATGCTTTTCAGTAATCCAAAGCTTAAGCTTGCTGATGAGGAATTCCGTCAGATAGCCGCAGCTATCAGCTCTGCCATTGAGTAGTAATAAATACGGTACTCTTAAATAGAAAAGGTAACACAACTCCGTGTCTGGCAATTATCGGCATTGACATAGAGTTGTGTTTTTTTAGTGTAGTTCCTAATGGTAGGAAACGAGTGTGATGGAAACTTATACCGGCGAGATACTATCGCTTGTAGTGGCTTTGTCGTGGACAGCCACAGCGCTGTTCGCGGACATTGCCAGTCATAGAATCGGCGCTCAGCCTCTGAACCTTATCAGGATGGCATTATCTCTCCTGATGCTAGGTGTGCTACTCTGGATGGCCGTAGGAAGTCCATTTCCAGTGTATGCCGATGCCAGTACCTGGTTCTGGCTCTTGCTGTCCGGACTGGTGGGATATGTATTCGGCGATTTTTGCCTGTTTAACTCGTATGTGATATTCGGCTCACGCTATGGCCAGCTCTTTATGACTCTGGCGCCTCCGTTGGCCGGTATTGCCGGGTGGCTTATGCTTGGTGAGAGAATGTCTGCCAGCTCCTGGCTTGCCATGCTGGTTACTTTGACTGGCATTGCCATCTCCATATTGGTGCGTGGCGGCGGTGAGGAGAGGCATAAACTGGTGCTGAACCTTCCGCTGAAAGGTGTGCTGTTCGGTATCGGGGCCGGCGCAGGGCAGGGGGTTGGCATAGTATTGAGTAAAATAGGTCTGGAACATTATGCTGCTGTGCTTCCTGCCGATGCAACTGATTCAATGGTGACGTTTCTGCCGTTTGCCGGCACTTTCATAAGGGCAGTGGCCGGTCTTGCCGGATTTCTTTTAATAATATTGGTAAGTGGACGTCTCGGCCAGATGAAGTCCGTTCTGAAAGATGGCCGCGGAATGACATTTGCAACGTTGACTACATTCTTCGGTCCTTTCATTGGGGTGTCGCTGTCTCTTATGGCGGTTCAGTATGCTGAGGCCGGAATAGCATCTACTCTGATGGCCCTTACTCCCGTGCTTATCATTGTTCCGTACGCAATCATCAATCATCAGAAAGTTACATTCAAGGAGGTGATTGGAACTGTTGTAACTATCATAGGCGTTGCGATGTTCTTCCTGTTGTGAGATAAGCGCTCCCTCAAGGACTTGACTGCGAAGCTGTTGAGCCTCTGGCGAAAAACGTGAGAGTCCTACAAAAAAGAAACCCATTCATAAGAATGGGTTGCGCTCCCTCAAGGACTTGAACCTTGGACCCCCTGATTAACAGTCAGATGCTCTAACCAACTGAGCTAAGGAAGCATTTTTGTATGTCTTTGTGACCCGCAGGTCTCAAAAGCGATGCAAATGTACTGCTTTTATTCGATAAACAAACATCTTTGGCAAAAAAAATGCGCAGAGAGATGTTTTTTCTGTACTTTTAGGGCTGAAATCATCTTTTGTGAAAATGAAAATAAGGAAAAACGTCATAATTGTGGCCGCAGCTGTATGTGTCGGGCTGGCTTTGACAGGAGCAGGAACATCGGACCGCAATTTCTCAATCTCAAAGAATCTGGATATTTTTCACAATATCTTCCGCGATGTGGATATGATGTATGTGGATACCGTTGATGTGGAGAAGGTGGTCACAGCTGGAATCAACGCCATGCTGGGCACGCTGGACCCCTATACGGTCTATTATCCGCAAGACCAGGAGAACGAGTTGAAGATGATGACCACCGGCAAATATGCCGGTATAGGCGCACTCATCCGTCAGTATCCGGATCAGGACTATGTGGTGATTGAGGAGCCGTACGAGAATATGCCGGCCGCTATGAGCGGAGTGAGGGCGGGAGACCGCATTCTGAGCATCGACGGTGAGAATATGAAGGGCAAGAAATCTGATTATGTGAGCGACCATCTGCGTGGCGAGCCATCCACACGCTTCATTCTTACGGTGGAGCGTCCGGGCGAGCCCGACAGCATCAGCATTCCTATTACACGCGCCAACATCGCATTGCCGTCTGTACCTTATTATGGAATGTGGAAGGGCGTTGGATACATTCTGTTGGACAGTTTCACTGAGAATTGCTCGCGCGATGTGCGTATGGCATTGCTCGACCTGAAAGAGCAGGGGGCTAAGTCCATCGTCCTGGATTTGCGCGACAACGGAGGCGGTCTGCTTAGCGAGGCTGTGGAGATTGTAAACCTGTTCGTGCCGAAGGGCGTGACCGTAGTGGAGACCAAGGGAAAGATACGTCAGGCAAGTGGCTCGTACCAGACAAGGCGTGAGCCGGTTGACGCCAACATCCCGCTGGTGGTTTTGACAAACGGCAGCTCCGCATCGGCCTCGGAGATTGTGTCGGGCGCCTTGCAGGATCTGGACCGTGCGGTGATAGTGGGCTCGCGCACATACGGCAAGGGACTGGTGCAGACTACCCGCACATTGCCGTTCAACGGCACGCTGAAGGTTACCACCGCTAAATATTATATACCGAGCGGACGCTGCATTCAGGAGATTGACTATTCAAGACACAATGCCAGCGGCAAGGCTGAGCGTACTCCGGACAGCCTGACGCACGTCTTCTACACCAAAGCCGGACGTGAGGTCCGCGACGGCGGTGGCATCAGGCCCGATATCCCCTGTACTGCGGATACAATGCCGGATATTATGTTCTATCTGTCAACCGATGTGGTGCTGTTTGATTTTCTGAACAAGTATTGCCTGGAGCACGAGTCCATTCCGCAGGTTGATGACTTTGTAGTGTCTGACTCTCTGTATAATGAGTTCAAGGATTTCGTACGCAACTCAGATTTCAAATTCACCAGCCGGAGCAGTCAGGCGCTTGAGTCCTTGCGCGAGATAGCGAGACTGGAGGGGCTGCTTGACAAATCGGGCGATGAGTTCGAGTCTTTGAAGAGCAAGCTGCAGTATGACCTGAATAATGACCTTGACCAGTTTAAGGATGAGATTACGCTCCTGGTCGGCTCCGGGCTTGCGACACGCTATTATTATCAGCGAGGCACTATCAGATACAATATGCGCAGTGACTCGATGCTTGATTCAGCTCTGACGGTTCTTGGCGATGCCAGCCGCTACAAATCAATTCTGAGGAAGAAGAGGTAATCAGGTGAATTCGCCGTCCTTGTGGCTTACCTTCACGTCGTTCAGGTACTTCTTGAACGCCTGCTCGTTGTGACGGTTGCAAATGACCAGCACGTCGTCGGTATCAACCACCAGCATATCCTCCAGACCGTCAAGAACAATCAGCTTTTTCTTTCCGGAATGGCTGGCCACAAGGTTGCCGTGGCAGTCGTATGTTATGACATCGTCGGCAATCAGCGCGTTTCCTGACTCATCGTGCTTGCTTACATCGTACAGAAGGTCCCAGGACTCTATGTCGTTCCACTTGAATGTGCCCATCGCCATATATACGTTGTCGGCCTTCTCCAGCAGTGAGTAGTCTATTGATACGTGGGGGAATGCCTCGTAGAAAGCGTAGAGACGGTTGCGGCGGGCATCACGGTTGTGGCAGGTGCTGAAAATCATCTCAAACTGGCTGACCACCTCTGGCAGATATACCGCAGCAGTCCTGATGAAAGCGTCGGCGTTCCACATCATCACGCCGGAGTTCCAGTAGAACTCGCCGCTCTCTACAAAGAGCCTGGCAAAGCTCTCCTCTGGCTTTTCGGTAAATGTGCGAACGCGATACATACCGTCGGTAGTCTCGTCGTCTATCTGTATGTAGCCGTATCTGGTCTCTGGGCGGGTGGGCTTGATGCCTACGGTGAGCAGCATGTCGTGCTTGTCAACAAAGGCCATTCCCCGCTCAATGGTGTCAAAGTACGATTCCTCGTCCAGTATCTGCGTATCGGACGGCAGCACCACAACCTTGGCATTCGGGTTGATGTCGCGTATGTGGTAAGCCGCCAATACAAAACTCGGACCAGTGCCTTTCATTGCAGGCTCGCGGAGAATTTGGAGCGGATCAAGGTCTGGCAATTGCTCACGCACCAGGTCGTAGTAACCTATGTTGGTTGCTACAATGATGTTTTGTTTGGGAATAATTCTCTCCATGTGGGTTACCGCCTGCTTGAGCAGTGTGTTGCCGTCTTTGAAGAAATCCACAAACTGCTTGGGCAGATGCTTCCTGCTGAGGGGCCACATTCTGGTCCCTGCTCCTCCCGCCAGTATCACGCAAAAGTTGTCATTGCCTAACATATAACCCAAAGATAGCGCCCTTTTCTGAAAAATCAAACTTATTGTGCTCTTATTTGTGTGAAATCCAAAAAATCGCCGTATCTTTGCAACGCAATTCCACCAAAGCGTCGCGGAATTGTGATTCACCAAATGCCCAGATGGCGGAATCGGTAGACGCGCTGGTCTCAAACACCAGTGGGGTAAAACTCGTGCCGGTTCGAGACCGGCTCTGGGTACAGAGGACCTCTCTACAACACATTGTGGAGAGGTTCTTCTTTTTCAACTTTAGAATATGAAGACCAATACTCTGATGCAACGCTTTTGCAACGGCGTTTTTTTGCGGAAGGCGGAATACGGCAGAGAAGGTGCTTGTAGAGTAACAATATCTCTGTCTGTCCATTGTGTGGTTAATGACCATTCTGCACAGAGATGAATGGGCTGGGTGTATATCCCGACTCATTCCGTTTTGTGTTCTTTCTATTCAAAACAGCTTCTAGTCATTTTATTGATTTTATCAGTTTATCGGGTACCCAGGCAAAGCAGGCCGCTGCCCTCTGCGGGGGTATCCTGCGGCAGAAGCTCTTGCCGTACAATAGGGTGTAGAAGGTGTCGGTGATGTGGGCCTTGTAGTCGTCGGGCTTATTGCAAGTTCTCTGTTCAAGAAGTCAATGATCGCTTTGTACGGGAGGGTAGGTGCGCTTTCTTCCCTCTGACATT
>CALDKD010000125.1 GCA_937898885.1 uncultured Bacteroidales bacterium | reverse complement strand
GTCAGAAGGCTGATCGGGGAATGACATCAAACAAATCGCAACCGGTACTTATATATAATAAATTAGTTAACTTTGCATCATTAAATCTCACGTATATGAAAAGGTTTCTATTTATTTCAATCCTTTCCCTCACCTTGGGCATAGCCGCCAAGGCACAGAGTGTAATCGTCACCAACAACGGTGATGCCATCAAGGCATACAACATTGAGGTCACCGGCAATTCGGTATATTACCAGAAAAGCGTTGAGAGTGACTCACCTATTCAGAAAATAAACAAGTCCGATATTCTGATTATCAAAATGGAGGACGGCAGCAAACTTGACCCAAATGCTCCCGAAGCATCCGCAAAAGCCGAGGACGCGCCTGTCGCAATGATGGGAAATATGCTGGAGCTAAGCGGTGATGTAGCAGCCAGGAACGCTGAGATGATAGAGGAGTTCAACAAGGTTCTCACCTGGGAGCCCGACGAGAAGTTCCTGAAGAAGCATCAGGGAAAGATAGGTAATGGGTATGCCGGTATTATGTGGATAGAGGACGACAGCCAGTTGTACAATGGAGAGGTGACAATAAGCTATCAGAGGCTGTACAATTCAGGAATTACGTCATCGGACAATTTCCAGGCATCTGATTATCGCTCAAACTCTTTTTTCAACCCTTTGGTTGTTGTCAAAGTGAGGAACAACACAAACAAGACTATCTATCTGGACCTGGCAAACTGCTTCACCATCTGCGGTGATGACTCAAGCCCTTATTATATTCCAGTTACGACAACCGTCACCAATACCAGCACAAACAGTCAGAGCAAGGAATATTCAAAAGTTGAGGTGGAGAACGGCAAGGTTAGAGGCAATGACAGGAGTTATTCATCCGAGAACACCTCGTCTGTAGTACAGGTCAAGGAGGCGGTGCGTTTCATCTCTGTTCCGCCTAAATCTACCATGTCGCTTGATCCTCAGCCAATTTGCAAGGTCAGCACCGGCAGGGACAATCACATATACTCACATTTGAGCAGTCTGTATA
Organism: uncultured Bacteroidales bacterium; assembly: GCA_937898885.1. GTDB lineage: Bacteria > Bacteroidota > Bacteroidia > Bacteroidales > Bacteroidaceae > Colenecus. The sequence goes on along the minus strand of CALDKD010000125.1, from coordinate 25,250 downwards.
TGAGCAGGAGCGTGTTCCCGTTCAGAGACACCCGTTATGGAGATATTTATGAATTAGCCCAGGAGGATTCACCTTTCCAGTTCGCCACATGCGTAAGCTATTCATTCAATCAGGATAACAGCGACGCACGTATCATTAGAACAGAGATGTACCTCAAGTATTTTATGTGCACGTCGGCTATTGGTCTTTTCCCATATACTATTGAAGGAGATTTTCACAGGCGCTACCCATTCTGGGTGCCATTCTATGTAGCAGACTGACAAGACTTTTCTAACAGAAACATTACCAATTAAATATTTATCAAAAAAAAAAATGAAAAAAGCCACATTAATCCTTGCAGCATTTGCAACAATGTTTATTTCTTGCAACAAAGAAATTATTGACCCTATTCTTAAAGGAGAGTATGCATTTTATGAGCCTTGTATTAATTGGGGCGCTGATGAGAATACTGTCATAAGCTATGTAAACGCTATGGGAGGTTGGACAAAAAGTGAGGAAGAAGAGGCAAACAAATTACGCTTCGTTAATGATAAGACTGCGAGCTCAATGAGCTACGAATTCGGAGAGAAAGGGCTGGAAGGAGCATCCGTCACTTATTTCGGCGTGAATGAGAAATTTGAGACCTTCAAGAATGATATAACAACAAAATACGACGTCACAGACTGGAGACAACAAGAAGAGTCGATGGGAATAACCTGGTATTACGGCACAAGCAACAAGGTAAATTGCTGTATATCTATGGGATACAGTGAGATGCTGGGAGGATATATGTATGCTGATTTTTCCAGAGACCTATTCCATCCTTTTAAGTAAGCCACACAACAGAGAAAAAGAGTAAAAATTGTCTTTCGATTTTCTCAATAGTGACTTTCCGTTGTTTTCCACAGCACAGAATATGAATGCCGTGGAAGTATGGACATTTTTTGATTATTTTATATGGAGGGAGTAGTTTTCAGCTTTCAGTGGGAGACTGATCTGATGGCGCGCATTCAGAGTGTGGCATCGCCGGTGCTGGATTCTGTGATGTCGGCATTCACAATGCTTGGCGAGGAGATGCTTATGGTTGCCATTATGGCATATCTGATACTCTGCCTGGACAAGAAAATGGGGCGCGACATGGCTGCGGGAATGATTGTGTCGTTACTGAGCGGTATGATTCTGAAGAACCACTTCCTTAGACGCAGGCCTTACTTTGACAATCCGGAGATACAGTGCCTCAGGGCACCGAGCGGCAAGGGCGACATTATGGATATAGCCATACAGGGCTACTCATTCCCCAGCCTGCACTCATCAAATGCAGTGGTGATGTTCGGAACGCTCTTTTACTGGTTCCGCAAGAAATGGGTGCGCGCACTCTGCATCCTGTTCCCTCTGATAATAGGATTCTCGCGTATTTACCTTGGCGTGCACTACCCTACAGACGTTCTTGCAGGATGGTTAACCGGTCTGCTGGCGTTCGCTCTAATGACGATGATTCTGAAGCGATACAGCAACTGGCTTATCATATTCCTTATCTGCACGCTGCTGTCAATTCCCGGCTGGCTCATATCACATACCAGTGATTTCTTCAGCGTTTTCGGACTGATGACGGGTATGTTCCTGGCTTTTCATTTTGATGACAAGGTGGTACGCTTCACCAACATACCCAATTCATTGCGCTCCATCATCAGGCTTATTTGCGGACTCGCCATCTTTATCGGGTTGAGCAAAGGGCTCAAGATTCCTTTCAGCAAGGAGTTTCTGGCAAGCGACAGCCTGCCGGCACACTTGGTATGCTCCGCGCGATATGCCATATCGGCATTCGCCCTTATGGGCCTCTACCCAATGCTTTTCAAATATACCGACAGGCTTCTCAAGAAGGCACCTGCCGCAACGCTATCTGTCTGACGCGTTGACCGGAGTAATCACTATGGTTCTCTCATAGCCCATAGGGTATGCGCGGTATGCATCGAAGATACCGCGTGCGGTACAGCCTACGCCCGATGTAGCGTAATCCAGATTCAGAGTAATATCGTCTGACTTCTCAAGCTGGTACTGATAGACGCTCCTGGTCAGGTTCTCGGTTGTATATGGGTATGCGTTGAATGCGAACGGCTGGTCCATGGAGAACTCAAGTCCCCTGCCCTCCTGGTTGGTGAGGCGCACCCACTTGTTGTCAGTACGCAGACCGTAATCCTGAGGGATGAGGTAAGGCTCGTACATATCCTGCACGGTGGTGTTCCAGATGCCCATACGGTAGCCGGTCTTCCTGTCCGGATACGACGCCTGAGGCCCACGACCATACCACTCCACGTTCTCAAGGTCTCCGGCAAGGCTCATAGTGACGCCTATTCTCGGGAACCAGGCCGGCATCTCGCCCTGCGGATTCACAAGATGATGCATTGTGATTGTTCCGTCGGCATCAATACGATATGAGTAGACGCTCTCCATTCCCGCGCTTGCACGTCCGAAGATGTATGCGTCAAGCTGTCGCTCGCCCTGTGAGCCGAATATGGCAAGTGACCTTACATCTATATATACAGAGCCGTCAACGGCACGCTCGCTCACGCTTACCGGCACATGGCTCACATTGTCAAGGCCGAACGAATAGTACATTGAGGCCAGCATTGAGCCACATCCTATGCCGCCATAGCCGCTCTTGTTCTGGCTTGTCGCGGCACGGCTGCTGTATGCGTTCCATCCATCAATCTCGTTTGCCACAGGCGCACGCCACACGTTGAGTCTGATTGGCTCAGAGAGCATCTGTGTGCCGCCAATCTCCATTGATGTAAGCTCACCGCTCTTTTTACTGAATGTGTATGTGAAGTCTGCGCCCTTTGCCGTGATTACGTCATCCTCTACCGAGAGAGCCACGTTGCCTGAAGGTTTCGCCTTGGGCCCGGCAGGGATGTTCCACTCTGCAAGCTCAAACTGCTCCCAGCACAGCTCGTGTCCCTTCTTTGCCCACACCTTGTCCTCTGCAAGACGGGCGCTTATGTTAAGCCGATACATCTTGCCAGGCTTGACGGATGGTCTGTCATAAGGAATATTGACAGCCTTGACCGACGCCGGCGCTATGTCCAGATTAAGACGGCCGGAGGCAATGACCTTGTCATCCTCGGTGATTGTCCACTCTGTGTCATAGATTGATGCGTTCACGAAGCTGTTTCTGTTCACTATCTCTACTGTTCCTGTGCGGGAATCAAGAAGCTTGAAATGCAAAGGCTGCATACTCTTCTTCATCTGATACATCTCCGGCTGAGGGGTTCTGTCGGGCCAGATGCTTCCGTAGGTGCGGGCGCCGAGGCCGTATGTCCAGAACGTACCATCTGCGATCTCTTCCTCAAAGTCAAGCCAGAGAGCGGCATCGGCGGCATTGAAGCCATCAGCGGGAGTGACTGCCGATGCAAACACGCCCACGTTGTCTATCAGGGCGTCGGCAATGCACTCTCTTACGTCCTGACCGTGTCTCTCCTCGTCTCTGCCTATGCAAAGCGAGAGCGGAAGGTTACGGATACGGCCGGTGGCATTCTGACTGGCTACGGACTCGCCGTCAATGTAGATGGTCATATTGCTGCCATCATATACGGCTGTCACGTTGTGCCATTTGTTTTCCCAATCCGATGGCAGATCGCCTGAGAGCGTTACCTTCTGCCCGTTGTCTATATAGAAATCAATCTTGTCTGTTCCTCTTTGTCTCAGACCGAACTGATTGCTTCCCTTGGTAATCATATAACCACCGAATTTGTTATATGAGCGTGGATATATATCAAGTGTGAGCGTAAGCTTATCGCCGCTTATCTCCACATTGTCGGCACGATATACCTGTACCCACTGCTCCATTCTGTTCAGGTCTATGGCCTTGCCGGTCTTGCCCTTCACCAGCTTGGCACGGCCCATTATGTTGGCCTTTGTCTGATACGGACTCTTGTCAACAAGGGTGCGGACCGGTTCCAGAAGACCCGGGCTCACGAAATCCCATACGGCACCGCCCATAAGAGACGGGTGCTGGTCTATCTCGCGCCAGAAGTCATCAAAGCCGCCACCGCCATTGCCTGCCACTGACAGATACTCGTCCATAAACGACGGGCGCTTGTCTGAATCATCCATACCATATCTGAGCTCATGCTCCAGAGGAATAGGATAGCGCGGGCCTACAATGTCCTCGGCAGCGTGCTTGGCTGCATTTCCGCCATACATCCAATAGCGTGTGGGGTCATACTTGCGGCCTTCTTTCACCACTTCGGTAATATCCGGACCCTCACCTGACTCATTGCCGGCGCTCCAGAACAGCACGCAAACGTGATTGCGGTCGCGAAGGACCATCTGGCGCACTCTCTCCTGATACATTGGTATCCACTCCGGCATATTTGACACCCACTCTGTGGCGTGTGCCTCATCGCCAGTCTCATCGATAATGTACAGACCATACTCATCGGCAAGATCCAGATACTCGTTTACAGGTGGGTAGTGCGATGTTCTGACGGCATTGAAGTTGAACTGCTTGAGAATCTCAAAGTCCTTGCGGATGGTAGCCTCGTCCATAGCGTGACCCAACTCAGGGTGCTGCATATGCGAGCATTGCGCATTCAGTTTGACCGGCTGCCCGTTCAGATAGAACACGCCGTCAATTATCTGGGTCTTCTTGAAGCCCATTCTCTTTGTCATTGTATCCACAACCTTGCCCGATGCGTCTGCAAGAGTCATCGTAAGGTCATAGAGGTCTGGTGTCTCGGCTGTCCACTTGAGCGGAGACGCAACCTTTGTCTTGAGGTTGACGGTGCTCTTTCCTCCTGATGTTACAGAGATGCCGGATTTCTCCATTTTGGCTACGACAGAGCCGTTGCGTGAGATCTCAGCCGTGAGTCTCAGGCCATCGGCAGCCTGTGTGTATGTCTTGACATCGACAGCAAGACTTACCTCTGAGTCCTTGAACGAGTTGTCAAACTCAGTTATTACCTGATAGTCGAAGATGCGCGTGTCGTGCGTTGAGTATATGGTGACATCATCAAAGATGCCTGCCAGCCGCCAGAAGTCCTGAGCCTCCAGATAACCGCCGTCGGAATACTTCAGCACAAGTACTGAGAGTTGGTTTTTGCCAGGCTTCACGAACTTGGTCACGTTGTACTCGGAAGGTTCCTGAGCACCCTCGTTATAACCCACCTGCTCTCCGTTAATCCACACGAACGATGCCGATGCGACCTTCTCAAAGCGAAGGAACACCTGCTCACCCTTCCACGATGAGGGGATATTGAATGTGGTGCGATATGCGCCTGTAGGATTATAGTCCATCGGAACCTCAGGAGGAGCGGCCGAGAATGACACCTGGGCTGCGCCCTGAGGAGCAAAGCCCTGAGGAGCATTCTGATTCGGGTTACGCGGGCGTTGCGCAGACCACGCCATTGTGGTATTGCGGAAGAAGGCCTGTCCGAAGCCCTGCATCTCCCAGTTTGACGGCACCTCTATATCGGACCACTTGCGGTCATTGAAAGTTGGCTTGAAGAAGTCCTGTGGGACATCGTACGGAGACTCACTGTACAGGAACTTCCACGTTCCGTTGAGCGGGATACTGCCCTCAGGCAGATGGAATGCCCTGCCCTCTTCCTGTCCCTGACCGAACACATCGAGGTTCTCCACGTAGTATGGAAGGTCCTGCAAATAAGGTTTGTCCTGTGCCTGAAGCGCAAGCGGCAATGCCATTGCCAGAATGATGCCTGTTATCCTGAGGTTCATAAGGTATGATGTTTAGTTTGCGAATATTTGGTTTAGCAAATATACTGCTTCGATTTAAAAACGCCTTCAAAATCCGGACAAAAGCACTAACTTTGCCTATAGATTTTCATAAATAGGATATGTACGAAGTAACCAAGATAAAGGACGAGACATCAAAGGACGGAATAAGAGTGATATACGTGAGCACTTGCCGTGAGGTGTGCTCCCGGCAGATTGCGGTGGCAGTGAAAGACGGAATTATTCTTGAGGCGGCTTTCGCAGGGGGATGCTCAGGCAACACTCAGGGTATAGGCAAGCTCGTTGCTGGCATGAGGGTGGACGATGCCATATCGCGTCTGGAAGGCATCCGCTGCGGAATGAAGGAGACAAGTTGCCCCGACCAGTTGGCCAGGGCACTCAAGTTATTCAAGCAGGAATGACCCGCTTATCGGTTTGATGCGCGCAACAGCTCTGAGACCTTAGCTGTAAGAGATGAGGCTTCTTTTGAGAGCAGCACGCTCATATCTATATGAAAGCGGAAACGCCAATGGTTGTCCGGGTCGGCAGGCTGATTGATGCGCTCGCTCATATAGTCCTTGCGACGCAAGTCACAGTCCAGTGCCAGCCAGTCCTGTAATGGCATAATGGCCAGCATTGAGTCTGAGAGCAGATGTCTGTTTATGATTGCCCGCACCTCATCGGGGCACAGGTCAGCCTTTTCCGAGCCACTTGTATCGCCCAATCTCTCTGCGTTTTGCATACGGAGCGTAGGCATATCGTGATTCGATGTGGCGCAAACGCTTAGGTATGGCCAGGGGCGGCCCTTGTCCATATTCTCCATCTCGAAAGAGAGTATCCGCTCGTGCTCCATCACTCCAGGAACGCAATCCGGAACCATTCCCAGATCCTCGCCGCAGGCCAGCATACCTGTGGCGCCAAGCAGTTCAGGAAGCTTGCGCTCGGCATTTCTTCCCCAGAACTCATTATGACGATGATAGAAGAAATCGCTGTACAAAGAATCAAAGCGCCAACGCTGCTCATCATTCAGGCCACTCTTGTCGGGGCTTATAATAGGCTGATACATTCCCGGATGACGCGGATCAGCGTGGAACAGGCCCTCAACAGGAAGGTTCAGGCTGTCAATCTCTTCCCTGCTGTATGGCAATGCCGGATTGAAATGACCGTGAAGGCCTATGCGATATTCCGCAGGAATCTCCCAGATACGGAAAAATCCCAGTATGTGATCAATGCGGAAAGCATCGAAATACTGGCTCATCTTGCGCAGGCGGCTCTTCCACCAGGCGAAATCGTCCTTTGACATCTCCTCCCAGTTGTATGTAGGGAATCCCCAGTTCTGTCCGTCGGCACTGTAGAAATCAGGTGGCGCTCCGGTGCTTGAGTCAAGGTTGAAGAGCTCGGGATGCCAGTACGCCTCGGCGCTGTCGGAACTCACTCCGATAGGAAGGTCACCCTTGAAAAAGACACCTTTCCCACGGGCATATGCGGCCTCCTCCGAGAACTGAATATCCAGATGATACTGTATCCAGAAGTAGTACTCTTTCTCAAGACTGTCACGCTGTGCGCAGAACTGCGCGTACTCCTCAAGCCAGAAGGCATTATCCTTGTAGAAACGCCTGAAAGCGACAGTAGCCATATCCTTCTTGCCGTTGGCCAGATAAGCCTGACGTATATAAGCCATCTTGGCCTCAAACACACGCGGATAGTCCAGCTCTGGAAGCGCGTTCAGCTCTTTCTGAAGTTTTCTGAATGCCGCGGTCTGCTTTACGCCAATCTCCTGCAGACGGATGTAAAGCGGATGCAATGCGAATGTCGATATCGGACTATAAGGGTATGAGTCACACCATTCACCCTTACGTGTGGTATCATTTACAGGCAGCAGCTGGATGATGTTCTGCCCTGTGACGGCAGCCCAGTCAACCAGAGGACGAAGGTCGCGGAACTCTCCTATGCCGAAGTCCTCAGGAGTACGGAGCGAGAACACAGGGACAGCGGTGCCTGCGCCACGGTAACCGGGACGGTCAAACACCGCGGCCTGATGCTCACGCAGGAACGGACAGCCCGGAATAGGGCAATTAATCCAGGCATCCTCGCAAAGAAGTTCCTTAGTTCCGGCAGGAACCTTGCGGGAATGGTGCCTCCACTCGGTGTGACGGATACGTCCGTCCACCATCATAACGTATGTGTAATCCTTCAGGTCTGCCGCAGTGCATTTTGGAAGAGTAACTTTCCATATACCACCGTTACCCCACTCCATTGGATATTTTACATCGCGGGCAACGAGAAAGATATTCTCTCCCCACTTGGAATTATACTGTATTGTAAATGTTACTTGCATTATATATAGCCCTGTAAATCAATAAAAAACAGAATTGAAGAATTCCTCCATCTGATGCGCGTACGGAGCGCCGTACTGCCAGAATGTAGCCTTTGTGGCTGCATCGGGTTTCCAGTCATAGTATGCGTGGACGGCATCAGGAACTCTTACATACTCAGCCCGCTGACCAGCCTCAAGCAAAGCGTTCTGATATGCCACCGTGATTTCCTCGCTGATGATAGGGTCTTTTGTACCGCGGTTTATCCAATGAGGAATCTGACGTTTTGCCGCAGATGGAATATGGCATATTGGAGCAACGGCTTTCTGTGCCTCCTCCGGGAGATCACGGACAACGCTCTGTATGTCATTGACTGCAAAGATTCCATAGTTTGGAGCAACAGCCTTGATGGACTTGAGTGCCTTCCGGGCTTTCCTCACGCTCATTCCCTTTGGCATATATGTAGGCAGATACTCATAGACGCCCGGAGTCACACCGAAGCCGCCATCGCCCACCATCTCTATCATATTGGCCACACTCGCACATAGATGACCGCCTGCGCTGTCACCTGTAACACCTATCTTCTTTGGATTGAGACCGTATTCCGCAGCATGCTCAATGATATGAAGTATAGCTCCGTAGCAATCGCAAATCAGCTGATCCATTGTATTGGGAACGGAATCGCCATCGGCTGTGCCAATCCAGCGGTAGTCAATGCTGAATACAACATACTTGCCATCGCGTATAAGCTCACGTGCCAGTCCGGACATCACATCCTCGCAGTTCATACGCCATCCGCCACCGTGTATGATTACTATTCCAGGCAGGTTCCTGGCACCATCTGGTATGTATGCATCGTACTTCAGAGGCTTCACACCCGGCTGGGCATAGACTCTGTCGCGGATGGTGGTGATGCCGCTCAGCAACTCAGGCTCCACAAACGATGCGCCGACAGAGCAGTTGCCGCCGACAGTCACCTCAAACTCGGGCTCAAAGTATTCCGAGAAAAACGCGAATGAGCCATTCTGTGCCTGGTAGCCGCACTCAAAGGCATAGCCGGCATCCGGCGTGGCTTTAAGTTTAAGGACAGTTCCGCGAGGTACCATCACACCTCTCTCTATATCTGCCATGGTAATCTGTGTAGCCGCCGATGCGTCCGGAAATGTGGTGCCCACAAGGCTTACCTTGCCATGAATGCACTCGCCGAGCCAGACCCTCGCTGTGGTTGAGTTACGTTGCTGGAACTGCGCTGAGACCGCTACGAACGGCAGAATGGCTATTACGGCCAACAATGCCATCACCTTAATAATACTGATTCGTGACATCGTTTCAAATTTTAAGACCCTCAAATATAGTCATTTTTTCAATCGTTCCTGCTATCTGGTCAATTGCATTGATTCAATAGCGGGCAAGGTCGGAGAGGGCGTGATGGTATTCCTGCTGCACTTTGAGATTCTCCTTGACCGCATCATAGTACATACCAAGCTCCAGCAGATAGTCCAGCACGGAGAGCTCGCCCGCCTCCAGGGCACGGTCAAGCAGCACACGGGTATCGGACTGCTCAAGCGCAGTCTGACTTTCTGACGCTATCCTGTCCAGAGTGTTTGCCCTGTTCCAGGCATTTGTGGCCCGAGTCATGAGCTCCTGCCGTTGCCATTCGCCGTCGGCCCTTGCCTGACTTACCACCGCACGGCTCCTGCGGACATTCTGCGCGTTGCTCCATAAAGGGATTGACACCCCCACGGTGACACCACGGTATTTCTCATCCCGGGCCAGCTCAGCCATATAGCCCACATCCAGTTTGGGAGCCCACGCCATCTTGTCAATGTCAAGCTGCAGCTCATCACTCCTGACTCTGGATTCAGCATACAGCATAATGGGGTTATTCTCAACTACGGCATTGAGCCAGGAATCAATATCACCGGAAGGCTTATCGCACTCAAAGGAAAACCCTGTAAAATCCACATCGCTGTGGCCGGATATGGTACGAAGAGACTCTATGAGAGCAGTACGCTCAGTGACAGCCATGGAAGTGGCGGTACGTGCCGATGACAGTTGCAGTCTGACCTTACCCATATCCATAGCGGTAGCCTCGCCTGCCATCAGGCTTCGCTCTGTCTTGTTGAGCAAGACTTCCATGGCCGACTGATAGCTGGTCAGTGTCTCAATCAGATTATTGTAGTAAACAATGTCTGAGAGCAGAATCCGGGCATCGTAGATGACATCTGTCAGCTCGGTCTGATAGCGCAATGAGGATTGTAAGTCTAGAGCCGTGGCAAGATTACCCTTTTTGCCGGAGAGAGTAGCCAGGTCAAATGACTGTGTGATGCTGATGTCATTGCGATTGCCGACATTGTCGTTTCCCCACAGCACGCCCACCTCAAACTCGGGTGCCTCCAGGGAGCGTATCCGGGCATTATCAGCCTGATCAGCCCTTGTGGCCTCCGATGCGGCCTTAAGCCGCGGGCTGTCTTTGGCTACCATCTCCAGGATATTTCCCACACTCTCCTGAGCAGGAGCTGCCATATATGCCGCAAGGAACGCAATCAGAAACAAATGTCTTTTCATCTCTTTCTATGGGTGATAATGTACATAACAGGTATTACAAAGCCATTCAGTAAGGTCGATGACACAAGTCCTCCCAGGATTACCTTGGCCATAGGGCTTTGTATCTCGTTTCCGGGCAAGTCTCCGCCGATGGCCAGCGGCAGCAATGCCAATGCGGATGTGATGGCAGTCATAAGTATAGGATTCAGACGGTCAAGCGAGCCCTGCAACACGGCAGTCTCAAGCCCCAGACCTTCTGATATCAGGGTATTATACCGGTCTATAAGCAGCATACCGTTTCGTGTGGCTATTCCGAAAAGCGATATGAAGCCTATTATTGACGGGATGCTCATAACACCGCCATCCATATAGACCGCTATCACACCGCCTATCAGAGCCAGCGGCAGGTTAAGCAACACGGTAAGCGACTGCACACCGTCACGGAACTCTCCCAACAGGAGCAGGAATATCAGAATAATTGAGAATATGGAGACCAGGCCGATTGTGCGCGAGGCTCTCTCCTCGCTCTCAAACTGTCCGCCATACTCAATATGATAGCCCTCCGGCAGGCTGACATTCCCGCTGACAGCCTTACGAATGTCAGCCACAGCCTTTCCGAGCTCACCGTCTATCACGTTGCATGAGATAACGAGTTTGCGCGATACATTCTCGCGGTTTATAGTATTCGGTCCGGATGACGAGCGGATGTCGGCAATCTGCGACAATGGGATATGACGGCCGTCAGCCGCATCAATCGCGATATCCCGCAGTTGCTCTATCGCATTGCGCTCACTCTCATCAACCTTCAGTGTCAGGTCAAAGTTTCTATAGCCCTCATATACCTGCGACATCACACGTCCTTCCAGCAAGACCGCAATAGCTTCGCGGAACGCCGGCACGGTGATGCCATACATTGCCAGCATGTCACGGCGTGGCACAATCTCTATCTCAGGCCTCTCTACCTGCTGTTCCAAATTGATGTCAGTAATGCCGGGAACAGCAGCGATGGCCTGCTTTATCTCACCTCCAAGCGCGTACATCCGGCTCAGGTCTGTTCCGAACAGTTTTATGGCGATATTGGAACGCGTACCTGAAAGCATCGCATCTATACGGTGCGCTATCGGACCTCCTATCTCAAGGTTGACTCCGGGAATCACAGACAGGCGCTCGCGGATATCCGCGGCAAGCCCGGCACGGCTGCGGCCTTTGTCAAGGACATACGGGCACTCAAACTCGGACGTGCTCACTCCGAAGCTGTGCTCATCCAGTTCCGCACGGCCAGTCTTTCGCCCTACAGTACGTATCTCCGGCACATCCAGCAGGATTTGCTCCGCCTGTCTGCCCAACGCGTCAGACTCCTCTATTGAGATTCCGGGAAGCGAGCTCATTGATATGGTGAATGAGCCCTCATTGAATGCCGGCAGGAAACTACGTCCCGAGTTGAGAAAAAGGACAATTACCAGTACGAGCATGATTGCAGTTCCTCCAATCACAAGCCACTTGCCGTGCAATGCACCGCGCAGGGCTTTCTCATACACACTTTTCAATCTCAGCACAAGCCAGCTCTCGTGACTGACGGGATGACTGTCCTTATCAAGGATATATGAGCAGAGCACCGGAGTAAGCGTAAGGGCCACCAGAGTTGACGCGAACAATGAGACTATAAATGTAATGCCAAGAGGTTTGAGCATCCTGCCCTCCATACCGGAAAGGAAGAATAGCGGCAGGAAACAGACTACGATGATGAGTGTTGAGTTGAGCATAGGCATACGGACCTCGCGCGATGCCTCAAATACGGTCTTTACCACACCCTGCCGCTCCGTCTCCGGCAACTGCCGGTTCTGGCGCAGGCGGCGAAACACATTCTCAACATCCACAATAGAGTCATCCACCAGCGAGCCTATGGCAATGGCCAGGCCACCCAGACTCATGGTGTTGATGGTGAAGCCCATCAGCTTCATGCAAAGCATCGCGATAAGGATGGAAACTGGTATTGAAACAAGTGATATTACTGTTGTGCGCCAGTTCATCAGGAAGATGAAAAGCACTATCACCACAAATATGCCACCCTCTATCAAAGACTTCTCAACATTGTTCACAGAGCCCTCAATGAACGATGCCTGACGGAAGATATCGGTGTTTATTCGGACATCAGCCGGCATATCCTGACGCATCTCCTCAAGCGAGCTCTCAATCTTGTCTGTAAGATTGAGCGTACTCACATTTGGCTGCTTGGTTATCGTCATTATAACCGCAGGCTTGCCGTCGTTCGACGCTATACCCAGAACCGGAGTCTTCGGTCCGATTCTTACAGTTGCTATGTCGGCTAGCGTCACAGGCTTACCGTCCTCAGACAGTCTGACGAACGAGCGGCCAATGGCATCGATATCTGAGGTTGCCACCACACCGCGTATCAGATACTCGTTTCCATGCTGATACAACGTGCCTCCGCTCGCGTTGGAGTTCATATTCTCCATAGCCGCCCGCACGTCATTGAGGGAAACACCCTTCTCTCTCATACGGCGGGTGTCAAGCAACACCTGATACTCCTTGACATCACCGCCTATGACCGAGACCTGGGCCACTCCGCCTATGGACAGCAGCCTGGGACTGATGGTCCAGTCTGCTATGGTCCTTAGTTCCTGAAGCGATGTACTTTCAGCCGTGAGTCCTATTATGAGCAGCTCGCCAAGAATGGATGACTGCGGGCCTAGTACAGGCTGCCCCACTCCGTCTGGCAGGTCCAGCATAGCAAGACGCTCACTCACAGTCTGACGAGCGCGATAGATGTCGGTTCCCCAGTCAAACTCCACATAGACAATGGAGAATCCGGTTGATGACGCACTGCGCACACGACGCACTGACGCAGCCCCGTTTACAGCTGTCTCTACCGGGAATGTCACAAGACGCTCAACCTCCTCCGGTGCCATGCCCTCCGATTCAGTCATCACTACTACAGTAGGAGCATTAAGGTCCGGAAAGACATCAACCTCCATTGTGCCTGTGGTGTACATTCCACCAATGATCAGCAGTGCCGCCAGTACCAGTACCAGAACCCTGTTTGACAGGGCAAACTGTATTATCCTATTAAGCATGGCGGTAATCAGTGATTGTGACTATGTCCGTGAGGTATAGTCTGGAATGCGGCCAGTTTGATGTGCATGGCACCCTTCAGGACAATCTCCTCACCCTCGTTCAAGCCGCTCAGCACCTGATATCTGATACCGTCCGAACTGCCTAGAGCCACCTCGCGTTTCTCAAAGCAGTCCTCATCAAGACGCACCAGCACGCTTGTTATGCCCTGTTCCTCTATGACAGCCTCAGACGGGACAGATATCACCGGCTCTCCGCTCTTGGAAAGCAGCCACACATCGGTGAATACTCCGCCAACAAGTCCGTCGGACTGAGGCACGGCAAACGATACTGTAAGATATCCGTCTGTGGCATTCTGTGAGTATCCAAGCAGATTTCCTCCCATATCGCTCACAGTGACGGCGCTGCCTTTCGGCGTAAGGAAACGGGCATCTTTGCAGGATGACAGGGCTGACGCATATCTGGACGGCACATCAACCTGCAGCTCAAGCATACGTCCGGCACTGATAACAACAACCGGCTGACCGGCCTCAACATATTTGCCATTTCCGGCCTGCACCCGCTCAACCTTTCCGGTAAGTCCGCAACGCACCTCTATCGGACCGTCGCCGCCACCTCCGGACAAAGCCTCAAGCTCCAGACGTGCATTTGTGTAAGCCAGACGGCTCTCCTCATAGTGAAGGGCCGTTACAATATTCTCTCTTACCAGAGCTGAGTCGCGCAGATACCCGGCGCGGGCGGCCTCGAATGCGGCACGGGCCTTAGCAATACGGTCGCCTCCAGCCACGCCCTCAGACGATATGGACGCAAGCACGGCACCACGGCTCACGGACATCCCGGCAGAAAGGCCCCCAGCTTTATATCTCACTATTCCAGACGCTGGCGCCACGAGTGTAATCTCGTCATTTGATGCAGTGACAAGACGGCCACCGGCCTTTATGCTCTCAGTGAAAGGCGCAGCCTTGACTTGACCGCATACTACGCCGAAAAGTTCCTGACGGTGCTCATCAAACACAATTTCGCCAGAGTTGTGGGCCTCGTGTTCCTCCGATTCATTATGAGCACTATCGTTATCATGTTCCTTGTTTGAATTGCAGGCGGCAAATGACAAAGCCGCCAGCAACAATATCCAGTTTTTGCGCATACTTATTATTACAGGTACGCAAAATTACTGAAGACAGAGTGCAACCGGGTTGCAAAGATATGTCTGGAATGTTATTTGGAACAGTCAGGACAGATACCGGACACCACGAAATTAGTCTCTTCGGCCTGAAAGCCTTCAGGCAGCTGAGGATGCGGCACAGGTATTCCCTCAAAGCAGAAAGTCCTGTGGCATACCTCACAATGGAAATGCACGTGCTCACCGTCAGGCTGTGACTCGCCGTGAGCGTGACCTATAGCATACTTGGTTCCCTCATCGCAAGTATCTATGGTATGTACAAGGCGATGCTCGTGAAACAGGAGCAGACTGCGATATATGCTGGACTTGTCCATTGTTTCCAACATTGTCTCCAATTGCGTAAGCGTAAGCGGAGTACCGGCATCGGCAAGTGCCCGCAACAGCACTATTCTGTTTGCGGTCGGCTTTATACCGTATTCCTGCAGCATCGCCTCAATATTGCTCACATCATCTGTCATAGCTCTGATTATTTTGACATACGCCTTGCGGCATCCTGACCGGCACCGGTGCCTTTGTACTTGCTTGTGGCGGTATTGAAGTTGTAACGGACAGACAACTTCAGCCTCTGGCTGTCCATAATGTTGGTCTGGTCAATAATGTGGCTGCCGCAGTCTATCATAACATCATAGTTGGCCTTGCCCGCCAGGTCCTCACCGGAGAGGCGCACCACAAGCGCACCTTCGAGGAATGACTTTTGCACGGCTGCGGTGAGGTTGAAGAACACATTCGTCAGCATAGAGTTCTGCGAGTATGCCTTGCTGTGGTACTCACAGCCCAGCTCTATCTGCCAGTTGTGCCTGAGGCGGAATGTATTGAAGAGCTGCGCAATCCACATAGGCTTGTCGCTGAACGACACCGAGCGGATGCCGTCTGGCTCGCGTACATCAGGACAGTCAAGGCTGAGCCATTGCTGCTGCACGCCCACTGTGTAGTTCATTGTCCACACGCCTATAGTGGGTGAGGCATTTACAAACCAGGCCAGAGTACGCATCGGACGGTCCAGATTGACAGGATGCACCAGAACTATACCATCGCTGTTATACAGCTCAGACCAGCTGGTGATGGCATCGTCTACGCGCGAGTACTGTGCCACCATTGTCAGGAAATTCCAGTTGACGGTCAGACCCAGGTCGTTGGTGGTCTGAGGCTGCAGCCTTGAGTTGCCGCTCTGCAAGATGTAGCGGCTGTGGTACCTGACGGCGCTGCTCAGCGAGTAGAAGTCAGGACGGATGGTCTTTGAGCCGTAGCTGAGCTGTAGCTGCACCGGGCCGAACGCATTGGCGTAGGACAATGTAGGGAAGAAATTGTCGTACTTGCGCGTAAGGTCGTCATTGCCGTAGATATCGTCGTAACTGTAATCAACATGCTCGTATCTGACTCCTGCGCTCAGCTGTCCGAACTTAGGCAGATAGAAGCCGTAGCTGGCAAACAACGCCACGTTGTCCTCGGCCACCTCGGATGCCGACGACGGCACGTTGCTCTTGTCTATGACATAGTCATCGCTCCTGCGCGAGAAGACATCCTCGTTTCCAACCTGAAGGGCGCCAATCAGTATGGGGTAGCTCAGCACCAGCTTCGCGGCGTACATACTGTTGCTGCTGTGGGTGATGTAGCTCACCTCGTCGTCAGAAGTCACAGTGCTGCTCTCCCTAGTGTTTGCCTGATCCGACGACTTCATCCTGAGATAATCGGCATTGAAGTCAATGCCAAGCTTTCCTACTGTTCCGTTGTAGTAGGCATTGGCCTTGAGAGACCACGGCATATTGTCAATTTTGTTCTTGCCCTCGGAGAGCAGTTTGTCAACAAGAGTGTTGCCACGGTAAGCCTCCTCGTCTATCACCTGCTCTGACTTCAGGTATGGGTCGGCATCGTACTCCACACGGACACCTGTGGAATGGTTGTCGTCAATCTGACAGTTGAGGCCGCCATTGACACCAAAGTTGCTCATCGTCTGCACGAAGTCAAGTGTTCCCTGCTGCAAGAAGCCAGGATTGCCGAATGTCTGCTGCAACAGATTGCTCTGCTGACGGCTTGTGAATTTAAGACCGTTGCCGCCCACAAAGAAGTCCAGACCGTTGTGACGGAAGTTCATATTCAGATAACCGGAAGGGTCGTTGTAACCGTTACGCAGAGACTGTGCGTCCTCAAAGCCCGCATTGAAGCCGAAGCCGTCGCCCTGATGCCTCACGGTCTTTATGCGCACCACCGAGCGCACCGTGGCATCGTACTGAGCCCCGGGATTGGTGATTACCTCTACATTCTGAATCTCATTGCTCTGCAGGCGGTCAAGCTCTTTGGAGTCGGTGACCTTACGGCCATTTATATACACTAAAGGAGCGCCCTTGCCAAGCACCTCAAGGCCGTCCTGTCCCTTAATCAGGCCCGGAACACGCGACAGGGCATCGTTTGCGGTACCGGCAGTCTCCAGAACCGTACCCTGCACCAGTGTCTGCAAGCCCTGGTCGGTAATCGTTGTCTTAGGGAGGATGGCTGTAATGGTAACCTCGCCCAGAGCCTCCACATCAAGCTCCATTCTGATTGTGCCGCCATCAGGATTATCCACATATACCGTCTTGTAGCCCACCATAGTGATTGCCACCTGCGCGCCACTCGCGTCACCATCTATCTGATAGGCGCCCTCGGTATCGGTGGTGGTACCGGCTATCATTGCGGAGTCCCTCACAGACATCAGCACCACATTGGCATACGGCAGAGCCTCACCCTGCTCGTCAAGCACACGTCCCTTCCATACGGCAGCCGTCGTCTGTCCGCACACCACGGTCAGCATCAAAGCAACTATAAAAAACCTTCTCACACTGTCTCTTTTCTTTCTCATCATACGTCTTCCTAAATTATCCACACCATTAGACGAATCCAAGTATGGTTTTGCTACAATATCCTCGCAAATTCAAGCATTTTTCACATCAAGGAAACGTCTCATATCAATCTCTGTCCATTCACCGCTGCCGGTTATTCTGATATGCAAAGTCAGTGTTTCCGGCACAATTACCATCTGATAGCGCGTAAAAGAATGGAGAGGACCATCCGCCTCTATCGGTGTGGTCATTATTGTCCGCATACGCAGAGCATCAATATTGCCCTTTTGAACTTTGGCCTGTGTGTGAATGTTGCAAAGTCTTTTCAAAGAGTTCCAGCTATCGCTGTCGGTTGGCTTACCGTAGCTCCACTGGCTGTTCACATAGTGGTTGGTTATGGCCAGCAGGCCATCAGGAGTCTCATCGCCCCGCCTTATTCCGTCATGGCACCACTCGTACGCACGGGCCTCGCTCTTGTCTGCCACGCCTATTATGAACGAGGCAAAGCTTTGTGTGGAGCATAGCGTCTTGTCAACATCGTCCAGAGAGTCTGCGTGCAGCAGAGTATCAAACAGTATGGTGGTGCCCGGAGTGATATCCCAATGAATGTCCCAGCCCGCTGACGGCATTCCGTTGTTAAGCTCGATGAATATGCCTTGGTCATTCAGGCCGTTAACACAATAGATCTCGCCCGCATAGCCAATCGTAGCGACACTGTGCGCGCCGTCAGGATGATATACCGTAATGATGATGTCGCTACTCAATTCGCTGTAGCTTACGGCATCGTAGTTGCGGCCATAGACAAGACGGCCATCAGCGGAATACTCATTCCACGCTGCCATCGCAGAGCAGAAGAAGCACCCCTCAACATACTCAAGCGCGTTACAGAGCCGCAACTCGCGCATATTCATTCCTGAAGTCTCTGCCATTCCGGCGAAAAAGTCTTGCAGATAAGCGGGATAATGTGAATATAGTCTCTCGGATATGTCAATGGCGGAATCAAGTTTTGACTTGCTCTCCGCAGTCTTGCCATATATGTAGCGGAGCACATCACACAGGTACTCCTTGCAGAGACTGCCGTACTGACGTCCCATATCAAGCCAGCTGCCGTAAAGGTCAACGACAGTGATACCGTCCAGATTGTAGCAGGCACCTTTCTCAAAAACGGCAACGCGACTTTCCTTGCCGCACAAAGACGAACTCACCTTCCAATCCATACCATCAAAAAAACATATAGTGTACAAATGTAGTAAATTATTTCAAGGGGAAATGACTATCTTTGCCGATATGAGATCCATTGAGGTAGTAGCAGCCGTAATAAGGCGCGGAGAAGAGATTTTCGCCACACAGCGCGGATATGGCGATTTCAAGGACTGGTGGGAGTTTCCAGGTGGCAAGATGGAGCCTGGCGAGACACCTCAGCAGGCCCTTGTGCGCGAGATACACGAGGAGCTTGATGCCTGTATCAATGTTGGCCAGCTGATATCCACCGTTGAGTGGGACTACCCCAATTTCCATCTCACACTACACTGTTTCTGGTGTACCCTTGAGGGTGATGCCCTGCATCTGAACGAGCATGAGGCTGCCCGCTGGCTAACAAGGGAGAATCTTTACAGCGTACAGTGGCTTCCTGCCGACAATGATGTAATCAGACTGATTGAGGAACAGCTTTGAGCGAGCGGTCCTGAAGGTAAATCCTGCTAAGTGTATATACCAGACTACGCAATGTATCCTCGCGTACTGACGGCTTGAGCTGACACTCCCAGATTGTTATGGAGTGCCATCCCATTACGGCCAGTTGTTGCTGAACGGTGGTGTCACGCTGCCGGTTACGGGTTATCTTAGCCTGCCAGAACTCCGTATTGGTGTGCGGCATACGGAAATACCGGCAAGGAGTCTCACTGCCATCATCACCCGTTGTGGAATGTCCGTGCCAGAAGCAACCGTTCACAAAGATACAGGTACGGTATGAGCGGAGCACAATGTCGGGCTTGCCTGGCAGTCTGTAATGATTCAGTCTGTAGCGGAAGCCGTGCCTCCACAAATACTTGCGCACAATAACCTCGGGCTTGGTGTCCTTGCCGTGGATTGCCGCCATATTGCGGTGGCGTTGCTCAGGTGAAAGCGGATCCGACATAGCCATTCCGGTAGATTACAAATCACGTTGCGAACTTAAAAGTCACTCACGAAGCTTGCTCTATTTAGGAATCAGAGGAACTTGCCGCGGTTCTGCAGGCCAAGGAGGCCCGACATAAGGAATACGATACCGGCCACAATCATAGCGATGCGGTTTTTGAGCAGGATAACGCTCCAGATAGCCGCATTGATGTTCTCCGGCTCCTCGTATGGGTTGATGGTCACGTCCCAAACTTTGTTCTGGACGAAGGGCATGTTGGACAGGATAAGCGCCAGTATGACAGTAAGCACTGACAGCACCGCGGCGGCGTTACCGTTGCGGATGAGCGTGGAGTACATGAAGGCCATGTTGCCGAACAGCATGACGGGAATCATGAGCTGAGCCGCCATAAGGAAGGGTGACACCGGATACAGGAGTATCCTGGCCAGGAAGGCATATACTACCAGTATCAGGAAGACCTCCACGTAAATCATGAACAGCCTGAACAGCCATACTTTATAGATATAGTTGGGTATGCTGAAAAGCAGTTCCAATATGCGGTTGTCGGCATCGTTCTGAATGCCGAAACAGGCCGGATAGAACACCAGCAGCAGTCCCGGTATGATAAGTTGGTTGTATACCATGCTGTGGCTGAGCACAGTGCCCTTGGATGCCGCCGTGAACATGAGGAAGAAGAACAGAGCCAGGCCCAGCAGCAGGAACCAGATGAACTTGCCCGCAAATATTATCCTCATATTGTAGCCGCAGACCTTGGCATAGGCTTTCAAATTCTGTATGACTGACATTGCTCTACTTCATTTAAAGATTCTTCAACAGGCAGAGGTAAGCATCCTCCAGGTTGGGCTCGGCCGGCTCGGCTCCGGGAACGGGACATGTGGGCGATATGTAGCGTACCTTGATCATGTCGCCATCCTGAATGTGGTTGGCTATCAGTCTCTCGTCCAGTTCTCCCAGACGCGATGCCTCGATGTCAAACAGCCATACCTTGTCCTTGGCCAGATGAACCATATCGCCGGGCTCACCGAAGTACTTGAGCGCACCCTTCTCGATGACCACTACCTGGTTGCACGAACTGGCGATATCCTCAATGATGTGGGTCGAGAATATGACGATGCGCTCACGGCTCAGCTCGACCAGCAGGTTGCGGAAACGTATGCGCTCACGGGGATCCAGACCAGCAGTCGGCTCATCGACAACAAGTATGCGCGGCAGGTTTAACAGGATCATGGCGATTCCGATGCGCTGCTTCATACCGCCCGAGAAGGAACCGATGGCAGAGTTTCTCTGCTCGTACATATGAACTGCGGTAAGCACGTACTCAAGCCTTTCGCGACGGACCTTCTCATCGGTCACTCCCTTAAGGATGGCCTGATAATCGAGGAAATCCCACGCTGTCATAGCCTCGTACATGCCGAACTCCTGAGGCAGGAACCCTATAAGGCTCTGCAGCTCCTCGCGGTACTTGAGCGTGTCTATGCCGTTGATGAACACCGTGCCATAGCTCTGGCGCAGGATGCCTGTGACGATGCGCATGAACGTGGACTTGCCGGCTCCGTTGGGGCCCAGCAGGCCGAACATGCCGCTATGGATCTGGAACGATACGCCGCGCAGGGCCCTGAACGGCTTCTTCTGCTTGCCTATGACTGGAATGCTCTTGACGAACACGAACCAGGTCCGCTTCAGACCGGCCTTCTGTCCCTTCAGACGCTCCACGTTAATATCGTTCTCATATAGGTAATCCGATGTACGGCGGATGAGGAGTCCAAGCACCCAGACCACTGCTATGAACACCATGAATCCCTTGCTTTCAAGGCGTTTACTCAGGAAGAGCATAGTCAGAGCGGGCAGGACCCAGAAAAGTATCCGTCTGATCTTCTGCGTAGTACCCGGATTGCCAGACTTGTAACCAATATACTCGGCAACGGCTTTCAGTATGTTGCTGACACCAGCCAGAGTAATGATGGCCATGAGAAGTATCCAGGAACTCTTCTCGAAATACCAGCCGGCCAGATAGCCCGTGAATCCGAACACCACGACCTGCCACATAAGAACCACAAAGTCCTTTGCATGATGGTAAGTGCGTGCCAGTCCCAGCCTGCGGCGTATGTTGAGGCCGCTCCTCCACTGACGCAGGAACAGTCCCGGCCAGTCGTAAACCTTGACCAGGTTACGCACCTCAATCTCAATAGGCTCGTCAGGAGCGACGATGTCCTCGCGTGCAATCCTCACTGAGCTCTTGATGAAGTATGTCACTCCCGGAATGGCAATCAGCAGCACGATGATTGAAAGCAGGATACGGAAGATTCCACTCAGGCTTGTCAGGATCACCAGCAAGCCCACACCTAAGACAACGGCGTGCAGGATATGCGTATAGCGGCCCAGGCCCTTGTACCATGCGCGCATATTCTCAAACGAGATGTAGAGCGTAGGTATGAGCAGCAGAGTCAGGAGAGCCGAGAACGTAAGTCCGCCTATGACGGTCAGCGCAAAGGGCGCGCCTATGGCACCGGCATATTCGCTGTCGCCCATCGCCATCGGGATAAGCGTGACGATGGTCGTTATGGTCGTTATGCAGATAGGCCTGAGACGAGAGTAGCCGCTGGTCATGATGGCCCTCATGCGGCCGTAGCCACGCTTGCGCAGAGTGGTCGAGTAGTCTATCAGGATGATGCCGTTGTTGACCACCACACCCAGCAGAATCAGGAATCCGGTCAGGGTATTGGCCGTCATCAGGCTGTTGCCCGACAAGAGTAGTGCCAGCAGTGATCCTATGGCTGCCAGAGGTATGGAGAACAACAGCACAACAGGTGTGGTCAGCGACTCGAACGATGCCGCCAATATCATGAATATCAACAGTATCGATGCCAGGATCAGGAATTTGAACTCATTGGTCGAGTCATCGCCCCGCTGTGCTTCCAGAGCGAGTCCTGAGGGCAGATTGTAATTGGCTATCAGGTCATCAATCTGGTCGTGATAGCCGTCCAGCACATCCTTGGGCAGTTCCTCGCTCTGCGATATGCTGTAGGAGACGTTGATGCGGCGGTCACGGTTCACGCGGCGGACCTCGGAAGGTCCACGGCTCAGACGTATGCTGGCCAGCTGCTGCAGTTCATGCACTCCGCCGTTCTGATCGGTTAGGGTGACGCGGCGCAGGTCATCCATCGTCTTCTCCCAACGGCCGGCCTCTTCCTCCTCTTCGGTCAGGTCATCCATGATGACGATGTCATACTCATCGGTACCAACCTTGAAGCTTGCACCTGTGCTGGTAGAGCGGTTCAGGTCATTGAGGGCCGAGGTGATGTTCTGGAGCGTGATGCCGTACGATGCCAGTGACACGGGATCGAAGGTCAGCTGGACCTCGCGGCGACCACCTGGGTTGTCAACGCGGACATCACGCACGAACTCCATCTGTTCCAGATTGTATCTCAGTTCGTTGGCCACGATACGCATGGTCTCGGTATCGGAGCCCTTGACCACTATCCTCTCGGAATTGTCGCCCACGCCGAGCACGCTCATAAAGCTCGCCAGCCTGTTCAGTCCGTTTGCATTCTGCTGTCCTCCGCCGTAACCAGGGGTTACGCGCACGTCAATATCATCGTCCAGCTTGAGCTGATCGCCCAGCTGCTCCACAATCTGGCTGATGGTCGGTCCACCCTTCTTGCTGTAGTCATCCAGAAGGGTGACAGTGATGGAGGCCTGATCTTCCTGGATGCGGCTTATTACATCTTTCTTGTGCGGAAAACTGTCCAGACGCGACTCCAGAGTAGCCGTAGCCTCATCTGTGTTCTCGATGGTGCTTCCGGTAGGCATGGTTATGCTGACATTGACACGGTCGCTGTCTATCTGACGGTTCTGACCGGTATTGCGCGATAGAGCTACTATGAATGAGATGACCAGTACGACAACTGCGGTGACGATGGTCGGCCCTGGCTTCCTGAGGCAGTTTTTGAGCAGCGTGGAGTAAATCTGCAGCGGCCGGTCGTGTATGGACATCTTGCTAAACGGGGTATTGCCACTCCCACTGCTGCGTTCCATCATGGCGGCTGTTGCCATCGGGATGAACGTGACGGCTACAAGAAGCGAGAAAAGCAGCGTAGATATGATGGAGAAGCCGATATTCTGGCCAAGCAGCTTAATCATAGGCTCCTCGGAGAACACGAACGGCAGGAACACCGTAACCGTGGTGAGCGTCGATGCAATGAGGGCCTTGCGCACCTCCTTTACGCCCTGAAGAGCCGCCTGCCGCGGAGGCATTCCCATAGAGGCCAGGCGGTAAATGTTCTCCAGTACCACAATACTGCTGTCCAGCAGCATACCTATGGCCAACGCTATACCTAAGAGTGTAAGCGTATTGATGGATATGTCTGCGGCATAGAAGATGTTGAATGCCGACAAGACCGACACGGGGATGGACAGTGCGATGAGGCACACCAGCCTGATGTTGCGCAGGAAGAACCAGAGCACGAAGATGGCCAGCAAGCCGCCCAGCAGCGCCAGACGTACTATCTGCGACATGTTATTGCTGATCTGGTCGGCCGAGTTGGACTGCACAACCAGCTGCAGGTCCTGCGGGGCAACCTCGCGGTTCACCTCATCTATGCGTTTCAGACATCTCTTGGACAGTTCCAGTATGTTCTCGCCTTGCACATTTACCATCGATACCGAAATGGCGTCCATGCCGTTAACCCTGCTGATGGTGGTCTCGTCCTTGTAGTCGAAGAACACCGTCGCCACATTCTTAAGATAGATGGGACCGGGCGCAACGACAAGGTTCTCCACCTGTGACACATCATCGTAGTTGGCATCCAGCTGCACGTAATACTTCCGGTCCGACTCGCTGATGAAGCCCAGGAACGTACGCTCCTGGTTGTACTGGTTCAGTGCCTGGCTGATCTGCGAGTTTGAGATGTTCAAGGCTTGCATGGCCTCCGGATTGGAACGTATCTCGATGGACTTGACACGACCACCATATACCGTCACGTCAGCTATTCCGTCAACGCTCAGGAGACGTGGCACCACATCCTTGTCCACGATGGCCCTGAGGCGGTCCACACCGCCCGTTCCGCGTACCTGAAGCGAGATGAACTGGTTGCCCATGCCACCGATGTTGGCCTGCTGGACATTCACGTTGACGCCTGTGGGGAAGTCCGAACGGATGGAACTGATCTTCTGCTGCAGCTTTACCGTGGTGAGCTTCAGGTTGGTTCCACGCTTGAAATCGACCCTGATGCTGCCCTGACGGCCCGACACGGTCGTTTCCATATTCTCCACGCCGCCCACAGCACTGACGGCACCCTCAAGGGGAATGACCACCTGCTGCTCCATGTAAGAAGGCGTCAGGTCACTCTGGGCCGAACAAGTTATGTAGAGCTGAGGCAGTTCCGTATTGGGCAGCAGCTCAACAGACAGCTGCTTGTACGAGAAGTAGCCCATGAGCGACATGGCCACCAGAA
>CALDKD010000124.1 GCA_937898885.1 uncultured Bacteroidales bacterium | reverse complement strand
CCCAGAAGTAACGCAAGTGTTACAGGCAGCCAGTTATACTCGCATTAAACCAAACCTTGGTTTGATTGTGCCAAAGTTTGGTTTGATGGGCGTACAACAGGCTTCCGGTCTCTGCTGTACGCAATAATATTCTGGTATTATGTGGCGTAGTACGGAAAAGTGTGTTAAATTTGCACTGTGAAACAAGTAACAATGTAATTGATATGAAAAAACTGATGATTATGGCTGCTGTCATCTTCTCGTGTATGACAGCATACGCTCAGGATGAGACTGTTGTAGAGAGTGAGGGCGATGACGTGCTCCTTGAGGAGGTCGCGGCCGCAGATGACAGCTTTCCGTATGCCGGTATTGTCACCGCTGACTATGATAAGCTTATCAGCCAGAAATTCAAGTACGATGCAAAGAAAAACCAGCTGCGTCTGAATCACACAAACGCCATCAAGGCTGCCGCAAATGTCTTCACTTCGGCGGATGTTCCTGCTAATAAGGATTATACGATTATCGTGCAGTATGGAAAGAATAACCAGATAGCATACGTTGAGGTCACATTCTACGACAAGAAGCTGTACAAGTCTATTCTGAACTTCGCAGCCACCCATCAGATTGATGTCAAGACTACAAAAGTTGACGAGCTTACGGCTGCTACGTTTGAATATGGCGAGTACAAGATGTCGCTGAGGGATGAGTATGTGGAGCAGTCAGTCACCAAGAAGGTGAAGGACAAGAAGACCCAGAAGACACACAAGGTGACAGAGGACCGCTCATTCAACAGGTATGTATATGTGGTGAGCACGGGAGTCGCTCCGTCATCACAGTATCTTGATGAGCTTGCAAGAAAGGGCAAGAAGGGCCGTAAGTCAAAAGGCGCTGAGAACTTGTTCTGATTCAGGCGTCAGACAGCTTTTAATAAGATAAGGAGAGGCAAAAAGTCCGTCTGGCTTTTATGTCTCTCTTTTTTTGTATAAATTCGCAAACACGTTATGAAATATTAAACAAACTGTACGATATGATGAGAAGATTCCTGTCAATGGTGGCGATGGCCGCTATGATTGCTCCGGCGGTACGTGCCGATGTAATTCCCGTGGATAAGATTAATGCGGACAATATTAACAAGTTCGGCGGACTGATGTATGAGTATGTGGCTCCCGATGTGGACTATACTCCGGCTCCAAAGGGCTTCAAACCATTCTATCTGAGCCATTACGGCCGTCACGGCTCGCGCTATATGCTCAACACGTCTCAGTATGAGCGTCCTTACAACATTCTGAAGGATGCGTACGACAAGGGCGTGCTCACTGAGTTCGGCAAGACTGTGCTGGACCGCGTTGAGATAATGAAGGACGATGCGGCAGGCCGTCTGGGCGATCTTACTCCCAAGGGAATGAGACAGCACAAAGGCATAACCCGCCGTATGATGGAGAACTATCCCAAACTCTTCGGCAAGAACGGCAGCATTGTTGCCAGGTCAACCGGCTCGCATCGTGTTATCGTGAGTATGCTCTCCGGTCTTTCAGAGATATATCGCGAGTATCCGGATATGCAGATAACCTACGATGCCGGAGATCACGATGTGAATTATCTGAATAAGGAGGACGGGGCAGTGTCGTCGTTCAAGAACAGCCGCGAGAAGAGCGCTGCGGTGAACGAGTTCAATGACCGTCACACACATCCGGAACGCCTTATGACTGTTCTGTTTACCGACACAACCTTCATTACACGCTATGAGATGAAGACCGAGGTTCGTATGTTCCCCGGTATGGGCGGCACACCGTCAGCGCAGCGCCAGTACAACGTACGCGTTATGGATGCGTCGGCCACCCTGTACAACGACCTATACGATATGGCTGCCAACATGCAGAGCCACGACCTGGGCATTGATCTGAATGACGTGTTCACCTATCAGGAGTGGTACGACTCATTCCTTATGAATAATCTCTACTGGTACACTCAGTCGGCATTCAGCCCACTTACAGGTGATGTGGTTCCTTATGGCCGCTGTGCCTTGTTGCAGAACTTCATTGATTGTGCCGATGCCGCGATAGCAGGCAATGGCGTTACTCTTGACCTTCGCTACGGCCACGACACCCAGCTCTTCCCGTTCGTCTGCCTGATGGACATCAACGATTGCGGCTGGTCTGTAAGCGATTACGAGAAGGTTGCCGACAAGTGGGTGGAGTACGACATTGTACATATGGGCAGTAATATCCAGTGGATATTCTACCGTAACAAGGACGGTAAGGTACTGGTCAAGTTCCTGATGAACGAGGAAGAGGCAACCATTCCTATACCAAGCTACACCGACGCCAAAGGCAAGACCTACAAATATTACTACGACTGGGATGCCGTCAAGGAGTTCTACCTGGCCAAGATAGCCTGGTTCGATAACTTCAAGCAGGAACAGTCCAAAAACTAAAGACCAAACAATATATAAACCTTCAATTAATGCGATTCCGTAGTAAGACCTGAGGTGGTGTCCGGACTATCCCCGGAGCGGCGTAAAGCGAGTAGCCGAGCAGGTAATAGTCCGGACACTAGCTCAGGTCTTACGGCCCTAAAATAATATAATATGACACAAGAACTTGTAATAGGCATAGACGTAGGCGGTCAGTCCTCAAAATTAGGAGTAGTGACATCAACCGGCGAGATACTGGCCCAGTGTGTGGTATCCTCCCTTCAGGACAATCTGCAGGATTATCTGAACACCCTGACCGATGCCATAAAGTCATTGATGGCAAAAGTGTCAGATCAGGGCACGGTAAAAGGCATAGGCATCGGAGCCCCCAACGCAAACTACTACAAAGGAACCATAGAGTTCGCCCCGAACCTCAAGTGGACCTACGTTGACGGCAAACCCACCATAGTAGAGTTCTCGCGGCTGATATCACAGGAGACAGGCATCCCCGTAACCATAACCAACGACGCCAATGCCGCCGCGATGGGTGAGATGGCTTACGGTGTGGCCAAAGGCTTGCGTAACTTCATAATGATAACCCTTGGTACAGGAGTTGGAAGTGGCATAGTCATAGACGGCAAGATGCTGTATGGACACGATGGCTTTGCCGGTGAGCTTGGTCACGTATGCGTTGAGCCCGGCGGACGCCAGTGCAACTGCGGCCTGAAGGGTTGCCTTGAGGCATACGCCAGCGCAATGGGTGTGGCACGCACAGCCCGTCAGATGCTTCTGCAGGACACCCGCGACAGCCTTCTTCGCAAGCTTGAGCCCTCTGCCATATCATCCAAGGATGTATATGATGCCGCAGTTCAAGGTGATGCCATAGCGCTTGAGATATTCAACTACACCGGCACATTGCTCGGACGGGCCTTCGCAGATTTCGTCAAGTTCAGCTCTCCAGAGGCAATCGTGCTCTTTGGCGGACTTGCCAAATCGCGTGAGTTCTTCCACGATGCGATGGTACAGTCTATGAATGAGAACCAGATGCTGATCTGGAAAGACAAGGTGAGGATATTATACTCCTCGCTCAAGGAGTCCGATGCCGCAATCCTTGGCGCATCCGCGCTGGCCTGGTAAGACTACAGATTTTTTTCCGGGTATAGCTCGTTCCACCAGGTATCATCATCCTGCAGATACTTGCTGAACCAGGCGAAAATGGTGCGCAGCCATTGACGACGCTTGGCATAATCCTTTATGCCGTGGTTCTCGCCGTCAACTACCACAAACGCAGTCTCCTGGCCAAGAAGCTTCAGAGCCGTGAACATCTGTATGCTCTCTCCGATAGGCACGTTTGTATCGGCTGAGCCGTGCAGGAACAGCAACGGAGTGTGAATCCTGTCGGCGAAATAGAGTGGACTGCGGTCAACATACAAGTCCTTTCTGGTCCAGGGATAGCTGTTAGCCATTGAGGTCTCGCTGTAAGAGTATCCCCAGTAACCCTCGCCCCAGTAACTGGTGTGGCTGCTGATGCCCGCGTGTGAGATACCTGTGGCGTAAATGTCAGTCTTGGACAGAAGCAGCTGTGTCATAAAGCCTCCGTACGATGCGCTGAAACATCCTATCTTATCCTTATTTATGAACGGATGATCCTCGCAGAACCGCTGGGTAGCCTCGATGATATCCTCTGCCACACCATCGCCTGCTGTATTCACGTGACGTGACGCGAACTCCTGTCCAAAGCCGGAAGCTCCGCTGGGATTGACCACATAGAACACATAGCCCTGGGCCGCATACACCTGCGGCGAGTAAGACCCGATGCAATAGCGTGTGCTTGGCGAGCATCCTCCGTAGTAATGGACAATAAGCGGATACTTCTTATCCGGGTCAAAATCCGGCGGCAGAACATAGAAGCCGTTTATCAGGTCACCTTTCGAGCTGGTGAACTCGTATGCGTTGCCCTCACCAATCTGAATGCCGTCAAGTCTCTCGGCGCTGAAATCGTAAAGCTCCTTCTGCCTCAGCGATTTGGTATCCATTGAGTAGGCGCGGTAGCCGTTGCAAAGGCTCTGGCCATAATAGACCAGGGTGGGGGCCGTGCGGGCCATATCTATGCCAGACAGATACTCTTCCTTGTTCGGAAGACGCTCAGTCTTGCAATTGTCCGGGTTCAGCCTGAATAGGTTCAGACAATCCTTGTCCTCAGCATAGAAGTATATCTTGCCGTCGTATCTGCTCCATACCAGACTTTGGACCGAAGGTGCGAAATCCTTGGTCAAAGGCTTTACGCTCTTGTCAGACAGGTTCATCAGGTAAAGCTGGTAGTCATACATATTGGGAGTGCGTCCCTCCGGCACATCCATACCGATACCGCTCAGACACTCAGGAGAGCCTGTAATAAGCACCTGCTTGCCGTCGGGCGACAGTTCCGCGCCTGTGATGAAACCATCGTCTTGGAGAATGCACTCTACCTGAAGCGTGCTCAGGTCCATAGTGTAGAGCGAGAATAGTGTGGTGGGACGCTCGGTGAGTCTGCTGCGCGATGTCATAAAAAGCATAGTCTTGCCATCGTCAGAGATGTCCTCCAGATAGGTCTGGTGCCATCCGTATGTAAGCGGCTGCATCAGGCCTGTCCTGAGGTCATAGCGAGCTATGTACGAGCGGTCTCTCCAGCCGGGCTGTCTGTCATCCGGCTCAAGGATCTGATGTACATCGCCCTCTTTCGGTCCTTCCTGCTCAAGGGTGAAATAAAGATAATCGCCCGATGCGGGAATTACAAAACGGCCATCTGGCAGATTCTCAGCCAGCACAGTCTCTGCCGAGGTGGCAACGTCAGCGCAAATCAGTTTCCGGCCGTTGACGTCTGGTCTGGTGTAATAGTAGGAATCGGTGGCCGGCATCCATCTTATTCCCTCATTCGAGCGCCTGATAACCTTTCCTGAGGATGCCTCAATAATCTCGGTATATGCACTGCTTTTTCCCTCTGCGTTGATGAGCGAATGACTTACGGAGATGTATTTCCCGCTTGCCGATACCCTGACACCGTCGCAACCGGCGCCCTGGGTGTTGGCGTCGAGCGAGAAAATACTCTTTCCGTCCTGCCGTACTGACAATCTGCCTTTAGTGTCAATTATGCTCACTTTAAGAGAGTCCTTTGAATCGGCTGATGTCAGGTACTTGATGACAATATCGTGTGTGGCAGGCTCCAGACTAAGCTCACCGCCATTCTGCTTTTTCCCGTCAACATATAAATGATACTCCTTGAGACCGTCAACCTTTATGCTCGCTTTGGCGTATATCCTGTTCTCAATGTTGAAGCCAAGCAGGTGCAAGGCATCCTTGTCGCATTCCGGGACAGTGCTCACCACACAGGCATCATTGACTGCGTCAAGCGAGAGCGGCACGTCCAGAAAAGATTTCATCTGGAACTTCTTGCCATCTATGTTCAGCGAGTCAACCAGATGTGGTACGGTTACCTCGAAAGGTCCGGCATACCGGAAACTGTTTATTTGGATAGTGTCGTTGGCAGGTACGGATGTCGTAGCAGCCAAAAGCAATGCCAGAATTGTAAGTCTTTTCATCATATAGGTAATTACGTGTTATCTTTTTTTGAATGAATAGGTGATGCCTGCCTTGATTTGATTGAATGGCCAGTCCCTCAGCCCGCTCTGGAACTGAATGAAAGGTGAGAGTGTCTTTTCCGGCAGTATGCTCAGACGGGCCTTCAGAGTAGTAGGACTGTCATAATAGTGCTCACGTCCGTAATATCCGCCCACATCTACCGATGCGCTTGCCCATCTCGTATCCAACTCCAGAGACCCAGCCACAAGCCAGGCATCGTTCTGGCAGCCTATGTCGGTCTGCCAGCAGACAAAACCGAAGTTGAACGATGCCTTGAAGCCCTTGATGAACATGTCTCCATTCGTCATAAACGATTTAGTAGCGCAAAGGTCAAAGTGATAGCCGGGGGCATCAAAGTACCGTGCCTTCTCATAGTCATCGCCTGAGGCGCTTTTCAGAGCCACCCTGACCACCGTGAGCGGAATGAGCTTTCTCTCATTAAGAACTCTCATATCAACACTGATGTATGCATCTCCGGCTGTGTTTCCCTGCAGGGCATATTCCGGCCTTACCTTGCGTATCTGGCGTACCTCAGGCGTGTCCCAGTACCATTCGTGAAACTGCCCGTATATTGCAAGATTTACCCGGTCTGTCCACAACGGTATCCTTAGGTCAAAACCGAACGTTGATGCGTAATCGGTAGTCGGCGCCAGATGACCCCAGGAGAAATCCGTGTTAAGCTGACATCTGATATCACCGGTTGTGTTCCTCACCATATCCGGAACAGGGAATGCCGATGGCCCGAAGAAATAGGGCGCGGTGCCCGACGGGTCACCGATGATGCTGTATGGCAGATACTCCTGCGCAATGGATTTTGATGAAAACGCCATTGCTACAATAAGCATCAGTATGATTTTGATATGTCTCATATTCCGTGGAATGCTATTTTGCCCAAAATTATGTTTTTTTCCCGTTACAAGACCAACATCTTTCCTCCTATTCGCAAAATAGAGTATATTTGTGCTGTATAGATGTTTGATAACTGCTTGAACAATGAAAAAGTCAATTCTATTGCTCGGAATACTGCTTCTTGCCATCCCGGCCTCTGTAAGAAGTGCCAATGATATTGTAAGTGTTGAATCGCCCGATGGTAATGCAGTACTCTCTTTGCGTATGGCTGAAGGTGGCCTGGTGTATGATGTCACGTATGTTGGTCAGTGCCTGCTTAGAGACTCGCGTATTGGCTATGAGACATCTGCTGGAACAGTTCCCGGCAAAGACTGGAGCGTAACCGCTGAAAAGAGCGTGAGACACCGTGGCGTCTGGCATCCGGTATGGGGCAAGCGCTCAGCCGTGGCCGACAATTACAGAGAGGCAAACGTGACTTTCTCCAACGGTGAGGCATCGTTGCGGATTGTGATGCGCGCATACAATGACGGTGTCGCGTTCCGCTATCTTCAGACCGGAGAGTCCTGGCGTGAGGCAACAGACTTCGGGTTTGCCGGAGACTACACCGCCTGGTACTACAATGGCGAGAGGCACAACCTTGGTCCGGAGCTTCTGTCTCAGGCCAATGGAGACCGTACACCGATAATGACAATAAAGGCAGATGACGATATCTATATGGCTGTTCACGAAGCAATGCTCAATACGGGAAAGCCGTTGCTGCTGCATTCCGAGGCAGGTGATACAAGGTTCAGCATCGTGTCCGCACCCGTTGCGGCAGAGGGCGATGCGTCTGCCTGGAGAGTCATAATGTTAGGACGCAAGCCCGGTGATCTTGTTGACTCGCATCTGATTGAACTGCTCAACCCTGACTATACCGAGGATGCTGAGTATCAGACAGAGTACAGTTGGGTCAAACCGGGAATCTACCTTTGGGACTGGCGCATCAACGGTGCCGTATGGGAAGGGTATCGCTACACTATGAATTACGAGTCCTGGACCAGAATGATTGACTTTGCCGCAGAGAACGGCTTTGCGGGTCTGGTGCTTGATGCAAACTGGTACGGACCAGAGTTTGAGAAGGACTCAGACCCGACAACGGGTGATAAGGCGCGCGACGTGCAGCGCATAATCAAGTACGGAAAAGAGCGTGGGGTAGGTGTGTGGCTCTATCTGAACGATGTGGCAGGCTCCAACTATCCAATTGAGGCTACTCTGGCACAATACGAGGAGTGGGGTGCCAGTGGCGTCAAATATGGTTTCATGAACGGCTCAGACATTGAGAAGAATCAGAAGACCATCAATATAACCCGCCTTTGCGCAAAGCATCATCTGATGGTTGACTTCCACGACTATCCGGTACATCCGTGGGGACAGGACCGCACATATCCGAATGCAGTGACAAGAGAGTACTGCAAGGCACAGCTTGACGGCCGCAGCATATTCTACCCGAAGACCTTCGTGACATCAGTATTTGTTAATATGGTGGCAGGTCCTGTTGATATGAACAACGGAATGTTTGATCTGCGTCAGGGCCGCACCACACGCGTTGACAACAATCAGGAGGTGCCATCAACAGTGGCAGCCGAGGCCGCGCGCACAATGATAACCTATTCCGGTGCCACAGTCATTCCTGATATTCCTGAGTATTACCGCAAGTATCCGTCATTGTTGCAGTTCCTGGGTGGTCAGAGGCAGCCGTGGCTGGAGAGCCGCACGCTGGATGGTGTGATAGGGGAGTACATAGTGATGATGCGTCAGGCCAATGACGGCCGCTATCTGATTGGCGCAGCCACGAACGAGGATGCGCGCAAGGTGTCTGTTGACCTGAGTTTCCTGCCGAAGGGCAAGTTCACCGCAGTCATTACCGAGGATGCTCCGGATGCCGACTATCGCACTAACCGCGAGGTCATCCAGACCCGTACAATCACCGTTGACCGTAAGTCCGTCCTTGAGCTGTCAATGGCTCCCGGTGGTGGTGCCTGTGTCCTTATATCAAAGGAGTGAGTGCCCTGACAATTCTTTCTCCACCATCTGCTGGAACTGTGCAGGCTTGATTCCCCAGCGTGGGGCCAGTACCATTGCGGACGGTGATTCTGAGACGAAACGATCTACGGCAATATCCTTGCGCAATTCAGCAAGCATCCTTACAACTATGTCCGCATACCGTTCCGGGGTGAGCAGGTCAAATTCCTGAGGATTGCATAAGTACTCCTGCGCCATTGGCGTTCCCTTGATAATTTGCAGTTGGTGCAGCTTGAGGGTGCTCACGGGCAGTGCCGAGATTCTTTTGGCGTGACTGATAAAGTCTTCATCTTTTTCTCCCGGCAGTCCGATAATCAGATGCGCGCCCACGGCAATGCCTCTCCGGTCCAGTTCCGTAATGGCCTCTGAAGCGCATTCAAAGGTGTGCCCACGGTTTATCCGGGCCAGTGTATCGTTGCTAGTGGATTCCACGCCCAACTCCAATAAAAGGAAAGGATGCCCCTCGGGGGCGGCTTCTCCGAAACGAGACTCAAAATAGTCCAGCAAGTCTTCTGCAAGGCAGTCCGGGCGGGTGGCTATCACAAGTCCTGCCACTCCCTGATATCGGAGCGCTTCCTCATAAAGCTCTATTAGTCTGGATGTCTCTCCGTATGTATTGCTGAAAGACTGGAAGTAGGGCAGGTATGCATCGGCCGCTCCCTTTCTCCGGAAGAACTCAACACCTTTGTCCAACTGGCTGGTGATGCTATCTTTTGATAGCAGCGCATATTCCGGATTGAAAGAGGCATTGTTGCAATATGCGCATCCATCGCGGCTCAGCCTGCCGTCGCGGTTCGGACAACTGAGTCCTGCGTTTATGGCTATCTTCTGTACCCTTCCCTTGAGGATGGTGGCCATATAGTCTGCCATTGTCCTGTACGGGGCCATTGCAGAGAAGTGTTATTGTTTTGGAACTATCTGAACTGTGGCAATCGTATCAGGGCCTAAGAGCTCTGTCAGGGTCTCTTTTACAGCCTTGCCGATTGAGTCTGCATCGGTCACGCTCATATCGGGAGCAACCTCAATGGTAACCTCTATCACATTGCAATGCCCGCTTTGGCGTGTGGCTATATCCGAGATGCCCTCAACACCATTTACGGACAAAACAGCTGCGGATATATCCTCAATTCTCTTTTCTGGCAGGGCACAGTCTGTCAGCTCTTTCAGGGCTGGTAGAAACATCTTGACGGCAATAACCAGAATGACTATGCTTATTATGCACCCAACCAAAGGGTCGAGCATCGTCCATTTACCTCCAAGAAATATTGCTCCGCCAATGCCAATGAGAGTAGCCACCGATGCCAGTGCGTCTGAACGGTGATGCCAGGCGTTCGCAATCATTGTCTGACTCTCAACACTTTTGCCAACGTGGACTGTCCAACGGAAAACAGCCTCCTGCAAGACAATGGAGATGACCGCAACCCAAAGCGCGATATTGCCTGGCTTCTGAATCTCACCTCCGGTCAGGACTTCCTTGATGGACTCAATGCCGTCTGCCATCATATCGGCGGCAATCACAATCAGAAGCAGACTGATGGCAATAGTGGCTACGGCCTCGTACTTGCCTCGTCCCCAGTTGTATCGCTCATCCTTGCCTTTCGCGGAGATGCGCACCATAAGCAGCACAACGCCATCGGCCACCACATCAGACAGGGAATGGACGGCATCGGCCATCATCGCCGCACTCTTGCCGAACAGTCCGGCTATGATTTTGGCGATGGTAAGAACGATGTTGACAACGGCACAGCCTATTGTCACAGTAGTCATTTTCCGCTCTCTGTCCTGCATTCTATGTGGGGTTTTTGTTAAGCAGCGCGAAGTTACTTCTTTTTCAACACATTTTTGGTATATGAAGGCAACAAAAACCGGACGCACTTTGATGGTGCGTCCGGCTTTACTAACAATCAATAAATGTAATTACCAGATTTTCACGCGGTTCTCAGGCGCAACATACAGTGAGTCGCCTGGCTGTATGTTGAAAGCCTCGTACCAATAGTCGCACTGTGGAAGGGAGCCGTTTATGCGGAGACGGTCCACGGAATGCACGTCCATCATAGTCAGATAGCGCAATATCTCGTTCGATGCCGAGCCGGCCCATACGTTGGCGTATGACAGGAAGAAACGCTGCTCAGGTGTGAAGCCATTGTCATCCGTCAGTTTGCCGTGCTTCTGCTGCCACATCTGGAATGCATCGTATGCTATGTTCAGACCTCCGTGGTCGGCGATGTTCTCGCCAAGGCAGAGATGGCCATTTGCCTTGAGCTCACCTGGAATAACCCAGAGAGAATCGAAATAGACTGCAAGCTGCTCTGCCGGAATCTGGAATGCTGCGATATCCTCCTCGCTCCACCACTGACGCAGGTTGCCATCCTTGTCAAACTGACGGCCCTGGTCATCGAATCCGTGAGTCATCTCGTGGCCGATGACCACTCCTATTGAGCCATAGTTCGCGGCTGCATCGGAATTGAGGTCGAAGAGTGGCGGCTGCAGGAATCCTGCCGGGAAGCAGATCTCGTTGTTCATCGGGTTGTAGTAGGCGTTTACTGTCTGCGGTGACATCTCCCACTTCTCGCGGTCAACAGGCTTGTTGTACTCCTTGTCGTAGTTCAGATTCCAATAAAAGAACTGTGCGGCCTTGATGTTCTCCAGCAAAGACTTTGACGGGTCTATCTCCAGCTTGCTCAAGTCGTCCCACTTGTCAGGATAGCCAACCTTCACACCGTATGCCGCAAGCTTGTCCAGTGCCACGGCCTTTGTCTCGTCGCTCATCCACTCCTGGGCCTTGATGCGGTTGCCAAGTGATGTGCGGAGATTCTCAATCAGCTCAATCATCTCGTCCTTGGCCTGTGGCGGGAAATACTTCTCAACGAACATCTGGCCTACCGCGTCGCTCATTATATTGTCAACCAGACTGACGGCATTCTTCCAACGTGGAGTTTTCTGCTCCGCGCCTGTAAGCTTGCGGCGGAACTCAAATGTCTCGTCAGAGAAATCGTCCGAGAGAACCTGAGCATATCCGCTTATCACTGCCCACTCGTAATAAATCTTCAGGTCCTCAAGTGGAGCCGTCATAAGTATCTCGCAGGATTTTGCCACCGGCTCAGGCTGACCAAGGTCAACCTCGGTAGTCTTGTTGTAACGGTTGTTCTTCAGATATGTCTTCCAGTCAAAGCCGCCGCAGATGCTTGTCAGCTCATCAACGCTTATCTTGTGATAGTTGGCCTCCGGGTCGCGCTGCTGCTCCTGTGAGTAGTATGGAACGGCAATCTGCTGCTCAATAGCCATAATGCGCTGCATATTGTCTATGGCAACCTCCTCTTCAAATCCGGCCAGCTTGAACAGATTCACTATATGCTGTCTCAGAGCATCCAGTATAGCTACGGTCTGAGGGTCGTCTGACAGATAGTAATCGCGGTTTCCGAGTGACAGGCCACCCTGGCTTACGCATACTATATTCTCGGTGGAGTTCTTCTCGTCGGGGCTCACAAATAAACCGAAGAGCAGATGGTCGTGCTCCTTGGCGCAATACTCCAGAAGCTCCTCGCGTGTTGAGAGCGCCTGGATTTTCTCCAGCTCTTTCTGAAGTGGGGCGGCACCCTCGCTGTTCAGACGCACGGAATCCATCATCATATTGTATATGTCTCCGATTTTCTGGGCAACAGTGCCTTTCTCATTCTCTTTCGAGGCAATCTCCTGAATGAGCGATGCCAGAGTCTTGGTGTTCTCGTCGCTCACCTTTGCCACAGTACCCCACATAGGGTATTCCGGTGGCTGAGGGTTATGCGCGGTCCAGAGACCTGTGGCGTATCTGGCGAAATCATCACCGGGACGTGCGGTCAGGTCCATATTGCTGTAGTCAATGCCAGCAACCTTTGTCTGCTTTGGGGAGCACGCTGCAAACAGTGCCAGCGTGCAGAGTGTGATTGTTGCGATTCTTGTCTTCATTGTCTTTTTCATTAAACTCTTTGCCATATTAGACAACCAAGTTCTCAATTTACTACAATGATTCCGTGAAAAAATCAATAGGTGCCCTTGTTGTCGTGCCCCTCTTCCTTCTGATTTAACTGCGGATTGAATGTACCCGGCTCCTCAGGGATGACAATCCAGGCAATGAGATATGCCAGAAGGCCTCCTCCGAAGCAGAATGCCAGGATGATGAAAGCGAGCCTGACGATTGTAGGGTCAATGTCGAAATACCCGGCGATACCGCCACACACGCCAGCCAGTTTACGGTCGGCTCTTGATCTGTAAAGTTTCTTAGTCATAGTGCTTGAATGTTTATTATAATAATTGTAATAACTGTCTCCGCTGTATGTGTTACGCTTGTAGTCACTGGTGAGCAGCTTAATCAGCAACACGATGAATAATATAATAGGTGATGCGATAATCAGAATCACGAACAGAAGTATGATGCAAGAGATAATCATAATGTTTGTTGTTTTAAGTTCACGGTGCAAAGTTACATTGATAATAGCCACGCTGTATGCGTTTGATGTGGACAACTGTTTTCAGACTATGACTGATTATCAATTATTTGGCTATGGACAATGTGGACATTGACATTTGTTTGGCATATTTGTTGTA
Source organism: uncultured Bacteroidales bacterium (assembly GCA_937898885.1). GTDB lineage: Bacteria > Bacteroidota > Bacteroidia > Bacteroidales > Bacteroidaceae > Colenecus. The sequence goes on along the minus strand of CALDKD010000124.1, from coordinate 51,065 downwards.
ATTTTGCAGGCATGAGACGGATATTGAATGTTGCCTTGCCACTCCTTTCCGCTCCGGTATTGTCCGGATGCGGCAAAGACGTTATCGCCGGTAAGGTAAGGGAACTGGACGAGTATATCCGCTCAATCGCTCCGGCCGGAGCACTTGCCGTTACATTTGCCGTGGCGTTCATCATCATAGGTTTGGTATTCTATCTTATTGTTCGCCATTATTCAAAACTGCTTCAGAAAAAAGAGAGCGAGATGCAGTCGCTTATTGATACCCTGAACAACGTGACCGGTACTCTGGCCACCCAGACTGCAAGGACTGCCGCTGCCGAGAGTGAGGCCAGCCGCGTGACCGATGTGCTGATTGACGAGGATGTCTTTGTTGAGGCCCTGCGTCGCAGTCCGCATTATCTGAGTGATGAGGAGTGGGAGCAACTGATTAACAAAATAAATAAGGTGTATGATAGTTATACGGCACAGCTGTTGCAGGAGAATCCAACCCTTACACCGAACAACGTCCGTCTGAGCTGTCTGGTCAAACTGCGTTTCTCAAATCCGCAGATAGCGCTCATTCTTGGAATCTCGCCATCGTCTGTCATCAAGGCAAAGCAGCGTCTCAAGCAAAGACTGGCTGATTGATGGGTCAAGGTACCTGTCCCTCTGACCCGCTTCAAAAAAAGTCAGAAACGGTAGGCGGTACAACAAACTTTCATTAAGTTTGTAGGTGATATCTGACGAATAATTCAAATTTATCAAATATGAAGAGACTGTTTATGATTGCTGCCGCTGCATTAAGTATTGCTCCGGCATTTGCTCAGGATGCAGCGAAAGACTCTACCGCATCAAACGAGCCCGTGTTTACCGTAGTTAAGGAACTTCCCATCACCTCCATCAAGAACCAGAACCGTTCGGGTACCTGCTGGAATTTCTCCACACTCTCATACTTTGAGGCTGAGATTCTGAAGAAGACCGGCAAGACATACGACCTTTGCGAGATGTTCGTATGCAACAAAAACTATATGGACCGTGCCATTCTGAAGGTACGTATGCACGGTGATGCCCAGTTCAGCCAGGGCGGCTCATCGTACGATGTCCTTTATGTCCTGCAGAACTACGGTATCTGTCCTGAGGAGGCAATGCCGCTGCCAGGCACACTGTATGGAGATACACTGACAAACTTCAACCAGTTGTTCGAGGTTATGGAGCCATACGTCAATGCCGTATCATTGTCAAAGCAGAAGGTTCTCAATCCGGCCTGGAAGAATGGCCTGCAGGGTATTCTGAACGCATATCTGGGCGAGTGTCCTGAGGAATTCACCTACGAGGGCAAGAGCTACACCCCGAAATCATTTGCCGCCAGCCTTGGCCTTGACTGGAATGATTATGTATCAGTCACATCATACACACACCATCCGTTCTACACACAGTTCCCTGTAGAGGTTCAGGACAACTGGCGTCAGCCTGGCTCTTGGAACCTTCCTATTGACGAGATGGCCCGCATCATTGACTATGCGATTGAGAACGGCTATACAGTAGCGTGGGGTGGTGACGTAAGCGAGGACGGCTTCACCAGAAAGGGTCTTGCTCTGTTCTATGATACCGAGAATCCCGCACTTGAGGGCTCCGATATGGCACACTGGCTCAAGATGACTGCCGCCGAGAAGGCCAACAAACTGAAAGAGCAGGGCGTGAACATCAAGGAGATGACTCCCACACAGGAGCAGCGTCAGAAGGACTATGACAACTGGACCCTCACCGACGATCACGGTATGCTGATTTACGGCATCGCCAAGGACCAGACTGGCCGTGAGTACTATATGGTGAAGAACTCCTGGGGCAAGACTGGCGATTACGACGGTATCTGGTATATGTCAAAGAACTTCATCATTGGCAGATGCATGGATTTCACCGTCAACAAGAACGCCATTCCAAAGGACATCCGCAAGAAGTTAGGTATCTGATATAGAGTGGGTCAGAGGGACATCCCTGGACCCTCATACAAACAAGTCCCGGCCACAATTTTGTTGTGGGTCCGGGGCTTCTTTTTTACATCCGCCATTACTATTAAATCCTGTTAAATATGTGGTGGCGGACAAACTTGACAATCAAAGCGCTTGGCCCTTTCGGGCAATAACATAATTTTGTGACAGCAATAATTGTAATAGCATGAGGAGAAACGGGTTTTCTTTCCAATGGCTTGTCGCAGTCTTGTCGTGTATCGTATTCTTGGCCTGCAACGCCAGGAACCCGTCTGCTGATGACGGTGTGCTTCACATTACCGAAGATAATGTCGTCAATCTGGACCGGCCGTTTACCGAGACAATGCTGCAAAGTTGGGAAGCGGTTTTTCTGGACGATTCGGACGATGCCCTTTTAGGCGATGTGTCCAGATTATGCTATGACGACGGACTGTTTTTCATTGAGTCCGATGCAGCTGGTGGCGATATATCCATTGTAGTGTTTGACAGCATGGGGCATTACAGAAACCGTATCGGACATAGAGGAAATGCAGGTTACGAGTATGTCGATTTTGAAGGCTGGACTATAGACCGCGACAGGAATGAGGTGCTGATTATCGGATATAATCCTGATTTCTGCATCAAATATTACGATTATCAGGGCAAATACCTCCGTAAGCAGACAATCCCCGATGACGATGCCTATGGACCATATTGCAGCTGCACTTGTCGTCCTGACGGTTCTGTTCTGCTGTTGACTGGTTTTGATTTAAAGCATAGACTGTTTTATCCGGATGGCGGCAAGGTTTATCCGTTCATGGAGGATGAGTATCCTGCTGTGGATAGACTCGGCAGTGAGGCAAGATTCTTGCATATGTTTGAATGTCAAACCACCGATTCGTATAATGGTGAGATATGGCTCTCACGCAGACTGAGCAACTGCCTGTACTGCCTGGCTGATGGTGACAGCATTCCTACCGCAGCAGTAAGCATGGATTTCAGAGACAGATATCCCGACAAAGGGCTTGCCATAGATAATCAGCAGGAGTACCTCCCGTATGTTATGTACCGTATGTTCAATTTGAGGGATTATGTGCTGATACACTATTTGGGTGATGCAAGTTATCTTCTGTTAGACAAGAACTCAATGCAGATGTACCGTGACACCTGGTCGTACGAGGAACTTGTGGAAAGGCCAGTTATGAGCATCCCTGAGGCGACTGACTTTTTCTATTCCTGCTATGACAATACACTTGTTGATGTATTGGATCAGTCATCTGCAGAAGATTATCTGGTAAAATATAGCAGCAAGGATTTCGAGGGTCGTGTGTCTCCCCGTCTGATTGAGCTCTACCAGAAGGCGGCAAAGTCGGAGAATCCTGTTCTGGTATTGTATCATCTGAAGTAAGCAAAGCGCCCATCTCATTAACTGATAATCGCAATTTTCCTCATTGTCAAGAAACCCTTTGACATGAGTGGAGTGATTTAATAGTCTGACACATTAGTGTCCCATTTTAACGGGACACTAATGAATTCACATCGTATTTCAGGGATGGACGCCAACACTGAAAAACATAACGATTTAAGGTCTTAAGGTTTTTAGGTCTTACATTCGATTGCATGTTTTTGAATATTTTATCCGAAATAGTGCAATGTTTTCGTATATAGCTGCGTATATATTCCTTTCCACTATACTGCGCATATTCCTGAACTTATACAATGTGAGAAAAGTTTGGAAATCCGCGGAATAAATCGTAATTTCGTTCGTGAAGTAAAGGAGTATGTATGAATGATTCCCGGGTTAATGGGTATATTGGAATGAGACGACAACCATATTTCATAAACAAAGCAATAGCATACTATCTGACAGCAAGTATATTGTCGTCTGTCGTTGTACAGTTGAATACATTGGTAGATGGAATCGTTGTAGGGCAATGTGTGGGTACTGACGCTTTCTCTGCCATTAATCTCTACACTCCTATAGGTCTTGTGGTAACCGTCTTTTTCTCGGTATTCTGCGCAGGTGCAAAATTACTGGCAGCACGTTCCATTGGTAAACGAGATTCGCAAAAGACCAGCCGCATAATGTCAACAGCGATGGCTGCAATGATAATACTTGGAGTCATAGGGGCCGTGGTCACAGTTCTGTTCCACGACGGGATTGCCGATGTGGTTTGCCGCGAGAGCGCTTCCAGAGGTTACTTCATCGACTATCTGATGATTATGGGTACTTGCTGCATCTTTACCATATCCTGCACATATACGGGCTTCTCGGTTGATGTTGACGGCCGTCCACGACTCTCCCTTCTGGCGCACGTGGTTTCCGCAGCCACCAACATAGGTCTTGACATATTGCTGGTCGGAGTTCTTGATCTGGGCGTAAAGGGGGCCGCGTGGGCTTCTATTGCCGCCTCGTGTGTCAGTTGCATTGTCTGTGGCACCCATTACTTCAGTAAGCGTTGCTCATACTGGTTGCGCCCAGTCTCGTTATTTTCATTCAAGTCATTAGGGAATAACGTCAAATATGGTATTCCGTTGGCTGTTGGCTCCTTGGTCACGGTGTTTGTGGTCTTCTCACTCAATACCATCATTCAGAAATGGCAGGGGGCTGACGGACTGTTTGCCATGTCTGTGTGTATAAATATGATTACCATCGCCGTAATGCTCACTGGCGGACTTGGGTCGATGGTTCAGACCATAGGTGGATTCTTGAAGGGCAGGAAGGACGCCACAGGCCTGCGTATGCTGGTCGGCCATTGTCTGTTTCTTCTATGTGTGTTCACTGCTTTCTTCGTGCTTGCTGTCTGGTCGTTTCCTGGAACTTTTGCAAGATTGTTCGGCGCCGATACTCCCAGACTCATAGGGTACACCAGCACAAGCCTGCGATGGTTCGGCTGTGTCTTTCCCGGTTTCCTGTTCTGCACGTTTATGGTGTATGTCTATCTGATGTCGGGGCGTAAGGTGCTGGCATCGGTGACCATCCTCATATTCCTTGCCATGGTGGTGCCGTTTATGCAGATATGGGCCGTGGCTACAGGCGATGCCCGCCTTTGGCATTCCTTCCTGGCATCCAGCGTAGCTTCCATCCTTGTGGTTATAATCATTGCGGAAATCATCAGATACCGTGAGAAGGGACTTACTCATGTCACACTTATCCCTCTAAGACAACGATATCTGCTGGATATATCCGTGAGGAGTAATCAATGCAGTGTGGGCGAGGCGGTGGCAGAGTTACGTGCAAGCCTCATTCCTGTTATCTCAGACGAGAATAAGGTCTCAGGTATATGCTCACAGGTCAGGGATATACTCCTGTCGGTTGTTCAGCAAGGCTACGATGGTGGCGGAAAACATTTCATAGACCTCTCTGCAATGACTAAGGATGATTGTCTGAATATATCTATCAGTCATGCCGGCAGACAGGAAGACTGTATTCCTGATAGCAACGGCTATAGTCCGGAGATTGAGCGTCGCCATATGTTCGGTCAGAATATGATAGACCTGACGTGGCCTGATTAATGGTTTATTTGAAATAAGGATTATTGTATGGATTCACTGATTAAGACATACCAGAACAGGTTCATAGAGTCGTGGAACGAACCGGCACTCACTGATTATGGCTCAGGCATGACCCTGACATACGGCGATGTGGCCAAACGCATCTCGTACCTCCATCTGTTGTTTGAGCAAGTTGGAGTCAGACCTGGCGACAGGGTGGCACTGTGCGACAAGAACAGTGCCAACTGGGCCGTATCCATTTTTGCCATACTGACATACAGGGCTGTGGCAGTTCCTCTTCTTACCGATTACAGTGATGCTCAGTTGGAAATGCTCTGCGAACATTGCGGAGCCGGGTTTATGGTAGGAAACAAGAATTTGTCCCGGCTATGGCCTGAGGGCAAATGTCCGATGTATCTGCTGGATACTGAGGACCTTCTGCCTATGACTCCGACAATACAGACCGACCGGATTGAGGAGTCGCTGTTCAATCGTCACTTTCAGCTCTACCCGGATGGATATAAGAAAGAATCAATATCCTACGAAGCCGAAGACTCGCCCGATGATATGATGTTGCTCAGCTATACCAGCGGCTCTACCGGAAACCCAAAAGGCGTAATGCTGTCTTATAGGTCGTTGATGGGAAACATAGAAATCGGCATTCACAACCTGGCGCTGAGGAAAGGGGAGAACGCACTCGCCATTCTGCCGCTGGCACATATGTTTGGACTTGTTTTCGACTTGCTTTTTCCTATGGCAATCGGGGCCCATGTTTACATATACAACAAACGTATGGCGCCGCAGATGCTGCTTGAGGCATTGCAGACCGTGCGCCCGCGAAGTCTGAGAACCGTTCCGCTGCTGATGGAGAAGATTGTTCAGAACAAAGTCCTGCCGGCACTCCAACAGCCTATGGCAAAACGTTTGCTCAGGCTGCCGCTCATCCGTCAGGTCATCTACCACAAGGCAGGCCGGAAACTGCGTGATGCCTTTGGCGGCAATATCTGTCAGGTGGTGTTGGGCGGTGCGGCACTCAGCCAGGAGGCGGCAACCATACTTCACCGCATAGGCTTTCCTTATCGTGTGGGCTATGGTATGACCGAATGTGGTCCGCTCATCGCCTTCAGCAGCAAGGGTAGGGTGCCGATAGGCTCATGCGGAAAGAAAATCGGCAATATCGATGTGAGGATACTCAGTGATGCTCCTTCCACCGTAGCAGGCGAGATACTCGTGAGGGGAACCCACGTGATGCTCGGCTATTACAACAACTCAGAGGCAACCGATGATGTGATTGATGCTGACGGCTGGATGCACACTGGCGACTTGGGAATGATTGACCGCCACGGATTCCTCTACATCAAGGGACGCAAGAAAAACATGTTCCTCACCTCCAACGGTCAGAATATATATCCCGAAGAAGCTGAGGAACAAGTAGTCTGCCACACACCGTTTGACGAGTGTGTTGTGGTGCAGCGCGAAGGACGTCTGGTTGCTATCGTCTATGCCTCTGATGCCGTGCTCAAGGCCCGTCATCTAACTCGTCAGCAACTGGAGCAACATCTGGAAGACTATTGCCTGACGGCAAATGCCCATTTACCTAAGTATTGCCAGCTCTCCAAGTTCGAGCAGCGGACAGAAGAATTCGAAAAGACCCCAAAGAAGAATATTCGCCGCTTCCTGTACAAATGAGCAAGGGTTTTGAAAGGCTGTTCTTTGGCTGCCGTAGATTGTGTGCTGTTACTTTTTGTTCGTATTGACTTCAATAACGCCGTTCACGGCTTCCGTACCCCATAGTTTAGCTGCCGGCTCGCCTTTCAGGACGGTAATGGATTTAATGTCTGTTGGCTTTAATTTCTGAAATTCTTCCATTGTCACTTTCTCACCGTCAATTACCAGCATCAGCTCACTGAGTTCTGTTGGTAAGCCAATAGGACTTGGATTATAGATTTCTATACCTTTTCTTTTGATCCTCTTTGCGGGCAATCCGCCCAAAATTCTCCCATCTATTGTTATTGTAATAACACTGTCAGACATGGAAGTTGTCTTTGTCATATCCACATAATGGTCTTCAGTACCATCTCCGGAAAAGCCTGAAACGTCATTCACCGGTTTCGCAGAAGTATCCAGATGGATAATATGATTAATGACAACTTTGTCTTTCTCCTTCGAGGTGACAATGCCATAGCTGGCAATTGATTTTCCGGCCAGTTGTGTTCCGTTAAAATTGCTGACCGGCTCGCCGTCAATTACATAGCGGTTTACTGTATCGGCCTGGGCTGATATATTTCCTGTACTTGGAACTGATGCTAATAGTGCTGAAAGAAATAGCGTAATCATAATGCTGTTGTTTTTAGTTGTTTTGTGAAAGTATTCTGGTGGAGCCGTCCCTGCGGTTGCGTACAAGTACAAAAGAACTTGTGTTTCCGTCTTTCATCGATACGGTCAGCATAACCCTGGATCCTTTGGGAACAGCTACAATCGAATCGACGTCCTGAGTGCTCATCTCCATCAGTATGTTTATGTTCTCTGCAATTTCAACGGCTGTGAAAGGGGTTGATGCAAAAGGATTGGAAAAAATGGCAAAGAGGGCAATGCATGCGGCAGTAGCTGAAATCGCCATACAGATCTGTCTGATGTTCCTTTTTCTTTCAGCATCCGATAGAATCTCCACCTCCGGGTAATCAAGAAGTATGAGCTTTGCCACATCGGCCTCATCCGGCCCCGGCTTGTGTGTCAGGAAATACCGTGCCAGAAGCATCTCCTCCTGAACGGTGGTCTCTGCCTCAAGATACTTGCCAATAAGTTTCTGTCTGTATTTACGGTTTTCTATCATATCAGTTTCTTTATTTGCTCCAACATTTGCTTTCTTGCTGTGGAGATGGTGGTTTTTATGCTTGCTTTGGGCTTTCCTGTCATGCGCGCAATGTCATCGAGCGACAGTCCGAGCTCGTTTCTCAGTTCAAGGTAGTGGCGTTGAGTTGGCGTAAGTGACTTGAACAGGTTGTCGCGTATGGTCTTGAGGTCCTCGGCATCGGTAATTTCCGTTGCGGAAGGTCCTCCGTCCATATCAATGTCCGAGACGGGGATTGAATCTGTCTGTTGACGTCGTGCGCTTGCCGCGATAAGGTTCTTTGTTATTTTGACGGCAATGGCATTGGCATCTCTTACCGGATAGCCATCGTGGATAAGGCGCCACAAGGTGAGCAGCGCTTCCTGAACGATGTCCTCAGGCTCAACATCAAGTCCGGAGCCAGCCTTGCTATGCCATGCGATTGCCAGCAGCTTGTTCCTGACAGATGATGCGAATATGTCAAACTCCTGTTCCGTCATTTTTTCCTGCGTCTCTATATATAGGTTGCAAAATAGCGCAAAAAGTTAATCTGATTTCTGCTATTTTTCAATAATTGTTGGAATATTGTTTTCCGGTTGTGTCTCATTGTAATGATCGTTTTCGGATTGTACCTCGCTCACTGCCTTGTGATCTCTTGCCTTGCGGGCATCATCGTGGGGATATGCTTGGAGTTTTGAGATTATATGCTTATTTTTGCAATAGGCCAAAGGCCTGTCTTTGTTGGATTTTTTTTATTGTATTCCATCTCACCTGTGAGACATAAGCAAGACAATGATTTATAGGGAAATTGATCTCAATGACTGGATTCCAGCCGGAGCGGGAGGAACTGCCACAAGCTACAACCATAAGAATAACCAGGAGCTTATGCTCAAATTGTTCAATGCCGGAGTAACTCATGACGGATATGCTGAAAAGGAATATAATCTGTCGCGCAAGGTTGAGTCGCTTTGTCTGCGCACTCCACACGCAGTGGAGCTTGTCAAGGTTGATGGCTGCACCGGTGTGATATATCAGCGCATTGTCAACAAGAAATCTGTCTCACGCATTTGTGCTGATGATCCGGACAACATTGATAAATATGCAAGGCTCTTTGCGTTGGAATGCAAGGAGCTTCACTGTCATATCTGTAACCCGTCGGATTTTCCGTCAAGGAAAGAGCAGACACTCAAGTCGGTGGCTGTGCACAAAGGGTACACCAGACACACAAGGAAAGTAATCAGCGCTATCATCAATCGTCTTGAAGACAAGAATACGTGCCTGCACGGTGATATGCAACCCGGCAATCTGATTATTGCCGGTGACACTCCATATTGGATTGATCTGGGTTTCTTCTCTTGGGGCAGTCCGATGTTCGATATTGCCTGTATGTACTTCTTCTGCAAGCATCCCGTAGGGCTTTTATGGGGTACGAGACTGTGTCATATGACCCGCCGGCAGATGAGGCGTTTCTGGCGGTCTTTTGCCGCGGCATACTCCGCAAATCCCGATGAGCTTACAAGGAAGGCTAAGGAAAATATTATCGCTTTCGTTGCCTACACCTTCGACTTGGAGAGCTATGAAGGTCTGACGGCTGCTGTGTTTAACGCTTACCTCAATACGGCCTGTCTGTTCAGGGCATGAAAAAGCGGGTCAAGGTACCTGTCCCCTTGACCCGCTTCTCAGATATTATAAGAATTACTTCTTGAACTTGACGGCTGCCTCCTCAACCGGGAGAGATGCCTTGTAGTTGGCGATGTATGCGTTGAAGCCTGCAACATCCTCTGGGGTAGGAGCTACCTCGGTACCGGTGTTGCCTGCGAATACCACCTCGTCCAGATAGTCTGGCAGAAGCATCTTCTTAGGGTTGTTTACAGCATATGCCGCAAGGATTGCCATACCCCACGGGCCTCCCTCACCGGCGGTCTCCATACAGGAGATTGGTGAGTTGAGTGCGGCTCCAAGGATTCTCTGGCCTACGCCCGGAGTGGTGAAGAGACCACCGTGGCCGGTGATGCGGTCAACCTTGATCTTCTCCTCCTGGAACAGGATGTCGTTACCTACCTTCAGCACTGCAACAGCACCGCTGATGATGGCGCGGATGAAGTTGGCAAGGGTGAACTTGTCGTTGGCTGAGCGTACAAACAGAGGACGTCCGTCTGCGAAACCAGTAACAGGCTCGCCTGACACATAGTTGTAGCTCATTATGCCACCGCAGTCCGGATTGCCCTTCAGCGCGTGATTGAACAGGTTGGTGAATATGCGTGCCATATCAACCTTCATACCCATAATCTCCTCGTACTCCTTGAAGATGTTTACCCAGGCATTGAGGTCTGATGTGCAGTTGTTGCAGTGAACCATTGCTACAGGCTTGCCGTCTGGTGTGGTTACGATGTCGATAACCTCGTGCGGCTTATTCAGGTCCTTCTCCAGTACAATCATAGAGAATGATGATGTTCCGGCTGAGACGTTACCTGTACGCGGACGGACAGCGTTGGTGGCTACCATACCGGTGCCTGCGTCGCCCTCCGGCGGACAGATTGGAACGCCTGGCTTCAGGTGGCCTGATACATCGAGCTTGCGTGCTCCCTCCTCGGTAAGTACGCCTGCGAACTCGCCTGCGTCGAGTACCTTTGGCAGTATGTCAAGAAGCTTCCAGTTGTATCCCTTCGGGGCAATCAGCTTGTCGAACTTGGCAACCATATCGGCATTGTAGGTCTTGGTGGCTGGGTCAACAGGTATCATACCTGACGCATCGCCCACACCGAGAACTCTCTGTCCTGTGAGCTGCCAGTGAACATAGCCTGCAAGGGTGGTGAGGAAGTCAATATCCTTTACGTGCTCCTCGCCGTCCAGAATGCACTGGTACAGGTGAGAGATGCTCCAGCGAAGCGGAATGTTGAAGTAGAACAGCTCTGAGAGCTCTGCCGCTGCCTTACCGGTGTTGGTGTTACGCCAGGTACGGAACGGAACCAGAATCTTCTCGTTCTTGTTGAAAGCCATATAGCCGTGCATCATGGCGCTGATGCCGATGCCTGCCAGCTGCTCTATCTCAATCTCGTACTGCTCCCTTACGTTGTTGCGAAGGTTCACGTAGCAGTTCTGGATGCCGTACCAGATCTCCTCGACGCTGTAGGTCCAGAGGCCGCCTACAAGCTGGTTCTCCCAGGTGTGGCTGCCCTGTGCCATAGGTTTGAACTCCGGGTCGATAAGAACGGCCTTGATACGTGTTGAGCCAAACTCAATGCCAAGAACGGCTTTGCCTGACTCGATGATGGATTTATTGTACTCGTTCATAATCAGCAGAGTGATTTGTTAAGCATATAATAGACCTCGTTCATGCGGAGCTCCTTCTTGAAGTCCTCGATGTTGGTCTTGCCGTTAATCTGGATGTACTCAATGCCTGTAATCTCGGCAAAGTCGTCCCAGTACTCAGAGGTGATGTCATAAGAGAATGCGCTGTGGTGTGTGCCGCCTGCGAGAATCCAGGCTGCTGCGCCAATCTCGAATGATGGCTGCGGTACCCAAAGGGCTGATGCCACTGGCAGGTTTGGCATTGGTTTCGGCTCAATGCACTCAACCTCCTGTGTGATCAGACGGAAGCGGTTGCCAAGGTCAACTATGGTTGCCTTGATGCCAGGACCTACCTTCGATGTGAAGACAAGGCGTGCGGTCTGCTGCTTGCGGATGCCGATGCCCAGGAAGTGAACCTCAAGCTTCGGTTTGTCTGATGCTATCATCGGGCAAATCTCAAGCATGTGTGACTGAAGGATTGAGCTGCGGGTGCCGGCGAAGTTCAGGGTGTAGTCCTCAAGGAATGAGCATCCTGTAGGCAGACCCTGTGAGATAACCCACAGTGTGCGATACAGGCAGGATGTCTTCCAGTCGCCCTCTGCGCCGAAGCCGATACCTTCCTCCATAAGTCTCTGTGATGCGAGACCCGGTATCTGGTCGAAGCCAAGGAAGTTTGGGTCATCAATGTCAGCGCCGCCAAGGTCATCGAAGTTTGTGGTGAAAGCTGTGGCGCCCTCGTCCTTCAGGACTCTGCGCAGTGCGATCTCGGCCTTTGCCGAGTTGCGTACCTTCTCCCAATATACCTTCTCACCGGACTCGTCAATCTTGATGGTATAGAGCTTCTTGTATTCCTCTACCAGTGCGTCAACCTCTGCGTCGGTAACTTTCTTGAAGTACTCCATGAGGGATGATACAGGGTAGTAGTCAACGTGGTAGCCCATACGCTGCTCAAACTCAACTCGGTCTCCGTCGGTAACGGCCACATTGTTCATATTCATACCGAACATAAGGCAGCGCACGTTCCTCGCATCGGCCACACCGGCGGCTACACGTGCCCATACGGCAATCTTCTTCTGTGCCTCCTCGTTCTTCCAGTAGCCTACCACAACTTTTCTTGCAATACGCATACGGGTGCAGATATGACCGAACTCGATGTCGCCGTGGGCGCTCTGGTTCAGGTTCATGAAGTCCATATCGATGCTGTCCCAGGGAATCTCCTCGTTGAACTGTGTGTGGAAGTGGAGCAGAGGCTTCTTGAGCTGCTGCAGACCCTTGATCCACATCTTGGCAGGGCTGAATGTGTGCATCCAGGTGATGATGCCTACGCACTTCTCGTCGTTGTTGGCGGCCTTCATCACATCCTCAACCTCCTTGCTGGAGTTCGCGGTGCCTTTATATACTATCTTGACAGGGATGCTGCCACTCTGGTTCAGACCGGCTACCATCTCTTTTGAGTGACCGTCAACCGCAACGACTGCATCGCCTCCGTAAAGAAGCTGCGCGCCAGTCACCCACCATATCTCATAATTGTCGAACATACTATAATAAGGTGTTAAAGTTTTACTTTTTCTTTTGTCCATAATATGCGTTCGGCCCGTGCTTGCGCATATAGTGCTTCTCCACAAGGAGTGGGTTCATAGTAGTCTCAGGATTGAGCGTGAATGAGATGTATGCCATCTTGGCGCACTGCTCCATAACCTTTGCGTTATAGACAGCATTGGCAGGACTGGTTCCCCAGGAGAACGGCCCGTGGTTCTTTACCAGAACTCCGGGGGTGTGGTCTGGGTTGATGCCCTCAAAACGACGTACAATGACATTGCCTGTCTCAAGCTCATACTCTCCCTTTACCTCTGCCTCGGTCATATCGTCTGTGCAGGGGATATCCTTGTAGAAGTAGTCAGCGTGTGTGGTTCCGATATTCGGGATGTCCTTTCCGGCCTGTGCCCAGGCTGTGGCGTACGTGGAGTGGGTGTGAACCACTCCCTGAATGTTAGGGAACGCACGGTACAGCACCAGATGGGTAGGGGTGTCGGAAGATGGGTTGAGATCCCCCTCGACAACCTTACCGGTCTCGAGGGAGACAACAACCATATCGGAAGCTTTCATCTCATCATAGCTTACACCGCTCGGCTTGATTACCACCAGGCCTTTCTCGCGGTCTATGCCTGAGACGTTTCCCCAGGTAAAGATAACCAGACCTTGCTTGACAAGATCCAGGTTAGCTTTAAACACTTTGTCTTTAAGTTCCTCCAGCATCTTACCACAGGAATATGTAGAGAATAGCAAGAATTACGATTACACCGATAGCGCCGATGTTAAAGGTCTTGTCTGTGCGGAAGAGTGCCAGGTCAATGCCTACAGCCTTTGCATCCTGAACCTTGTCCTTTGCGTTAGAGCGCAGGTACAGGCCAAGAACAGCCAGTATGGCGGTAAGGAAGAGCATAGCCTCGAATCCCCAAGAGCGGAGAACCGGTGAGCACATGCCCCAGATGAATACCGCGAAGCTGATGGCTGATGCGATGAACAGAATCTGTGACCACTTCATCTGTGTGTCGATGGTGTGCTGGTCCAGAACGTCGGCCTTTACGGCATTCTTCTTGTTGCAGAGTGACATCGGAACGAAGATGGCAACCAGTGCGATGAATACGTAACCCATACGGAGCAGGAACGGAACCTCAGGAAGAAGCAGCTTGAACGCGATTGAGAATACGAATGTACCGATGGCGGCTACAACTGCGGCAGGACCTGAGGCGCGCTTCCAAAGCAGACCCAGACCGAAGATTACCACTACGCCCGGATATACGAAGCCTGAGTACTCCTGAATGATCTGGAATGCCTGGTCGGCACCACCCATGATAGGATATACGGCAATCATTGCGATGATGAGAGCGCAGATTGATGTGATACGGCCCACGGTTACAAGGTTCTTCTCAGTAGCATCCTTCTTGAAGTACTGCTTGTAGATATCCATTGTGAAGATGGTTGACGTGGAGTTGAACATTGATGCCAGTGATGAGATGACGGCTGCTGCGAGAGCTGCGAATGACAGACCCTTTACGAATACCGGAGTGAAGTTGCGGATAAGGAAAGGATAAGCGTCGTCTGATATGGAGATACCGCCGGCAAGCTGTGCGAACATCTCAGGCTGCTGTGTCTTGATGTAGAATGCGCATACACCTGGGATACATACGATGAACGGAATCAAGATCTTCAGGAAGGCTGCGAAGATCATACCCTTCTTTGCCTCGCTCAGGCTCTTTGCCGCAAGACCCTTCTGGATGATGTACTGGTTGAAGCCCCAGTAGCCGAGGTTGGTCAGCCACAGAGCACCTACGATAAGGGCGATGCCCGGGAGAGTGAAGTATGGATCGTCGGTGATGCCCGGGTACATGGCGGTGTTGCGCTGTACGGCCAGGTTGAAGTGTGTGTCACCAGGAACGTCCTTCAGGCTCTGGAATACCTTGCCGAGAGCTGCCAGGGCGCCTCCCTCCAGGTTGAGTGAGTCAGCGATTACGCTCAGTGCGGCATAAGCGGTGATAAGGCCGCCACCTACCAGGAATGTAACCTGCATTACATCGGTCCATGCTACAGATGAGAGGCCGCCGTAGATTGAATATACACCGGCAATGATGTAGAGAATCAGAATGATGACCAGACGGATTGAGATCTCGGTGCTGCCAATGACAAGCATACATCCGCGAAGGCCGAGAATCTGCTCAATGGCAAGGGCACCCAGCCATGCTACTGATGTCAGGTTGATGAATACATAAAGGAAAAGCCAGAAGATAGAGAAGGCCAGACCTGTGCCCGGATTGTAACGGTCGCGAAGGAACTGCGGGATGGTGAATATCTTCTTCTCAATCATGACAGGCAGCAGGAACTTACCTACTACGATAAGTGTGGCGGCAGCCATAAGCTCGTAGGCTGCGATGGCGATACCTGATGCGAAAGCAGTACCGGACATTCCGATGAACTGCTCGGCGGAGATGTTGGCTGCGATCAGAGATGCGCCGACTGCCCACCAGGTCAGGGTGTTGCCGGCAAGGAAGTAATCCTTTGAGTCCTTCTCTTTGCCGTCTTTACTGCGTGACAGGAAAAATCCCAGGAAAATGAGGAGTGCCAGATAGGCAATCACTACAATGTAGTCAATTGATGCAAAGCCATTGTTTTTAAGGCCTTCCAATACTGAAACTGATTGTAATAACATTTGTTGTCTTATTTATTGGTTAATAATTCGGAATTATTCTACGCCAAACTTGTAGATGCAATGGCTGTAGTACTCCTGACCCGGCTCAAGTACCGCGCTGTACCAGCCTGGCAGGTCTGCCTTGTTCGGGCTGTCAGGGAACTTCTGTGTCTCGAGGCAGCAGCCTGTGCGCTGCTCCATCTTGTTGCCCTGCTTGTCGGTGCCTGTGCCATCCAGGAAGTTGCCTGAATAGAACTGGATACCCGGCTCGTTGGTGTAAACCTCTACAAAGATGCCTGTGATTGGGCTGTACAGCTTGGCTGCGCACTTTGTGTCATCGCACTTGGTGTTGAGAACCCAGTTGTGGTCATAGCCGTTGCCGTTCTTAAGCTGCTCGTAGTCGAAGTTCGTGATTTCCTTGCCAATCTCCTTTGGTGATGTGAAGTCCATCGGGGTACCTGCTACCGGCAGAATCTCACCAGTGGTCATATAGGTGCTGTCGCACGGTGTGAAGTTGTCGGCATTAAGTGTGAGGATGTGGTTTGTGATAGGCAGTGAGTGATCACCGTTCAGGTTGAAGTAGCTGTGGTTGGTCTGGTTGATGACAGTCTTCTTGTCTGTTGTCGCGGTCCACTTGATGTCGATGGTGTTGTCGGCTGTCAGAGTGTAGGTGGTCTTGGCGATTACGTTGCCTGGGAAACCTGCCTCACCGTCAGCGGAGTTCATAACGAGAACGATGCTGTTCTCTGTAGCGCTCTCAACATCGTAAACAAGGTTCTGCCAGCCCATTGGCTCCGGCTCCAGTGTGCAACCTCCGTGCAGGCAGTGGCCGAAGTTGTTCTGCGGCAGCTGATACTCAATGCCGTCAAGTGTTATCTTACCCTGATTGATACGGTTGGCATAGCGGCCGACTGATGAGCCGAAGTCGCTGGCCTGTGTGGTGTAGTCCTTGATGTTTGAGAAACCGATAACAGCATCCTGCATCTTGCCGTCCTTGTCAGGAACCATGATGGCAACGATGCGTGCGCCGAAATTGGTTACGTAAACCTCCATACCGTTTTCGTTGGAGAGTTTCCAGAGGTCGGTTTTCTTGCCTGTGAACTCTGTCTGGAAATCGGCCTGCTTAAGAACAGGCTCTGCCACTTGCTCGCTCTTTGGAGCGCAGGCTGTGATAAGTCCCAGTCCGCAAAGAAGAGCTGCTGATTTTACACTCTTTTTCATAAAGTTTTTTGTTAATTATTATTTGATTGATTGTTATAGTTTTCTTGACCCGTTGCCAATGCTTACCTCGTATTTGAGCGGCTCGTGGCCGAATCTTTCAGTAAACCTGGCAATTGCCTTTGATGCAAATGCATCGCAAAGCTCATCGCGTACCAGATTGATGGTGCATCCGCCGAAGCCTCCGCCCATAACGCGGCTGCCTGTGACTCCGCATTCCCGCGCGATCTCCACCAGAAAGTCGAGCTCATCGCAACTGACTGTGTAGTCGCGGCTGAGGCCCCAGTGCGTCTCGTACATCTTCTTTCCCACCAGCTCGTAGTCTCCGGCTTGAAGGGCATCGCATACCGTAAGCACGCGCTCCTTCTCGTCCAGTACATACTTGGCCCGGTGATAGTCTGTATCACTGACCAGCGGACGGACCTCCTGAAGCATGGGGTAGGTGACATCGCGCAATGTGCCGATGCCGGAATGTCTTGCGGCTACTTTGGCAACGACATTCTCGCAACTGGCCCTGCGCTCGTTGTACTCACCGCCAAGCGTGTGCCTGACGCAGGAGTTCAGCAGTATAAGCCTGAAGCCTTTGGGATTGAACGGGAAATACTCGTATTCAAGCGAGCGGCAGTCAAGACGCATAAGGCATCCCTCCTTGCCGAAGACCGATGCGAACTGATCCATAATGCCGCAGTTGACGCCGCAATAATTGTGCTCGGTTGCCTGTCCCACTTTGGCAAGCTCAAACTTGTCGATGCCTCCATCGTATATGTCGTTGATTGCGAAAGCGAATGCGCTCTCGAGTGCGGCCGATGATGACATTCCGGCTCCGAGAGGAACATTTCCGCAAAATGCCGCGTCAAAGCCTTTTACCTGAACGCCACGCTTTGCCATCTCGCGGCAGACGCCGAAGATATATGAGGCCCAATGCTCCGACGGCTTGTCACTCTCATCCAGCCCGAACTCAACATAATTGCTCTCGTCCGTTATGTCAATGGCAAATGTCCTGCATATGTCCAGACTGTTAGGGGCGATGGCTACTGTGATGCCCTTGTCAACGGCTCCAGGGAACACAAACCCTCCGTTGTAGTCTGTATGCTCTCCGATAAGGTTGATTCTTCCCGGTGAGAAATAGAGTATCCCCTCGTGTCCGAATCTCTCTCTGAAAATCCTGCTCAATTCCATTCTAAATTCCATTTTGCCAACAGCCAACAGCTAATAGCCAACAGCCAATGTCTTACTCAACACCGAAACGGTAAACTGTAGTCTGAGTGTAAACCTCGCCCGGATTCAGTACTGTTGTCGGGAAGAACGGCTCGTTGGGGCTGTCTGGTAAATGCTGTGCCTCGAAACAGATTGCGCTGCGGCGTGGAATGGTCGCACCGTGGGCGCATACGCTGCCGGTGCACCAGTTGCCGGAATAAACCTGAACTCCCGGCTCAGTGGTAAGGCACTCAAGAGTACGTCCGCTTGCTGGATCAACGCATCTGATGGCAAGGGTAAGCTCGCCTGGCTCGCGCTTGTTGAGAACCCAGCAGTGGTCATAGCCGTGACCGTTGGCGGTCTGCTCGCAACTGTCAATTCTGTCGCCGATACGATGTGGGGTGCGGAAGTCAAATGCAGTTCCCTCAACCTTGTCTATGCTGCCGAATGGAATGCAGGCGTCATCAACTGGCAGGTAATGGTCTGCGTTTACCGTAAGCTGGTAGTCTACTACGGACTTGCTGTCCTTGCAGATGCCTGTCAGATTAAAATATGCGTGATTGGTAAGGTTGATGATTGTCTTCTTGTCGGTAGTGGCCTCGTACTCAATAACCAACTCATTCTGGTCTGTGAGACGATATGTCACATTGATGTCAAGATTGCCGGGGAAACCTTCCTCGCCATCCTTTGAGAGATAATGAAGACGGAGTGTCTGCGCATCGGTCTGCTCTGCGTCCCAGACGCGCTTGTGGAATCCTGTAGGGCCACCGTGCAGGTGATTCGGGCCGTCGTTGGTGGCAAGAGTGTACTGCTTGCCGTCCAAGGTGAACTTACCTTTTGCTATACGATTGCCGAACCGGCCAATCAGAGTGCTAAGATAAGTCTCCGCGCTGTTCTCCACGTGCTCGATGCTGTCGTGGCCGCCAATGACACTGGCGTAGTTGCCATTGCGGTCAGGCATCATTATTGAGAGCAGAGCTCCTGCGTAATTGGTTACGGCGATCTCCGCGCCACTGTTGTTCTTTAAGATGTAAAGGTCTGTTTTCTTACCCTGTACACTCTTCTGAAAATCCTCTCTCCTGAGTCCGGACAGATTGTCCTTAACGAAATAGTCAGCCATTATTTTGCACTAATTAATAAAATATTATTTTAATTAGGCAAATTAATGAAAAATTGCTCGCAGGTGCAAGCGATTTGCGGTTAAATAATCAACATTTAACGAAATTCCGGCATTGAGAGCAGATCGGCCACTACGAATGTGCTGCCTCCTACAAAAATCAGGTCCTCCGGCGATGACTCGTTGCGGGCGGTGGCAACGGCATCTGCCACAGAGCTGAAAGCTCTTCCCTTATGGCCTGCCACCGCGGCTTTCTCCATAAGCCCGGTGGATGACAATGCCCGTCTCACGCTTGCCTGTGTGAAATACCAGACCGCTTCTGCAGGCATCAGACGCAGAACCACATCGATGTCCTTGTCATTCACCATACCGAAGACAATGCGCAACTTACCTGCTCCCGGGCGTGAGGCCAGATTCTTGAGCTGTTCTGCCGTATATCTCAGCCCGTGACTGTTGTGGCCTGTGTCGCATATTATTTTGGGCGATGTCGCTACTGTGTACCATCTTCCTCTCAGTCCGGTCAGACCGCACACATTCCTGAATCCCTCGCGTATGGATCTCTCAGGCAGAATCCATCCGGACATCCGTAGCTCATTGATGGCATGTAGTATTGTGTTTGCGTTGTTGCTCTGGCAGAATCCCTTCAGCTCTGTCTCAAGAGCAGGGTAGGCCGGAGTGTCATAAAACAATCGGCCGTCTGTTTTTTCTGATGAGGATAAAATTTGACAATTGTCTTGTGCGAAAACTATCTTTGAACCGCACTCGTCGGCCTTGCTCTGAAAGACAGGCCTGGTCTCGTCACAATCCTCTCCAACAACAACGGTGATGCCGGGCTTGATTATTCCCGCTTTCTCAGAAGCTATCTTGCCCAACGTGTCTCCCAGGAATTGGGTGTGGTCAAAACCTATATTGGTAATGACTGACAAGTCTGGCGTAATTATGTTGGTGCAGTCAAGCCTGCCTCCGAGTCCGGTCTCAATGATGGCGACATCAACCTTGCAGTGCCTGAAATAACAGAACGCCATTGATGTGGTGAGCTCAAAGAAAGATGGGCGCAAAGGCTCGTAAAAATCTTTGTTTGATTCAAGAAAATCCGTTACAAAATCAGGACTGATGGGAAGCCCGTTCACTCGTATCCTCTCGCTGAAATCAGTGATGTGCGGAGATGTGTAAAGGCCGGTTCTGTAACCTGCCGCCTGAAAAATGGCGGCGATGGTATGTGCGGTACTGCCCTTGCCGTTGGTACCGGCGATATGTACTGTGTGGAACTCTTTGTGAGGGTGTCCGAAATGCCCGTCAAGCAACATCGTAGTCTCAAGTCCGGCCTTGTAGGCGCCTGCGCCGATCTGTTGAAACATCGGCGTCCTCACACACAGATAATCAATGGCTTCCTGATATGTCACGGTCAATCGAAATAATTTCTGAACTTCTTGAAAATCTTCTCTTTAATGGAAAGGGTGGGCTTGAAGTGGTCTGAGTCGGCCAGCTTCTCGACCGTGGCTTTCTCATCACGTGACAAAGCCTCAGGAATATAGACACTGATGTTGACGAGCAGGTCACCACGGCGGTTGCTGTTCAATATCGGAAGTCCTTTGTCTCTGAGTCTGAGAACCTTGCCGGGCTGCGTGCCAGGCTCAATCTTCACTTTTACGGCACCGTCCAGTGTCGGTATCTCGATGGCGCCTCCCAGAATGGCTTGCGGTACCGTGAGCAGAAGGTTGTATATCAAATCGTTCTCATCGCGAACAAGATCTTTGTGCTCTTCCTCCTCAATCTGTATGAGCAGGCTGCCGGAGTATCCGTTGTGACGTCCGGCATTGCCCTTGCCGCTTACTGAGAGCTGCATTCCGTCTGCCACACCTGCAGGAATGGTAACCTCTACAATCTCTTCTCCGGCTACGGTTCCCTCGCCATTGCAGAAACGGCATTTGTCCTTGATTATATGGCCCTCACCGCCGCATCTCGGACACACGCTCTGAGTCTGCATCATTCCGAAGAAGCTGTTCTGGGTGCGTGTTATCGTACCTGTTCCGTGACAGTCCGGACAAATCTGACTTGCCGCTCCGTTCTCGGCCCCCGTGCCGTTACAATGTGTACAGGGAACTTGCTTCTTGACCTTGAATTTTTTAGTGACTCCCGTGCTGATTTCCTCAAGTGTGAGCCTGACTCTGATGCGAACATCCGAGCCTTTGA
Organism: uncultured Bacteroidales bacterium; assembly: GCA_937898885.1. Lineage (GTDB taxonomy): Bacteria > Bacteroidota > Bacteroidia > Bacteroidales > Bacteroidaceae > Colenecus. The sequence goes on along the minus strand of CALDKD010000124.1, from coordinate 29,593 downwards.
ACTTGCGCTCGCCTGTGCGTGAGGAGCGTGCTCCTCCGCCGAAACCGCTGAAGCCTCCGAATCCGCCTCCGCCGAATATGTCACCGAACATTGAGAAGATATCATCCATAGACATTCCCTGGCCGGAGAATCCGCCTCCGCCGAATCCGCTGGCACCGCTCAGTCCGTCAAAACCGAACTGGTCATATTTGGCACGCTTGTCAGGGTCGCTCAGTACACCGTATGCCTCGGCAGCCTCTTTGAATTTCTCCTCGGCGTCTTTATCACCTGGATTCTTGTCGGGATGATACTGGATGGCTTTCTTGCGGTAAGCTTTCTTTATCTCATCGGCCGTGGCGCTCTTCTCCACGCCAAGCACTTCGTAATAATCTCTCTTTGCCATTGTCGTTTTCAGGTTATTTAGTTAGCCACAACAACCTGCGATGTCCTGAGCACTTTATCGTTCAGCATATAGCCATCGCGGGTGCAATCAATGATTGTGTCCTTGACGTTGTCCTCCGTAGCTGGAATAATTGCGATTGCCTCGTGGTAGTCAGTGTCGAATTTCTCACCTTTGGCAGGTATTTTCTTCAAACCCTCGCCTTCGAGCGTATGCATCAGCTTGTTGTATATCAGTTGAAATCCCTCCTTGATGGCATCGATGTCATCGCTCTTGGCATTGTTGGCGATGGCACGCTCCAGATCATCGATTATCGGCAGGATCTTTGTGAGAATATCTGCGGATGCACTCTTGATAAGCTCGGCTTTCTCTTTCATCGTGCGCTTGCGGTAGTTGTCGAACTCTGCCATCTGACGCAGGTTCTGGTCAACCAGCAGGGAAATCTTCTCCTCACTTGCTGCAAGCTGTTCCTCAATTGTAGGTTCGGCTTTCTCTTCTGCCGTTGCTTCTTCCTTTGCCGGGTTTTCCTGCTGCCCGTTCTCTTCGCTCTGTTCCTGCTCTGTCTCGTTGATATCCTCCTGCGAGGTCTTCTTGTTCTTCTTTGACATATCTATAAAAATAATACCTTAATTAAGAATCACTCAATATACAACAAACACCTTGCCACGATATTTATGTCATATATAAGGACTGGCTTTTGTGACAGTGTGTCAGTATGAGTGCGAGAGATGTTATTTGAGGAATTCCTCGTCAAAGCAGAATGGCAGAAGGTCTGTGGCGCCTCCGTCAATGACGATGCAGTAATCCGTACCGTACAGAATAACCTTTACCGGTTGTCCGTACCGGGTCTCGGTCTCAGCCAGGACCTGTCTGCATGAACCGCAAGGTGTGATAGGGCTGCTAAGGAAATTCCCTTCATTGAACGCCGCTATGGCAAGAGCTGTGACCGGCTTTTCCGGATGTTCGGCTCCTGCGCGGAATAATGCAGTACGCTCTGCGCAAAGCCCGGATGGATAAGCTGCATTCTCCTGATTGCAGCCTGTGACAATTGTGTTGTCGGAGAGCTGTACAGCGGCTCCCACGTTGAACTTGGAGTATGGCGCATAACTGCTTTTTGTGGCCTCCTTCGCGGCATTGGCAAGAGCGCGCTCATCCTCGCTCAACTCTTCGTATCCGCATTGGCGGTACTTGATCTGAATGGTAAGCTCTTTCATAATGAGATATTGTTTCTGTCACAAAATTACTTTTTTCTTTCAACTGTAGCCGCGTACTGCGCATTTTATGTAAATTTGTGAAAATTGCGAATAAATGCGTACAATCAGATTCATTATCGCCTGCCTGCTTGTTCCTGCGTGTCTGGGCGCGCAGACGCGGAACGGAGCCTATCTCACATATATTGACAAGTATAAGAAAATCGCTGTTGAGCAGATGAGAAAATACCATATCCCGGCCAGCATAACGCTGGCCCAGGGAATTCTGGAATCTGATGCCGGCCGCAGTATGCTGGCGGTTGAGGGGAACAATCATTTCGGCATTAAGTGTCATTCTACATGGGAAGGCCGCAAGATGTATTACGATGACGACAGACGCGGTGAGTGCTTCCGTAAGTACGGCTCGGCCGTCGCATCGTTTGAGGACCATTCCGTATTTCTGACGTCAGGCAGTCGCTACGCATTCCTATTTGATCTGAAAACCTCGGATTACAAAGGGTGGGCCCGTGGCTTGAAAAAAGCCGGATATGCCACAAATCCACAGTACGCTGACAAACTGATAAACATCATTGAATTGTATGATTTGAGCCGTTTCGACAAGTCTGGCGGTTTGAGCAAAGACAAGACTCTGTCATCACCGTCGCTGACCACTCATCAGCCATATCTCTCGAATGGCCTGCTATACGTGCGTCTTGGCGAGGACGAGACATTGAGAGACATTGCCCGGGAGTTCAGTACCACAAAGCTCAGGCTTCGTCGCTATAATGAGATTGACCGTAAGTATATTCCTCTTGAAGGCAGTGTGATATATCTTGAGAAGAAGAAATGCAGGGCCGCCAAGGATTATAAGACGCACACTGTTGGCCCGGATGACAGCCTGTGGTCAATAGCACAGCTATATGGCGTGCGTATGAATTGTCTTGTCCGTAAAAACAGACTCGGCTCAGATAATCCTCTTACTGTGGGAATGGAACTCAGGGTTCGGTAATCATGGATCTTCAAGACTATTGGTGGCATAGGCCCAAAAAAAGCCGGCTCTGCTGCCGCAGGCCGACCTTTTAGGGTAACGATGACATTGGGTCTGGCCCGTCATTTAATCTCCTGTTCTTCCTTCATATCGATTTCCTTACCACTCGCATCTACAAATCTATAGGTTAATAGTGGCAGGCTCTGGTCCGGAATAACCTTTATTCCCATTCCGTATTTTACTTTCCACTTTCTCTTGATTGGCATTATGCCTTTGCATAGGTATGCCTCAACGTATGGGTGGACGTATAGCTTGAATTTCTTTACCTCGTTTTTGTTCACGAGGCAGTCTATCTTGCTCTCCAGCTGGTCTGTGAACAGTATTGAGGGCTTCACCACTCCTTTTCCGAAACAGGTGGGGCAAGTCTCGTCAACAGGTACATCCATTACAGGACGTACTCTCTGACGCGTAATCTGCATCAGGCCGAATTTGCTGAGTGGCAGAATGTTGTGCTTGGCACGGTCTCGTTGCATATTGGAACACATACGCTCGTAGAGCTTCTGCCGGTTCTCGGCTCTGTCCATATCAATGAAATCGACCACGATGATGCCTCCCATATCGCGTAGCCTCAACTGCCTTGCCAACTCATCGGCCGCACCTAGATTTACCTCCAGCGCATTCTCCTCCTGGTTGTCAGACTTGACGCGATGTCCACTGTTTACATCCACCACATGCAGGGCTTCTGTATGCTCAATAATAAGGTATGCTCCGCTCTTGTACGACACAATCCTTCCGAATGAGGACTTAATCTGTTTGGTGATGGCGAAATTGTCAAAAATCGGCAACTCTCCTTTGTAGAGCTTCACGATGCCTGCGATTTCAGGAGCAATCAGGGATACGTAATCCTTTATTTCGGAAAAAGTCTTCTCGTCGTTAACGTGGATGGCCTCGTAAGATGAATTGAGTAAATCGCGAAGCAAGGCTATGGTGCGGCTGGTCTCCTCGTAGGTCAGGCAGGGTGCCTTGGTGCATTGCTGGGCTCTGGCTATACAACTCTCCCAGCGGTGAACCAGTACTGACAGCTCGGCGTCGAGCTCTGCCACGCGCTTGCCTTCCGCCACGGTGCGCACTATGACTCCGCAGTTCTTAGGCTTGATGCTCTGCAACAGTTGCTTGAGTCTTGCCCGCTCCTCTGATGTCTTGATCTTTGAGGATACCGACACCTTGTCGCCAAATGGTATGAGTACCAGAAAACGTCCTGCGAACGACAACTCGCCGGTTAGTCTGGGACCTTTGGTCGATATTGGCTCCTTGGTTATCTGAACCAGAATCTCCTGCCCTTGTTCCAATGCCTGAGAGATGCCACCCTCCTTGAGAGGCTCGCCTTTGGTAGCTTTGTCGAATGGAAATAATTTTTTCCGGTTGGAGGTGACCTGTCTCAAGTATTTCTGTATGGAAGTGAATTGTTCTCCCAGATCCTGATAATGCAGGAATGCCTCCTTTTCTGAACCGATATCTACGAAACAGGCGTTCAATCCGGGCATGAGTTTCTTTACTCTGCCCAGGTAAATGTTCCCTACGGAGAATGCCATCTCAAGGCTCTCCTTCTGATACTCCACCAGATTCCCATCCTCGGAGATGGCTATGGAGATATCGTTTGGCTGTACATCTACAAATAGTTCGCTGATCATAGGCTTGTGGTTACATTAAAACAAAAAACAAACTTGATTCTCCAGTATTGCTGGCAAGTTTGTTTTTTGATTCGGTTCCAAGCAGACTGATTATTTGCTCTTATGTCTGTTCTTTCTCAGTCTTTTTTTGCGCTTGTGCGTAGACATCTTATGTCTTTTTTTCTTCTTTCCGCTTGGCATAGTTAAAAATCTTTAGTTGGAAATATTATGTTGATTACTTCTTTGTCTTTCTTACAGAAATAGCAAAAGTCTTTGCCGGCTTGAATGACGGGATGTTGTGCTCTGGAACAGTAATGGTTGTGTTCTTGAGAATGTCACGTGCAGCCTTGGCAGCTCTTGTCTTGATGTTGAAAGTACCGAAACCGCGAAGATAAACAGCCTCACCATTCTCCAATGACTCCTTGATGACTGCCATAAATCCTTCAACACAAGCCAACGTGTCGGCTTTATCCAAACCAGTTCTCTTAGCAATCTCGCTTACAACTTCTGCTTTAGTCATAATCTTGTATTTTTTAGTTATTTATTAGTAGTTTTGATTTCGGGGTGCAAATATAATATGAATAAGTGTATAATGCAAAAAAAAACGATGAAAATGCATTGCGAGTTTAACATTTTAAAAAAAACTGGTCTGGTGGAGCCTTGATCGTTTTTTTATGCTAGTTTTGCGGTCGTAATCACTTATTAATACCACTATTATGTCTTTAAACAAAGTTATGTTGATTGGCAATGTGGGCCGTGATCCGGATGTACGCTATCGCGACAATGGTCAGTGTGTGGCAAATTTCACTTTAGCTACAACGGACAGGGCATACACATTGCAGAATGGCACTCAAGTGCCGGAGAGAACAGAATGGCACAATGTCGTAGTATGGGGCAAATTGGCCGAAGTTATTGAAAAATACGTACACAAAGGTGACAAGCTCTACGTGGAGGGAAGCCTTCGCTCTCATTCTTACGATGATCAGAATGGCGTAAAGCGATATGTGACCGAGGTCCATGTTGACAACTTTGAGATGCTGACTCCCCGCAATGTCGCAAAGCCGGTTTCTCAGACTGCGGCAGATCAGTCGCAAAATGGCGTAGAGCCTGTGCCGTCCGGCACAGAGGGAATGCCTTTCTGATTCAGAATGTAGAATAAATGTTTTTGGCGGCTGCTTTTAGGCTTTTCTATTGGCAACCGCCAAATTCGTTACAAATAACCCGAATGCCATTATTTGATGTCATATCAACCCCGTGCGGTAACTTGGGAGTATGGAAGGTGGATGAGCCGGTGAAGGTGCTGATGGAGATTGCAGGTCCTTCCCTGTGCATTGACCTTGAATCCGTACATCCAGGAAAGAGGTTGCTTGAGAAGGCTGCGGTACGTGCCTTGCTGGCTACGATGCTGAAACTGGATAACAGCTCTGTTTGCTGTAAAATTGTTTACAGCGCTGAAGGAACTCCATCTCTGGATGATGGGTCATATATGAGCATCTCGCATACCGATGGATATGTAGCCGTATATCTGGGCCGCAAGTGTCCTCTCGGCGTTGACGTTGAGACACGCTCTCCAAGAGCCCTGGGACTCTTCCATCGTTTTTGCAAGGAAAATGCCAGTTGTAAAGGTGAGGATTATGCCACACTCTGTTGGTCTGCAAAGGAATGTGTGTACAAGGTGGCAGGCAGGCGTGCCGCAGATTTTAGAGAATCGCTGATAGTGCGTGACTTCAATCCGCAGCCTGACGGCATGATGGATCTTTATCTGGCAGACGGGATGGCCCCATGCGATTTCCGCGCATATTATAAAATCTACGATGCGTTTGTGCTTGTCCGGACAGAGCTTTTCCGATAGTGGCCCTGCTAAGTAAATGCCTGCTTTATTTCGGCATATTCCAATTATGTTGTATATTCGCAATTCAATATCGTAATATTATAATTATTCTCCTAATTATGGTGAAGCGGAACTTATCAGTGCCTGTGTTGATATTTGCCATCGGGTGTCTTGCGTCTTGCATATCACGGGACAATGATTTGGATTTCTCCAGGGAAATCAGTATGGATATCCGGCTGGCTTCTGACGGCTTTATCTCTTTCCCTTTAGGTGATATGGGCCGTGTCAGGCTGGATTCGCTTATGGTCATTGACAAGTCTGATCCTGACGCTGTTGTCAAGATTCTTTCAGACAGCATATATGGCATTGAAAAGAGTGGTGTGTTCGATGATGCCAAGGTTAGTGTCGCTCCGCTTGACATTACTTTTGTAAATCCTCAGTTTGAGAGGAAATCTCTTGAATTTGATTCTCTCTCAGTTCCGGATGTAATTGTCAAGGGGGCTTGTGCCTTTAAGACCTCTATCGGACAGTCTGCCGTGTTCAACATTGACAACACTATTGACGAATCGGTTATTGAGGTCCGCGAGCTTGGTTTCGGGACTGCCTCAGAACTTGAGATCGGACTTTTGTTTGAAGGTATTCCTGAATCCGTGTCTGTTCTTGAGATAGACAATCTTGATTTTGTCTTCCCTGAGGACCTGGTGCTCTCTTTGGTTGGTAATGACAGCAGATTAAGTCTGAATGGGAATACCCTTAGTATAAATGGCCTTGTCACACGCGCCGAACTGGCTGAGAAAGGCGGACAATTCACTATTGACGGCTTGAGGGTATCGGCTTTGCATTTTGAGAATCCTCTCAGAAGTGCCTCAACAGATGCGGGAAACAGCATTGCGTGGAAAGGTAATGTGTCATACAGCGGTAATGTCACAGCTTCCGGCTACAATGTGAGGCTTTCTGATTTTAACGGTGCCTCCATATCAATATCCGCATCCTTGACTCCTACTCGTGCGGCTTATTTTATCGGTAAAGTTTTCCCTTCCATCTCTGAGATCAACAAAGAATTTCAGATGAGACTTAATGAAGACCTGAGTTTCCTGACATCAAAGGAGAATAAATTCAGTCTGCGGCAGGTTGAGATTGCCGTAAATCTGAATTCAGACGTGACAGTGCCTCTGATGGTATCCTTCTCTATGGACTCTAAGGATTCAGACGGAAACATAATAGCACAGGATGTCACTCCCGATGACGGGGCCTTCAGAATACCGGCCGCATCTGTTGGTGAGACCAGACAGACAAAAGTATATGTCCGGAATAATCTTGTTACCGGTCCGTCAGACAGAAATACAATCCAGGTGAGGGCAAGCAGATTACCGGATTTGATCTCTACTGTCCCGGACAAACTCTCAATTTCACTCAACGCTGTGGCCGATACCTCCGCCACAGGGGCTGACGGGCTTCATTACGTGGAGTTTGGCAAGACAATGACAGTGTCTGGAGGGTATGAGTTTTCGGCTCCTCTCACGTTCGATGACTTGAGACTCTCATATACCAGAACTGAGGATGCCGGCGATGATTTCCGTGATATACGTGATGAAGTGATATCTGCCGTTGTTGAGTTCTCTGCCGACATCATCAATACTATTCCGGTTGATTTGAATATGACAATGGTTCCTCTGGACATAGATGGAAAGGATTTGTCCTCAGTTATCTCTTTCTCGGATATCAGGATAGCAGCAGGCTCTCCAGGCAATCCCAGGAAACAGAAGGTTACTATAAAGGCAAATACCGCGAACGGGAATTTGTCTGCTATGGAGAATATCCAGTTGCGCATAATAGGTGAGGGTGGAAACGGAACCTCATTAAGAAGTAACGGATACATAGAGATAAAGAATGCCTTATTGAGGCTTGGTGACGTTAATCTTGATTTGTCGGATAAATGATTGTGGAAAGTATGAGAACAAGCATGAACAGATTTAGATGTGTTGCCTTTGTAACTGTTATGGTACTTGCCGGAACTTCATCGGCACAAAGTCTGAGCAGCGCATATTTCCTGTCAGGCTCATATACAAGGCAGGACCTGAATCCGGCATTCTCGCCGGAACGCGCATATTTCTCCTTGCCTGTAATCGGTGGCACAGGCATGAGCGTGAGCTCCAATGTGGGAGCGTCAGCCTTCATTTACAATTCCACCAGTTATCCGGGTAAACTGACAACCTTTATGAGTGGTGATGTGAGCAAGGCTACTTTCCTGAATGCTCTTCCTGATGTATCCAAGTTGCGTTCCAGCGTAGCCATTGATGTGGCCTCTGCCGGATTCCGGGCATTTGGAGGCTATGGTAACGTGGGCCTCAGCCTGAAGAGCTATGAGGATGTCTCTGTGCCGAAGAGCTTATTCGCAATGATGAAGTCCGGATTGTCAGACGGTCATTATATGGCTGGGAATGCCAGAGTAAAGTCCCTTGCATATGCAGACCTTGGCTTGGGTTATAGTAGAAATGTTCTGGACAATCTCAAGCTTGGCGCCAAGGTGCATTTCCTTCTTGGAATGGCAGGCGGTGATGTTTCCATCAACCGCATTGATGCCAATATCAATTCCAGTGAATGGCGCTTGATGATGGATGCCAAGGCTCACATTGGCATGTCCGGTCTGGAAATAGCCGGAAATGATGACGGCACCGCGAACCTTGATAGCATTTCGTACAGGTACAAAGGACTCAGCGGCTTCGGACTGGCTCTTGATTTTGGCGCCGTATATGATTTATCTGATGTGGTAGAGGGGCTCAGCGTGTCTGCGGCAATTACTGACCTTGGTTATTTAAACTGGAACAAAGGCGTGACATTGGCCAATGACGGAAAGAATGAGGTCGTTTTCAAAGGCTTTCACGATGTCTCAGGTGACGAGGATCTTGACAAACAGGCTGATCAGCTTGGCGAGGACGTTAAGTCAATGATCAATCTGACAGAGAAGAATTTTGAGTCGTACAACGGCGGCCCGTCTGCGACATTCAGATTAGGAGTGCAGTATAGGCTGCCTTGGGTAGATTGGATAAGCGCGGGCGAGCTTCTTACTTTCAGGACAGGATTACTGAGTTGCCTTGAATCACGTACGTCTGTCAACATCGCTCCAGCCAGGTGGTTTGACGCCTCACTGAATGTGGCTTTCTCTACATTCGGCACAGACCTTGGCTGGGTTCTTGATTTCCATCCAAAGGTCGTGAGTCTCTTCATTGGCAGTGATGGCGTGAGGGCGAGGCTCAGCAAGGATGGCATTCCGGTTTCCGCTTCCTCTGCCAGTGTGATGTTTGGCTTGAAATTCGCATTGGGCGATATAATTGACTGATATAATAGATTTTTATGATTGAATCACTGTCGGGTGTACAGAGCGTGGCTCCGGTAATACTGAAAGGACTCGCAGTCGGATTCCTGGCTGCAGCGCCTACGGGCCCTTCCGGAGTACTTGTCATAGAGAGAACACTTGACAAGGGGCGTCGGTACGGGCTTCTCACAGGGCTCGGCATCTCAATGAGTGATCTGGTTTATATTGTCTGCTCGTCGATAGGCCTGTCGTTCCTTCTAGACGTAATCAGTAATCAAGGGACCTCGCGTGTGTGCAGCCTTATAGGGTGCGCGCTTTTGCTCGCATTTGGAGTATTCACTGTCAGGAACAATCCGTTGAAAAAGCTCCGGACTCCTCAGGAGAAGACCCCATCGTTGCCATACGCTTTTTTCTCAGGTTTTCTGGTGGCTATAGTCAATCCTATGGTAATCGTCATATACATCTCCCTGTTTGCGTATTTCCATATAGCATTGAGTGAGTTGTGTGGCTGGATAAAGGCCATAGGTTATATCTCTGTGGCGTGTGGCGATGTGTCATGGTGGCTCTTCATCACTTTCCTTATTGACAAACTGAGAAATCGTTTTGATTTGAGGGGCATTTGGGTAATTAACAGGATTCTTGGGGGCGTGCTGATAACAGCCGCTGTCGTGTGGTTGATATTTACGCTTGTAAAATAACAAGGTATGCTTGTAGCTAACGAATTAAGAAAGAGTAATATTGCGGAGTATCTGCTTTATATGTGGCAGGTTGAGGACCTGATTCGCGCCAATGATTTTGACGTGGACCGACTGGTGTCCATAGCTGCTGCCGGTAATGATGATGAGACAATAAGAGTCTCCATAGCCAGATGGTATGGTGAGCTGATTGATATGATGACAATGGAAGGGGTGCGCAATCACGGACATCTGCAGATAAACAATAATGTTCTGCTACTGCTTGCCGATCTGCACGGCCGTATTATGGAGAGTGACGGCTGCCAGGAATACAAACAGGTTTATTACAGCGCTCTTCCGGTCATTGTATCGTACCGCGCCAAATCTGATGATTTGGACAAGAGTGAGCTGGAGAGCTGTTTTGAGATGATGTATGGCGTGTGGATGCTTCGCCTTCAGGGACGTGAGATATCTGCCGGTACTGCCGACGGCGCATCGCGTGTGTCGGCATTGCTGGCACGTCTGGCTGCGTATTACACTTTGGAGCTCAATGGTGAGCTGGATTTGGATCACGAGGAGTGATGATAAGTTATGAATGAGGAAATAGAGAGAAGAAGAACATTTGCGATTGTGTCTCATCCGGATGCCGGAAAGACCACGCTTACTGAGAAATTATTGCTGTTCGGAGGTCAGATACAGGTGGCTGGAGCAGTAAAGTCGAATAAAATACGTAAGACCGCAACCTCGGACTGGATGGATATAGAGAAGCAACGTGGCATCTCTGTAACCACATCTGTCATGGAGTTCGATTACAATGGATATAAGGTCAATATACTGGATACCCCTGGCCATCAGGATTTCGCAGAGGATACGTTCCGTACGCTTACCGCCGTTGACAGCGTCATCATTGTGATAGACAGTGCCAAGGGCGTTGAGCTTCAGACACGCAGACTGATGACGGTTTGCCGTATGAGAAATACGCCGGTGATTGTCTTCGTGAACAAGCTTGACCGTGAGGGAAATGATCCGTTCGATCTTCTGGATGAGCTGGAGGAGGAACTTCAGATTCAGGTCCGTCCGCTCAGCTGGCCAATTGAGAAAGGCCCCCGCTTCAGAGGCGTGTATAACATCTACGAGGAAAAGCTTGATTTATATACTCCAAGCAAGCAGACTGTGACTGAGAAGGTTGAGGTTGATGTGAACAGCCCGGAGCTGGAGTCTCATATAGGCGATGCCAACGCCAGAAAACTTCGTTCAGACCTTGAGCTTATCTCGGGTGTATATGAGCCGTTTGACCGTCAGGCATATCTGGAGGGCAAGCTGGCACCCGTATTCTTTGGATCAGCATTGAATAATTTCGGAGTGCGCGAGCTTCTTGACTGCTTTGTGGAGATTGCTCCGTCGCCGCGTCCTGTTGTGGCCGAGGAACGTACCGTCAGTCCGGAAGAGGAGAGATTTACAGGATTTGTGTTCAAAATTACCGCGAACATTGACCCTAACCATCGTTCATCAGTGGCATTCTGCAAGGTTTGCTCAGGGCGCTTCAGAAGAAATGAGCCATATCGTCACATCCGCCTTGACAAGACACTTCGCTTTTCTGCGCCTACTCAGTTTATGGCGCAGAGAAAGAGTACTATTGACGAGGCCTGGCCGGGTGACATCATCGGCCTTCCGGATACAGGAAATTTCAAAATAGGCGATACTTTGACCGAAGGCGAGCAATTGCATTTCAAGGGGCTTCCAAGTTTCTCACCAGAGTTGTTCAAATATATAGACAACGCTGATCCGATGAAGTCAAAACAGCTTGCCAAAGGTCTGGACCAGCTGATGGGCGAGGGCGTTGCCCAGATGTTCACCAATACGTTCAACGGCCGCAAGCTCATAGGAACCGTAGGCCAGCTTCAGTTTGAGGTTATCGAGTACCGTCTGCAGCATGAGTACAACGCTTCGTGCAAGTGGGAGCCGGTAAGCCTTTATAAAGCTTGTTGGATAGAGAGCGATGATGCTGCTGAGCTGGACGCATTCAAGAAACGCAAGTATCAGTTTATGGCAGTTGACAAGGATGGTCGTGACGTGTTCCTGGCTGACAGCTCATACGTGCTCCAGATGGCACAGATTGACTTCAAGAATATCAAGTTCCATTTTACAAGTGAGTTCTGATATGACTCCATACAGAAAAGAGGATTTAGACCAGGCGTGCAAGGTAATGCGCGAGGGTGGGGTGATTCTTTATCCCACAGACACGATATGGGGACTCGGGTGTGATGCGTGTTGTGCTGATGCCGTAAGGCGGATTTTTGAGATAAAGCACAGAAGCGACAGCAAGTCTATGTTGGTACTGCTGGATAACGATGCCAAACTGAGTTTTTATGTGGAGAAGGTCCCGGATCTGGCATACGACTTGATGGATATGTCGGAGAAACCTCTTACCATCATATATGACGGAGCCAGGAATCTTGCGCCACAGTTGATAGCAGAAGACGGAAGCGTCGGCATCAGGATTACAAAAGAGATTTTCTCGCGTGATTTGTGCGCGCGTATGCGGGGAGCTATTGTCTCCACGTCGGCAAATGTAAGTGGTGAGGCGTCTCCAGCAAACTTTTGTGAGATTTCCAAAGAGATACTCGATGCGGTTGACTATGTGGTGGAGTATCGCCGTGATGATACTTCCAAGGCAAAGCCATCCAGCATAGTCAAATTAGGTGAGGGTGGTCTTGTTAAGGTAATCAGAGAGTAGTATGGCGATTGTAAAAAGTGAAGCGTCGTGGACAGACAGGTTTGCCGCCTGGCGTCAGAAACATATCAGTGAGAGACAGTTCATACTGCTTCTAAGCCTCGTCGTTGGAGTATTGACGGCATTGGCTGCCATATTGTTGAAACTCCTGATTGAGCTTATTCACGATGCTGTCAACGACAATGCGCTAATACAGGGGCACAATTGGCTTTTTCTTGTCTGCCCTGTCTTAGGCATTTTTCTTTCCGGGCTGTTTATACGATATGTCGTTCGCGATGACATCGGTCACGGAGTCACAAAGATACTGTATGCCTTGTCTCGCCGTAATGGCAGGATAAAGCCTCATAATATGTGGTCATCTCTTGCCGCAAGTGCCATCACAATCGGAATGGGAGGATCCGTAGGAGCTGAGTCTCCTATTGTGCTTACAGGCTCGGCCATAGGCTCGAATATAGGACGTCTCTTCAAAATGGAGCACAAGACTCTTATGCTGATGATAGGCTGTGGCTCAGCGGGTGCAATCGCTGGAATCTTCAAGGCACCTATCGCAGGCCTGGTGTTTGTGCTTGAGGTGCTGATGCTTGACCTTAGTATGGGGTCGCTGCTGCCTCTCTTGCTCTCGTCAGTCACAGCCGCCACGCTTTCCTATATAGTGACTGGCACTGATTCCATGTTCCATTTCGTGATAGCCGATGAGTTTACGCTGGAACGAATTCCCTATGTGCTTATGCTGGGAGTATTCTGTGGCCTGGTATCGCTCTATTTCTCGCAGACAATGTATAGTGTGGAAAGACTTTTCGGCAAGGTGCGTAACCAATACACCCGTTTCGTGATTGGCGCTTTGATGCTGAGCCTTCTGATATTCCTCTTTCCATCGCTGTATGGTGAGGGCTACGATACCATAGAGTTGTTGCTTGACGGTGGAAGCGGGCGTGCGGCATTAGCATCGGTCATGCTGGATGGCACCTTGTTCGACGGACACTCCAATATGCTGATAGCGTATCTGCTGCTTGTCTTGCTCACAAAAGTCTTTGCCTCAACCGCTACAAACGCAGGAGGCGGTTGCGGCGGTATATTCGCACCTAGTCTGTTTCTGGGCTGCATTGCAGGTTTCGTCTTTGCCGAGGTTTTGAGGTATTTCTTCCCGGGAGTGCCGATTTCTACCCAGAACTTCGCGCTTTTCGGTATGGCAGGCCTGATGTCCGGTGTGATGCACGCTCCTCTCACTGGCATATTCCTCATTGCGGAGCTCACAGGAGGATACTCTATGTTCCTGCCTCTGATGATGGTATCCATTTTGTCATATCTTACCATCAGATTGTTTCAGCCTCACAGCATCTACTCGATGCGACTGGCGCAGAAAGGAGAATTGATGACTCATCATAAAGACCAGTCAGTCCTTCTTCTTATGCGCACAGAGAATGTGGTGGAGAAAGATTTTATTCCTCTTACATCGGATATGGATCTGGGTCAGCTTGTAGGCGTTATTTCCAAATCAAGACGCAATCTGTTTCCTGTGCTCGATGATGGAGGCAGGTTGATTGGTGTGGTGAATATGGACTCCATCCGCAATATTATGTTCCGTCAGGAACTATACCGGCGTTTTCACGTGGAGCGGTTTATGGAGTCCCCAAGAGCGCGCCTGTCGATAAATGATCCTATGGACGTAGTGATGCGTAAGTTTGATGAGACTGAGGCCTGGAACCTTCCTGTAGAGGATGAGGATGGACTTTACATCGGCTTTGTCTCAAAATCGAAAATATTCAGCGCGTATAGAAACGTGTTGATAGAATTGTCTGAAGAATAGAAATGGATAGAAAATCTGTAAGAATAGTGTTTATGGGTACTCCTGAATTCGCGGAGTATTCTTTGCGCAGGCTGGTTGAGGAAGGCTTCAACGTGGTAGGAGTGGTCACTGTGGCTGACAAGCCGATAGGCCGTCACGGCAGCATACTGCAGCCAAGTCCGGTAAAACAGCTCGCCCAGTCGTGTGGCATTCCGGTTCTTCAGCCTGAGAGGCTTAAGGATGAATCCTTTCTTGCGCAACTCCGCGACTTACGTGCGGATTTGCAGATCGTAGTGGCTTTTAGGATGCTTCCCGAGGTTGTATGGTCAATGCCGCCAATGGGAACATTCAATCTTCACGCCTCACTGCTTCCCAAATATCGCGGTGCCGCACCAATCAACTGGGCTGTCATTAATGGTGACCGTGTGACAGGCGCTACGACATTCTTCCTTCAGCATGAGATTGACACGGGTGATATTATTGATCAGATAACTATTCCGATTCTTGAGGATGACGATGCCGGCAGCATTCACGACAAGCTGATGGTGTCAGGTGCGGATTTACTGATTACTACCGCCGATGCAATCATATCCGGTACGGTAAGCTCACGACCGCAGCCTGAACTGGCTACGGAGGAGATGCTTCCCGCTCCTAAGATATTCAAAGAGACTTGCCGTATTGACTGGCATCGTGACTCTGTGGCAATCTGGAACTTTATTCGCGGTTTGTCGCCTTATCCTGGAGCGTGGTCCCGTCTGAGGCTGGATGATGACAGGGTGGTTGATTTCAAGATATTTAAAGCCGAGACAAGGAAATCACACGAGTCGGCTCCTTGCGGTACGGTTCTTACAGACGGACGCTCATATATGGATGTAGTTGCCGGTGACGGTTGTGTGGTCAGACTGCTCGATGTGCAAATGGCTGGCAAGAAAAGGATGCCTGTAGCTGCTCTTTTGTGCGGTCTTAATGCATCATCAGACATTGTTTTTGAGTGATTTTTGCTGATTTTCAGTGAAATGTTTGCACATAATCAAAATAATAACGTACTTTGCACCGCATATAACATTTATTCACATATAAAAACGAATGCCTATAGACTGATCATTACTCGGATAATTTCTTTTTGAAAGTAATGAATAATATGAATTCAATGACTGACGATGAGCTTGTCGGTCTTTATTCAGAAGGTAACAGTGGTGCATTCGATGTGCTCCTAGACAGATATAAGGAAAAGCTTTTCTCGTACATCAGCTTTATTGTACGGAATAGGGATGTTGCTGAGGATATCTTTCAAGATACCTTCGTAAAAGCAATTACCACTCTGCGTAAGGGTGGCTACACCAGCACGGGAAAATTCGGAGCCTGGCTCACCAGAATAGCTCATAACCTTATTATTGATTACTTCCGTCAGGACAGAAACGAGAATACGACATCGAACGACGGCTCAGAGACAGACCTGCTGAATAATGCCAGCCTGTGTGAGCAGAATATTGAGGACAAGATTGTGAGCGAGCAGATCCTTGGCGATGTGCGAAGACTGTTGAATATGTTGCCGGAAAGTCAGAGAGAGGTTGTCTTTATGCGATTCTATCAGGATCTGAGTTTTAAGGAAATATCAGAGATAACCGGAGTCTCCATCAACACAGCCCTTGGCCGTATGCGTTACGCGCTTATCAATATGCGCCGTATTGCCGCTGAGAAAAACATAATTCTGTCTCTTGATTGATATCCGAAAAGTTGATTTCAAAGAAAAAATCGTTTTTTTCATAGTTTCTCATACTAATCTTTTTAAGTTTGCGTTCTTAAATACGAAGACTGAAAAGATTGGCCTATGAATAAAAACTCTACTTCTTCCGACTATTTAAAAAGTATTGTCAAGGCAGCTCTCGCTGCTGGTAATTACGGTACTCCTAAAGAGAGTACTTTGCGGTTTCTGAGGAACCTTGCTTCCGGGCTGAATACTGTTGAGGCCTGAGCATTTATTTTTTCATTGACTTTCACATAAAATAATCAGATGAGCGTTATTGTTGCTCCCTCGTTGTTGTCCGCCGATTTCGGACATCTGGACAGGGATTTGGAGATGATTAACCGTAGTGAGGCTGACTGGCTTCATCTGGACATTATGGATGGTGTGTTTGTTCCGAACATCTCGTTCGGCTTTCCTGTCCTGAAGTCTGTGGCAGCATTGTGCCGCAAGCCGTTGGATGTGCATCTTATGATTGTCAACCCAGATAAGTTCATAGAGCGTTTCCAGGCTTTGGGCGTGTATTCGCTGAATGTTCACTATGAGGCCTGCACGCATCTCCACCGCACTGTTCAGGAAATAAAGGAACACGGTATGAGGGCTGCTGTCACGCTCAATCCGTCAACTCCGGTATCAGTACTGGAGGATATCATTGAAGACATCGATATGGTACTGCTGATGACCGTCAATCCCGGTTTCGGCGGGCAGAAATTCATAGAGCACTCCCTTGAGAAGATTGCGCGGCTAAGGAGTATGATAGACAGTCGCGGACTTAATACCTTGATAGAAGTAGATGGGGGTGTCAATTTTGAGACAGGAAGACGTCTGGTCGATGCAGGCGTCGATGTATTGGTATCAGGAAACACAGTCTTCGCGTCAGTTAATCCAGAGGAGACTATACGAAGGCTTAAATCGCTTTAGATGAATTGCATTATCTGACATCCTGTCCGGCCTTGCGGCTGGTTATCCCGCTGATTGCGGGGGTAGTCTTGTCCGGTGTCGTCGGTGACTCCGGCTTGTCTGTGTGGTGTGCGCTGACCTTGCTGTGCGCTTCCGCGCTGCCACTGCTTCCGTGTATAGTTTCCGATTATGGACCGCATAGACTCTATGGCCCTCTGATATTCTGCTTTTTCTTATCAACAGGATTTGTCCTTTCGTCTTATGAGCGCGGCAGTGTTGAGGTAGAGTGGCCAGAGAGGAGGCTCATATACAAGGCTGTTGTATATGATCAGCCCGCCGACAAGGCAAGAAGCCGCCTGATACCATTGCGCTTGATGGACACTGACAATGGTGAAGGCCTCAAAGTCTGGCTCTATGTGCCGAAGACATCTGCTTCGGCTATGGTTGAGCCGGGCGATGTGATGATGTTCAATGGCCTTGTGAAATCGCCGGATAATGAAGGTCTGGACTTTGACTACGCTGCGTACCTCTACCGGAAAGGCGTGAGCGGAACATTGTGGGTTGATTCCCTGCATTGGCGGGCCATAGGTTCCAAGACAGGAACCTCATTGCGTTACAGAAGACTGGCGCTGCGCAGTTTCTTGCTGGATAAATACGTGGAGTGGGGACTTCAAGGTGAGACACTGGCCGTTGTGTCCGCTGTGTCTCTTGGCAACAAAGAACTGCTGGACGATGATATCCGCCAGACTTATTCTGCCTCTGGCGCCAGTCACGTGCTTGCTGTCTCTGGCCTCCACGTGGGTATTATGTACATGTTTCTGTCGTTCCTTTTCCCAGCGTTTATGAACGTGTCGTGGCGCAGGTGGCTCAAGGAGGGAACCGTTATCCTCATCCTATGGTGCTACGCTTATATGATTGGGATGCCCGTCTCAATAACCCGCTCGCTCATTATGTTCTCGCTGATGGCTCTCTGCCGGTGCTCAGGCCGCGAGAGCTCGTCTGTCAACAGCCTTGCCATGGCGGCAATCATCATTGTGCTTGCCTCGCCCTCGTCTGCCTATGATGTGGGCTTCCAACTCTCGTTTCTTGCAGTGTTCTTCATCCTGCTGTTCCAACCGATGTTGTCAAGACTGTGGCAACCCTCTGGCATGGTACTTTGCTATTTCCGCGACATTATCACTGTGTCCATAGCAGCCCAGATTGGCACGGCTCCGGCAGTGATGTACCATTTCTCGTCGTTTTCCTCATATTTTTTAATTACAAATCTGTTGGTCATACCAATGATGTTTGCTACAGTATGTCTGACAATGGCGCTCTTGGCGGTCTCATGGATTCCTGTGGCGCGTTCCCTTCTGGTAAGTTTTCTGTCATTCCTTGTAAGTACTATGGATTCCTGTCTGGAGCATATTGTAAGTATGCCATACTCCAGTGTGAAGACCAATGTCGGAACGCCATTGTCTGTAATGGTTGTCTATGCTGTCATTTTCCTGCTGTATATTTATATCTCGCGTCGCAAACCGCATCTGCTGGTGGCTGCCATAGGTATTGCCGTGCTCGCTTATATGCTATGACCTTACCACCTTACCGCCTTACCTCGGTAAGGTATTCTGTGTTTTCAAGTATAGACCTGCATTACCATTAATAATCTTCATTTCGCGCGCGCGTATTCATATTACTATATAATTATCATTGAATAGTATACTAATAGGGATGGAAAGTGAATCGATTCACAGAATCACCGGTACCTGTCCCTGTTTGTTCACTCCTGATTCACTGCAAGCCGAATGAAGTAAGGCGTTAAGGTGGTAAGGTGTTAAGGTGCTTTCTGGAAAAATATGTACATTATTTGTTCTTGAAGGCTAGCATCCGTATGCTTTTCCAATCAGGCGGTTTTTGCTGACCAGTTGGACAATTTTTGCTACCCAACTAGAGAAGTTAAATTGGTCTTTTGGACAGTATGGTGGTGATTGTCTTTTGCGCTTGTAATAAATGCTTACAATCTATATGAATCATTCTCAACTGATGTATAGTTGTCTTGTTTTTTCTCTACAAAAGCACTACTTTTGCATTATCGGAAAAGCCAGATAGTATGTTGGATAATTTTTTCAGTGTTGAGGAAGTGTCTCAGTTCCGGGTGTGGATGGATTGGGCGGACAATTTTGTTGTGACTGCTCACGTATCTCCGGATGGTGATGCGGTAGGCTCCTCACTGGCTTTGGCTTTGTTCCTGCGTTCCAAGGGCAAGAATGCAGTTGTGGCGCTTCCTGATATGCCGCCTGAGTTCCTTATGTGCCTGCCAGGGTCGGACAGCATTATATCGTTTGACAAGGACCCGGATAGAGTGAACTCTCTTCTGGACAAGGCCGATGTGATATGCTGCCTTGATTACAATGCGATAGGTCGTGTTGGCGATATGGCCACTCATTTGCTTTATTCCAAGGCGAAAAAAATAATGCTTGACCATCATCCTTATCCGGGACCGTTCTGTGATGTGGTACTATCACGTCCCAGAGCTTCCTCCACATCAGAGATTGTTTTTCATTTCCTATGTGCGCTGGGAGAGTGGGGCAATATCAATTCTCTGATGGCTGAGTGTATCTGTGCCGGGATGATGACCGATACCGGTGGCTTCACGTACAACAGCAATGACTCACAGTTCTTTTTCGCGCTAAGCCAGTTGATTGACAAAGGTGTGGACAAGGATGCGCTATACCGGAGGATTTATCATAACTACACAGAGAACCGTCTTAGAATGACAGGCTATGTTCTGGCTGAGAAAATGATCCTGCTCAAAGGTACCCGCATAGCTCTGATTACTCTTACTGCTGATGAGCTTGAACGCTTTCATAGTTGCAAGGGCGATACCGAGGGCTTTGTCAACCTGCCTCTGCAGATGTCTGGTGTGCTGTTCTCCGCGTTCCTGCGTGAGGATAAGGCACGTGGAGTCATCAAGCTTTCGCTCAGGTCTGTGGGTGATGTGCCTTGCAACAGATTCGCATCGGATTTTTTTCACGGGGGCGGTCACGCCAATGCCTCCGGAGGAGAGTTTGAGGGATCCATGGATGATTGTGTTGAGGCTTTTTATAAAGCAGTGGATGAATGGCGCTCAATAAAAGAGGGCTGTATAATGAGATTGTTTGATAATTAATATATTTGTATATGAAAAAGAGTCTGGGCTTTTTCCTGGTTACTTTGATGGCCGTTACTGTCTTTTCCGCTTGTAGGGATACTGTGACATACGCTGAGCAGAAAGCCAGGGAACGTGAGAATATTGATAATTTTATCAAAGCCAACGATATAACCGTCATTACCCTCGATGAGTTTCTCAAGGATACGGTGACCAATAATCCTGAGTCCGGTCCGGATTTCAAGAAAAATGAGTTCGTACTGTTTCCAGAGAGTGGCGTATATATGCAGATAGTGCGCCGTGGCACGGGAAAACCCCTGCTTGCAGGTGAGAAGAAGCTGTATAACTGCCGCTTTATGGAGTTTGACATAGCCAATGCCGACACTCTGACCACCAATCTTTTTGGTACAGATCCCGATGTGATGTCCTGCAGTCGGGTAAGCGATACATATTCCGCTACTTTCACACAGGGAGTAATGAGCCGCGCATACGGTAACTCAGTGCCTGCCGGATGGCTGGTGCCGATGCCATATATCAGACCTGGTTTCTATAATGGCTCTCCATCGGCCAAGGTAAGGCTGATTGTACCGCATGACAAAGGCAACTCATCTGCAATGCAGTCAGTGTTCGCCTGTTATTATGAAATTACTTTAATGTCACAAAAATGGCAATGATTAAATCAATCTCCGGAATACGCGGAGAGATAGGAGGTCCGGCAGGGAATGGCCTGACACCATTGGATATTGTGAAGTTTGTATCAGCCTATTCAACATGGCTGAAGAGAGAGAACCCTGCCGCACGTACCGTTGTTGTAGGTCGTGACGCGCGCATTTCCGGACAGATGGTGCGGAACGTTGTATGCGGCACGCTGATGGGAATGGGTATTGATGTGATTGACATCGGCCTGGCATCCACACCTACTACGGAGCTTGCTGTTACGTGGCTCAAGGCCGATGGAGGTCTGATACTTACGGCAAGCCATAACCCGCGTCACTGGAATGCGCTTAAGCTTCTGAACCGCAATGGCGAGTTCCTGAGCGCTGCTGATGGCAATGAGGTACTGGCTATAGCTGAGTCCGAGGATTTCAACTATGCGGATGTTGACAATCTGGGCAGCTACACTGAGAATCACGATATGAACCGTCGACACATTGACGCGGTTCTGGCAATGAGGCTCGTAGATGTTGAGGCAATCCGCAATGCCGGTCTTAGCGTTGCCATTGATTGTGTGAACTCTGTCGGCGGCATCATCCTGCCTGAGCTTCTGGAGCGTCTTGGGGTGAAGAACGTAAGAAAGCTATATTGTGAGCCAACCGGTAATTTCCAGCACAATCCTGAGCCGCTTGAGAAGAATCTGGGCGACATTATGGGACTGATGCGCGAGGGCGGCTTTGATGTGGCATTCGTGGTTGATCCCGATGTGGACCGTCTGGCGTTTATCGATGAGAATGGCGCTATGTATGGCGAGGAATATACTCTTGTGACAGTTGCTGATTACGTGCTCTCAAAAACTCCTGGCAATACGGTCTCAAATCTCAGCTCAACAAGGGCCTTGCGCGATGTTACCCGCCTGTATGGGGCTGAGTATAACGCCGCTGCCGTAGGTGAGGTGAACGTTGTGACCAAAATGAAGGAGACTGGTGCCGTAATAGGCGGCGAGGGAAACGGCGGTGTCATTTACCCTGAGCTACATTATGGACGTGACGCACTGGTTGGCATCGCGCTCTTCCTGAGCCATCTGGCCCATCAGGGGAAGACGGTTAGCGAGCTGAAGAAAAAATATCCGCTTTATTACATAGCCAAGAACCGTATTGACCTCAGGCCTGGTACTGACGTGGATGCCATTCTCAATAAGGTAAAAGGCATCTATGCAAAAGAGGAAATCAACGACATTGATGGCGTTAAGATAGATTTTCCAGATAAGTGGGTGCATCTTAGAAAGAGCAACACGGAGCCTATTATCAGAGTCTATTCCGAGGCGTCATCAATGGAGGCTGCGGATGAGATTGGACTCTCTGTGATGAATGTCATAAAGCAGATGACCTGACAGACTATTCCCGGAACAGCGAGCTTACTGTTCCGTCGCTGGTAAACAGACCTGACTCACTGAAGCGCACTCTGCCTGCTTCGTGAATCAGGTCTCCTTTTTGTATCCACTTACCGGCATCGCGCAGAAAGTCAATTACGGCATTCACTCCGAACAACTCTCTCATCAGGCTTAGTGAGATGCCTGCGGTAGTGCGAAGCGAGAGCATCAGAAACTCGTTGTAGCGGTCTGTCTCAGTGAGAATCTCCTGCCCGTATTCCGGCTCACCTGACGCTATGCCAAGCATATATCTGTCTATGTCTGCCACGTTCCAACGGCGTACGGATCCGTCAAATGAGTGTGCTCCGGAGCCAAGTCCCAGATATGGCGTGCCGTCCCAATAACTGCTGTTATGACGTGAGTGATACCCCGGCAGGCAGAAGTTGGATATCTCGTAGTGCAGGAATCCATTCTCGCGCATTGTATCACAGAGTATGCCATACATCAGCGCGCATTCATCATCGGTTGCGGCGGTAATATCTCCCTGCGTCAACATCCTGTGCATAGGCGTTCCTTCCTCGTATGTGAGGCAATAGGCTGAGATGTGCGTCACGCCGCTGTCAATGACCCTCAGTATGTCACGGCGAAATTCCTCCGCACTCTGGCCTGGCAGCCCGTATATGAGGTCAATGCTTATGTTGCTGAATCCGGCTTCCTGACACTGTCTGATTGATGACAGAGCCTGGCTTGCGGTGTGACGGCGCCTGATCAGTGACAGTACGGAATCGTTCAGACTTTGAATTCCCATACTTATTCTGGTCACAGGAGTTTCGTTCAGGCCTGACAGAAACTTTTTTGTGATGTCGTCGGGGTTGCACTCCAGAGTAGTCTCTTCAAGAACTGACAGGTCAAAGACCTTGGAGAGTTTATCCGTAATGGTATATATTTGTCTCGTGCTGAGTTGAGAAGGCGTTCCGCCCCCAAAATACAGGGTCTTTATCCGTCCTTTGCCCGGAAATCCGCGGTACATATCAATCTCTGAGCATAACGCGCTTACGTATGCGTCGCGAGCCCCGGACCTGGTCGTGGAATGGAATGCGCAATACGCGCACCTGCTGGCGCAGAATGGAATATGTACGTATATACCAGCCATACGATTGCAAAATTAACTGGTATTCGCTAATATTCAATCATTGTTATAAACTATTAATAAATATAATTTGGTGATTTGTTATTATTTGCTAAATTTGCGAGCCAAAATTTCGGAAACAAAAATAAGTAACAACAATATTAATTAATTGACAATGAAGAATTATAAATCTGGAGATGTCAGGAACGTTGCCATCGTTGGTGGCTCCGGTTCCGGTAAGACAACCTTGACAGAGAGTATTTTGCTGAACGCTGGTGTTATCAGACGTCGTGGCACGGTAGGTGCGAAGAATACTGTAAGCGATACCGCTACTGTAGAGCAGGAGTATGGCTACTCGGTGTATTCAGCCGTATGCTCGGTAGAGTGCGGTGATACCAAACTGAACTTCTTTGACTGCCCGGGATCAGACGATTTCTCAGGCGCGGCCGTAACAGCCTTGAATATGTGCGACTCCGCCATCATCCTGATGAACGGACAGTACAGTATGGAGGTCGGCACTATCAACAACCACCGCTCAATCCGCAAGCTCGGCAAGCCGATGTTCTTCGCTGTGAACTATGTTGACAATGAGAAGTGTGAGTATGACAATATTGTTGAGGCTATCCGCAACCAATTTGGTGGCGGTGTCTATCCTGTTCAGTTCCCGGAGGCTGCCGGACCTGGCTTCAAGAGCGTCATCGATGTTCTTGAGATGAAAAGGTATACTTATTCCAGCGATAACGGTGTCGCTCAGATTGATGAGATTCCGGCTGCTTTGGCAGGAAAGGCTCAGGAGCTGCACGATGCTCTCGTTGAGGCTGCGGCCGAGAATGACGAGGCTCTGATGGATAAGTTCTTTGAGGAGGGTGAGCTCTCACAGGAAGAGATTATCGCTGGCCTGCGTAAAGGTATCGCGTCGGCAAGTTTCTTCCCGGTTCTCTGCTTGTCCGCAGCCCAGAACGTAGGTGTAAGTCGCCTTACGGAGTTTGCTTGCCAGATGGCACCGAGCCCATTGGATGTTAAGCCGGCCTGCAACGTCAAGAATGAGGAGGTTAAGGTCGTTTCCGATGGTGCCACATCACTCTTCTTCTACAAGACATCTATGGAACCGCATATTGGCGCTGTATCATATTTCAAGGTTATGTGCGGAACCATCCACGAGGGTGAGGACTACACAAATGCAGACCGTGGCTCAAAGGAGCGGATAGCTCAGATTTTTACAAGCAATGGATCTATCCGTACACAGGTCACCGAGCTTTGCGCCGGTGATATGGGCTGTACCGTGAAACTGAAGGACGTTAAGACAGGCAACACCCTTAACGCAAAGGGCGCCGACAACAGTTTCAACTTCATCAAGTTCCCGAATTACAAGTACTCACGCGCCATTAAGCCAGTCAACGAGGCTGATATGGAGAAAATGATGTCAATCGTGGCACGTATGCGTGAGGAGGATCCTACACTGGTTGTAGAGCAGTCAAAGGAACTTCGTCAGGTGATCCTGCGCGGTCAGGGTGAGTTCCATCTGCGTACATTCAAATGGTGCATCGAGAATAACGACAAGCTGATGATCAACTTTGATGAGCCTAAGATTCCTTATCGTGAGACCATCACAAAGGCTGCCCGTGCGGACTATCGTCACAAGAAGCAGTCTGGTGGCGCCGGTCAGTTCGGTGAGGTTCACCTGATAGTTGAGCCATATGAGGAAGGCAAGCCTCTGCCAGAGGTCTTCAAGTTTGGAAACCAGGAGTTCAAGATGAGTGTGAAGGGTACTGATGAGTATCCGCTGGAGTGGGGTGGCAAGCTGGTCTTCGTGAACAGTATCGTAGGCGGTTCCATCGATGCACGCTTTATGCCTGCAATCCTTAAGGGTATTATGCAGCGTATGGAGCAGGGACCTCTTACCGGCTCATATGCGCGCGACGTACGCGTAATAGTATATGATGGTAAGATGCACCCGGTTGACTCCAATGAAATCTCCTTCCTTCTTGCCGGACGTAATGCGTTCAGCATGGCGTTCAAGGAGGCTGGTCCAAAGATTCTGGAGCCTATTTACGATGTTGAGGTTCTCGTTCCGTCGGATTATATGGGTGATGTGATGAGTGATCTTCAGGGCCGTCGTGGTATGATTATGGGTATGGAGAGCGAGGGCAACTATCAGGTGCTCAAGGCTAAGGTTCCATTGAAGGAGATGTCAACCTATTCAACATCCCTCAGTTCCATTACTGGTGGTAGCGGATCATTCGTAATGAGTTTCGCAAACTACGAGCTCGTTCCTACCGATGTTCAGAACGAACTTATCAAAGAGTTCGAGGCAAAACAGAAGGAGGAAGAGTAATAGTTGCTGTTTTGATAAGTATAGGTGGCATTGGTTGTTAAACCGATGCCACTTTTTTGCTTTTTTAATATAATATTTTTACAATTTATTTGGAGAGTGTTTTAAGATGCGTATATTTGTGCAGTTGTTTGGTCTCAGAATAAAGTTCGCGTGATATGAAGAAGACTACGATATGGATAATCGGCGGGGTGATGGGCCTGTCGTTCCTAATACTCCTTTATCTCCAGGTTGGCTATATGCGTGATATGGTCTCAATGCGCAAGCAGCAATTTGAGGAGTCTGCAAAAAGAGGACTGTATCAGGTTGCCCATACATTGGAAATGGAAGAAACCCGTAAGTATCTGGCAGAGGATATGGAGACTGTCGCCAAGGCCGAGCAGGCAGCCCGTCAGAATGTTTTCCAGCAGACATTCACGTTCCCTGACGGCTCTACGTTATCAGTCCAGCAACAAATGCCTCCGATGCCGCCTCAGACGTCAATCCCGACACTGCAGATTCCCAGGCCAGGCGGCAATCCTACCATATCTGAGCATAGTATGATTCTTCAGGAGGATTTGATAAAACGTTATATCAGCCAGCGGGCATTGATGGATGAGGTGATATATGGCATGCTTAATACGGCGAGCGACAAACCCCTTAGAGAGCGTATTGACTTCTCGTTGCTTGCGAATGAGCTTACCGCCCAGCTTCAGAATAATGGCATATCAATACCTTTCCATTATGTGGTGACTACGAACAGCGGTAGAATAGTAGGAGGGTGCGAATGCGAGGATTTCAATCCGAAAAGTCAGAAAGACTCATACTCCCAGGTCCTGTTCCGAAATGATCCTCCAAATAAGATGGGCGTGCTGAGGGTCTATTTCCCCACATTACAGAATTATATCTATAGTTCCGTGCGTTTCATCATTCCGTCCATCATTTTCACGATATTTCTGCTTATATCGTTCATGCTCACCTTATATATAATATTCAGGCAGAAGAAGGTGTCGGAGGTTAAGAATGACTTTATCAATAATATGACTCACGAGTTCAAGACACCGATTTCCACCATTTCCCTTGCGGCTCAGATGCTGAATGATCCGACTGTCACAAAGTCGCCTCAGATGTTTCAGCATATTTCCGGGGTCATAAGTGATGAGACGAAACGTCTGCGTTTTCAGGTTGAGAAAGTGCTTCAGATGTCTATGTTTGAGCGTAATGCAAACAATATGAAACTGAAGGAGACAGATGCGAACGAATTGATAGCCGGCGTAGTGAAGACGTTCACGCTCAAGGTTGAGAGTTGCGGTGGAACGGTAGACGCCCGTCTTGATGCTGTTAATCCTTTTGTGATGGCAGACGAGATGCATTTTACAAATGTGATCTTCAATCTTCTTGATAATGCGGTCAAGTATAGAAAGCAGGACGCCAATCTTCATCTAGAGGTGGTCACCTGGAATGAGATAGGCAAGCTTTTCGTGTCTATATCAGACAATGGCATAGGTATAAGCAAGGAGAACTTGAAGAAAATCTTTGAGAAATTCTACAGAGTACATACTGGAAACCTGCACGACGTCAAGGGCTTTGGACTTGGCCTTGCGTATGTTAGAAAGGTCATTCAGGACCACAAAGGCACCATACGTGCCGAGAGCGAGATTGGCGCTGGTACAAAGTTCATAATATCATTGCCGCTCAGTGACGAATAATTTACTTAATACAAATACAACTATGGAAGAGAAACTGAACATTCTGCTTTGTGAGGATGATGAGAATCTGGGAATGCTGTTGAGAGAGTATCTCCAGGCAAAGGGCTACAGTGCAGAGCTGTGTCCTGACGGTGAGGCTGGTTACGAGGCTTTCATCGCAAACAAGTATGACATCTGCGTTCTTGACGTTATGATGCCGAAGAAGGATGGTCTGACGCTTGCTCAGGAAATTCGCGCTACCAATTCTGAGGTGCCAATTGTGTTCCTGACGGCCAAGAATCTTAAGGAGGATATACTTGAGGGCTTTAAGATCGGTGCGGACGACTATATCACCAAGCCGTTCAGTATGGAAGAGCTTACATTCCGCATTGAGGCTATCTTGCGTCGTGTACATGGCAAGAAGACCCGCGAGATGTCGGTCTATACTATAGGAAGCTTCTCGTTTGATACTAAGAAGCAATTGTTGTGCTATAATAATGAATGCACAAAACTTACGACCAAGGAGTCTGAGTTGCTGGCATTGCTATGCTCACACAAAAACGATATTCTTCAGCGTGATTATGCACTCAAGACAATATGGGTTGATGATAATTATTTCAATGCGCGCAGTATGGATGTCTACATCACAAAACTTCGTAAACATCTTAAAGCTGATCCCAGTGTGGAGATTATCAATATACACGGCAAGGGCTATAAGCTTGTAACACCGGAGGTTAACGATTGATACACTAATACCTTGCCAGCATATGTGACGGGAGACGAGTGTCATGGCGACACTTGCCTCCCGTTTTTGCTGTTCTTTGCAAGACCCAAAAAGTGCTTTGTGATATGCTCTGACAGTCAATGACTTAAAAAATAATTGCATTTTTCTCTAAAAATAATGTCCGATATGTTTGGCTGGTAAAAAATAAGGGTGTAATTTTGCACCCGCTTTCGGGAACGAACGGTTCCCAAACGAGAGAGACGATCTTTGAGACGATGATACAAGCAACAACAGTACGATAAGGAGCGCGCTGGATAGCGCGCATCCGGGTGTATGAGAAAGAAGAACCGTCAAGGAAACGAGACAGGCTTTAGACGCGATATCGTACGGAATCTTGAGCAAAGAGAAAACAGAGTCTCTTGGTCGGAATGATCCGTCCTTTGAGACTATACGGTATAGGAAATTACAAAGAAGAGTTTGATCCTGGCTCAGGATGAACGCTAGCTACAGGCTTAACACATGCAAGTCGTGCGGGACGCTTCGGCGTCCAGCGGCAAACGGGTGAGTAACACGTATCCAACCTGGCCCGCTCACGGGGATAGCCCCTCGAAAGAGAGATTAATACCCGATGTTCTGGAGTATTCGAATGTATTCTCCAGCAAAGGCAATCGCCGGAACGGGATGGGGATGCGCTCCATTAGGTAGTAGGCGGGGCAACGGCCCACCTAGCCGATGATGGATAGGGGTTCTGAGAGGAAGGTCCCCCACATTGGAACTGCGACACGGTCCAAACTCCTACGGGAGGCAGCAGTGAGGAATATTGGTCAATGGCCGGAAGGCTGAACCAGCCAAGTAGCGTGAGGGATGACCGCCCTATGGGTCGTAAACCTCTTTTGACAGGGAATAAAGTGAGGCACGTGTGCCTTTTCGCATGTACCTGTCGAATAAGCATCGGCTAACTCCGTGCCAGCAGCCGCGGTAATACGGAGGATGCGAGCGTTATCCGGATTTATTGGGTTTAAAGGGAGCGTAGGCGGAAGGTCAAGTCAGCTGTGAAATGTAGTCGCTCAACGTCTGCACTGCAGTTGAAACTGGCCTCCTTGAGTGCGTAAGAGGCGGGCGGAATTCGTCGTGTAGCGGTGAAATGCTTAGATATGACGAAGAACTCCGATTGCGAAGGCAGCTCGCTGGGCCGCAACTGACGCTGAAGCTCGAAGGTGCGGGTATCAAACAGGATTAGATACCCTGGTAGTCCGCACAGTAAACTATGGATACTCGCTGTCGGCGACAGACAGTCGGCGGCCAAGCGAAAGCGTTAAGTATCCCACCTGGGGAGTACGCCGGCAACGGTGAAACTCAAAGGAATTGACGGGGGC
>CALDKD010000123.1 GCA_937898885.1 uncultured Bacteroidales bacterium | reverse complement strand
CGTAGTCTGCCTGATTTTCTGAGACTACGTACAAATTGCGGGAGCAAATCCGAATATTCGATGAAGTGGCATTGCTCAGAAAGCTATGAAACAGCGTACTTTCGGTCAATTTGTCTGCAGAAAATCAGGTTGTCGGTAATAGATTCGTCTTTTCTAGAGTAATATGCCTTAACACAGGGTTTTCCCCTGACCTCAAATCGGATTGGAAACTTTTTGTATTATCAGGAAAAATTACTACCTTTGTCCCCCCTTATAGAAAAGGGATCGCAATTTTTAGTATTAACCATTAAGATCAAGACAATGGACACACAAAGCTACAAGACAGTATCGCTCAACAAAGCGACTGTGAAGAAAGAGTGGGTTGTCATTGACGCGACGGATCTCGCTCTTGGTCGCCTCGCTTCCCGCGTTGCTCTTGTCCTCCGTGGCAAGACCAAACCCGGATTCACCCCCCACGTTGACTGTGGTGACAACGTCATCGTAATCAATGCGGAGAAGGTGGCTCTCGGCGGAAAGAAGATGACCGACAGGGTGTACACACGCTATTCCGGATATCCGGGAGGACAGCGTTTCACCACCCCCAAGGAGATCCTCGACAAGAGACCCGAAGAACTGGTCAGGAGAGCTGTTAAGGGTATGCTCCCCAAGACCCGCCTTGGTGACGACATCCTCCACAACCTGTTTGTTTATGCAGGACCGGAGCATCCCCATCAGGCACAGAACCCTAAGACAATTAAGTTGGACGAAATTTAAACAGAGCAAATGGAACAGACAAACGCCCTTGGAAGACGTAAAGCAGCTGTAGCTCGCGTTTATCTCACTGCCGGCAAAGGCAATGTAACGATCAACGACCGCCCTCTTGAGGATTACTTCAAGGAAGAGGCTCTCCGTTATATCGTCAACCAGCCGTTCACCGTTACCGAGACCCTCGGACAGTTCGATGCCAAGATCACCCTCGTAGGTGGCGGTATCAAGGGACAGGCAGAGGCCGTAAGACTCGGCATCGCACGCGCACTTTGTGAGATTGACAAGGAAGCATATCGTTCCGTACTCAAGGCGGCAGGATTCCTCACCCGCGACGCACGCGAGGTTGAAAGGAAGAAACCCGGCCAGCCCGGAGCACGCAGACGCTTCCAGTTCAGCAAACGTTAGTTATTTTTTACTTTACGGCACAGGCCGGTCATACAAACTTCTTGGGTGTGACGCCCGGATGGAAGTTGCCGGACTGCGGAAAATCTTTGAGACTGACAAGGTCACTACTCGGAGATTGAAGTTAAGAGCCTGTACGGCCCTGGATGCCGGCAGGAAAAATCAACAAATCAGATTAACAAAACAATGTCAAGAACAGAATTCCAAGAATTGCTTGATGCAGGAGTACACTTCGGACACCTTGCCCGCAAGTGGAACCCCAAGATGGCTCCCTACATCTTCGACCAGAAGAACGGGATCCACATCATTGACCTGCACAAGACCATCGTCAAGATAGACGAGGCTGCCGAAGAGATGAAACAGCTTGCCAAATCAGGACGCAAGATTCTCTTCGTCGCCACAAAGAAACAGGCTAAGGAGCTCGTTGCCGAGAAGGCGACAGCCGTGAACATGCCTTCAATTACTGAAAGATGGGCAGGTGGTATGCTTACCAACTTCCCCACCATCCGCAAGGCCATCAAGAAGATGGGCACCATCGACAAGATGAAGGAGGATGGAACTTTCGACAAACTTGCAAAGAGAGAGCGTCTCCAGGTGGACCGCCAGAGAGCAAAACTCGAGAAGAACCTCGGTTCGATCCGCGACATGAGCCGTCTTCCGTCAGCACTTTTCGTGATTGACGTCCAGAAAGAGGCCAACGCCGTCAAGGAAGCAAATCGTCTTAACATTCCGGTATTCGCAATGGTTGATACTTGTTGCGATCCCACCCCTATTGATTATGTGATTCCGGCAAATGACGATGCTGCAAAATCAATCGAGTGCATTCTCAACGTTCTCTGCGCAGCTATCCAGGAAGGTCTCGACGAGCGCAAGCTCGAGAAGGACAAGGAAGCTGAGGCCGAGGAGAGCGCAGAGGTAAAGGCTCCCGCAAAGAACCTCCGTCCCCGCAAGAATGCCAAACCCGTTGAGGCATAATCCGTTTGTTTGACTTTTAACAGATAAAGACTATGGCTATTACCGCAGCAGACGTAATGAAATTACGTAAAATGACTTCCGCAGGTATGATGGACTGCAAGAAGGCTCTTGAAGAAGCCGAAGGCGACTTCAACAAGGCTATCAACATCATCCGTGAGAAGGGCAAGCTCGTGGCTGCAAAGAGGGCTGACCGTGAGACCTCCGAGGGTGCCGTAAAGGCACGCGTCGAGGGTGGCAAGGGTGTCCTCGTGTGCCTGGGCTGCGAGACCGACTTCGTGTCCCGCAACGCTGATTTCCAGAATCTCGCCGAGGCTATCGCCGACGTTGCCATCGCCAACTGCCCTGCAGACATCGAAGGCCTCAAGGCTTGCAAGATGGCTGATGGCTACACCGTGGCTGAGGCTGTCGAGGCCCAGACCGGCAAGACCGGAGAGAAGCACGTCCTCGCATTCTATGCACTTGTCGAGGCTCCTTTCGTAAAGGCATATATCCACACACTCAACGGAAAGCTCGGTGCTCTCGCAGGATTCAACAAACCCGTTTCCGAAGACATCGCAAAGGGAGTCGTGATGCAGGTTGCATCCATGAACCCCGTTGCCATCGCAGCAGAGGACTGCCCTAAGGAAGTCCTTGACACTGAGTACAACGTTGCTGTCGAGAAGACCAAGGAAGAGCAGGTGCAGAAGGCCGTTGAGGCTGCCCTCAAGAAGGCAGGCATCAACCCCGCGCACGTTGACTCCGAGGATCATATCGAGTCCAACACCGCCAAGGGTTGGATCACTCCCGAGATTGCAGACAAGGCCCGTGAGATTATCAAGACCGTCGGCGCTGAGAAGGCTGCAAACCTCAATCCCGTCATGATTGAGAACATCGCCAAGGGACGTCTCCAGAAATTCCTCAAGGAGAACACCCTCGTCGAGCAGGAGTATCAGATGTCAGATGACAAGAAGACTGTCAAGGAAGTCCTTGCAGCCGCTGACAAGGATCTCAAGATCACAGTCATCAAGAGGTTCTCTCTCACTGACTAAAGCGAGACGGACAATATAAGAAAATGGAGGTCGCCATAATGGTCGGCCTCCATTTTTTGTTGGAATTCATTTCATGAACTCTGAGCGCATCGCCACTTGAAGGCAGTACGGCTGGCGATGATCGCCTGTGCGGCGTAGTATGATATCATTATCAGGTAATCCTCTCCCGGGACTGCACCTACGAACGTATTCCAGGCAAGGATGAAGTCCGACGTGACGAAGAGAACCGCGCCAAGACAGAAAATCCAATCCCTTGTCATCAGGGCGGAGAACAGCATCGTTATTATGATGGCGGCATAGCATGTCACGCATATCTTCAGAATCCGCACGTCCACGCAAGGGACTATGCGGGAAAGGACGAAGATGAATATGCCGGCGCAGAGGACCAGCACCGCACAGCAATAAAGACCGCTCTTCTTATTTGAGTCACGTTTGTGGCGTAATGCGGTGGTGCAGAAATATAAGATGTATGAGATATGTCCGAGAGCGAAGAACAGTATCTGGAAGACCAGGGCCAGCTCGCCACCGGAACTGACCTTGAAGGAACCGGCCAGGTCTCCCAATGCTGAAAGGAACAGCGCCGCCGTTATCTGCCACGGAGCCTTGCCTATGGAAAATGCCGCAAGGATGAAAACGGGAATACAGATCTTATGAGGCAGGCCGAAAGCCGGGATGAAATACAGCAGCGCAAAGACTGCATACAGGATATATGCAGTCTTTGCACTCAATAATGTCTTGAGTTTATTCCGCATCCATGACAAGGCGGATGGAGAGGGCGTTGTTTTTGACACCGGGTTCGCTGATGTAGACAGCACCATGATCGACATCGCTGTAGAGGGGGAGGATGTCGCCGCTGATTTCATAAATGTCGTCTGTGATTCCTTTATAGTCGGGAGTTCCGCAATAGAAGTTCAAACTGTACGGCATGTAATTACCCGTGGCTGTAGACGTACGATAGAAACCGTTACTCAGGTTGCCGCTGTTTTTTACATCAAAATGATAACGCCATCCCGCAGCGGGAAGAAAGACGCAACCACCTTGAGGGAAGTTGGCATCTGTTGCAATTACGTCCCCTGGCTGTAATTTGTAACGTGAATCCAAATTGTCGGGATAAATCAAAATTCCTTTCACTCCCCCATATGTAATGTCGACAGTATAACAATTGTCTCCTCTGCCGTTGAACAGATAGGCCCATTCATCTTTTGAAAGGGCATAGTAAAGCGGTCCGCTGATACCAACAGAAACCTTGTGGGTCTCATCACAGAAGAGATGGCTTGTGTAACCGTATTCCGTTACAGCTCCATTCACGGTTGAGCTCCAGGTGAAATGAGACACGTGACTTTTATCATATATTTTGTTGAAGCCATACTGCTTGTCCTCAAAATGCAGGACATCTGAGCCATCCGCCCACAGATTGCCCTTCGAGAAATAAACCTGCTTTCCACTGGAATTGACAGAGAATTTGCCTGAAAGCGGCGCTTCGGCCCATCCGGCATAAAGGGTGGTATGTCTGGAAACAACATCGGAGTCGAAGTTCCATGGAGTCGTGCATATTTTATCTTTATACCATCCTGTGAACATATAACCTTCAACAGTCGGTTTGGTTGCCGGTTCGGCGATGGTCGCACCATACGCGATTTCCTTGATGCTCGCCGGCATCCCGCTGGCAATCTTGCCGTTCGAGTCGAAGGTTACGGAGTATGTGTATGTGGCATCTGTGTTTGTAACGAGGCGGACAGAGCAACCGCAATTCCGTCTGTAGTGGTCAAGGTTGAAAGTAGATAATTTACTAAAATAGAAGATGTTCGCAAACAATGGATCAGGATAAACAGAAGACGACCAATAGTGACCCCCTTGATCCCAGATGTCCTTTCCCTCGCGCAACCTTGCATCAGGAAGGAAAACCGCTCCGGCATATTCCATAGCTTCCCAATCCCCTCCTGTATATA
Source organism: uncultured Bacteroidales bacterium (assembly GCA_937898885.1). Taxonomy (GTDB): domain Bacteria; phylum Bacteroidota; class Bacteroidia; order Bacteroidales; family Bacteroidaceae; genus Colenecus. The sequence goes on along the minus strand of CALDKD010000123.1, from coordinate 13,353 downwards.
CATTAGAGGTCCACTCCGGTATATGAGTCACGAATGCTCCGCTTCCACCATTCTTCATAGGGTCGATGAATATATCAGGAAGTATGATGAGCCCGTGGATTCCGCATACCGTAGCCACAGCATATTTTTGATTGGCATTATCTCTGGTTTTGAGCAGATACTGCCACTCGGCGTTTGTCAGTGTGCGCCAGGTGTAGCCGTCACCAATCTGTGAGCCCCAGTCCTCTGCCTGTTCCAAGTCGCCGGAAGTTATGCTGACATTGTCTCCGTCCGTTCCATCAGGTATAATAGATTTTGTTGAATTATATCCCCAGGTAAACAATGATATTTCCTTGTCGTGACCATCCTCATAGTTTGAAGGGCCGCAATCGTACTGCCTGTCGAAGAAACTCCATGTTCCGGAATCGACCGTATAGCGGAGGTTGCCTTTCGAGAAGCGAACCTGCCTGTTTTCTGCCACTCTGAAGACGCCGGGAAGCATATCAATCGGACCTGTGGTATTGATTCCGCTTATTGATGCTTTCGTTATCTTGCTGCGCTCGATGACAAGTGCGGTGCCGGCCTTCATCCTTTTTTTTATGGAGTTGCCGTCGTTGAAATAGAATTCGAATCCCGCCTCAGGGAATTCCCCCGCGGGTACCGCAATGTGGAAGACTTTGCCGTCCGTGTCATTAAGTTGGACGCCGGCGCCGCAAGTCAGACATATATCGTCATCTGCCCCGGAAAAGGTGATATCCCTTACCGTGGCATTCCCCTTGAGCGTCAGCCGCAAGATGCCGCCGGCGTTCTTGAAGCTGAGGGGCTCTGTGACCTTTCCGCCTGAGATTGTCACATCGGCCTTCATCGGCGAACCGGTGACGTTGCCTTCGGCGTATGTCAGATTGACCGGCCATTTTGTCCCGTTATAAGTCTCAGGATAACAGGCGGTATATGTGCCATCTTTCGGGAGCGTGCCCCGGAACGTGCCCTCGGTGGTACCTTCGCCTTCAGTGAGTTCGAAGATGTTGCCCCCGATATTAATCTTGTCTCCTGTGGACCAGACCACATCGTAGCCTTTGGAGTCATCCCCGCTGAGGCTTGTCTTCGAGAGATTGTCCTCGGTATATGCTATGATGATGTCGTTTCCGGCCACGCTGGCCTCGGGCCCGGCAATCTGCTCCTTGTCGCAGGAAACCATTGTGAATGCTGCCGCCAAGGCAGACATTGCTATGATTATTTTCTTCATAACACGGTTCTCATTATTCAAAATTGTCGTCACCGTAACTGTTGCCACTGACAGTGATCTTCTCGGTATTCTTCCCTTCCAGTATACTGGCGCAGAGAACTTTCAGTACGTTTACCTCGATAACCCTGGTCTGAGGGACTTTGTATTCATTCTTTAAAAATTCCATAATATATGTTTCTTTACCATTTCTTTTTTACGAATTCCGTGCAACAAGCGACGTGGTCGCTTTTCTTGGATATTATCTCTTCATATCGGCAGTGGCTGTCCTTAAACAGGTTGATGAGTTCTTGCGAATTGACACAAGGCACGACCTCATCCTTTTTGGTGTACATTATCTTTGCTTTGGTCTTGGGAGTCCAACCGCTGGTAAGGTCCTGCTCTCTCAGACAGGCCATCAAAGCCTTGTAAATATCAGAATCGGATTCTCCCATAGCCTGACTTAGAATCGCATCGAGCGGCAGCATCGGAATGTTGAACTCACTTGTTCTATGTCCCAACTTTTCGCACAAATAATAATTCAGGTCATATGACTTCATTGTCTTTTCAAGATAGATCTTGTCAAAATCAGCCTTGTTGTTGTCCCATGCCTCTGAAAAGAATTCAGATTCTTCATAACCGTCAAGTCCGTGGGTGCAGTTTTTCATCGACTTGATAACCAACGGTATCACACAAGGATAGGACATCTTCTTCCATTCATGATAAGCTTGCATTGTAGCTTCGGGGCAATATGGGCCGCTGCAGACAAATGAATACTCGAATTTGTGTATGTCACAAAGTGGCACTTCTATGAATTTGGAACCTGCCGGATAACCATATTTTTCACAAAGTCGTTCGGCCTCTGCGCCCTTTCCTTCGTTATAGTACTTGGAGAGATCCAAATGTTTGTTATTTGTGTCAAGATATCTATGCAGGGCAATGGCATCCGCCGCACCTTGCGATGCTCCCACCACACGCAAGGTCCAATCGCTCGCCATCTTTCCTTCATATTTGGAAGTATAGGCATGGTATCCTGCAACCAGAGCATCATAATACTGGCGTGCGCGGACAGTGTGGAGAAGATATGTCTGGGTTGTATTCTTGGTTTCACCGAAGCCCTGACCGTCAGGCATTATGAACAGGCTTTGGTGTAAATATGTCAAGAACTCTTTGCCGCCGTTGCTTTCGGTGGCGCATTCACTTTCCAAGGTATGTGTGTACGGGCAGCAGAATATGATGTGATCCTGTTCAACGGGATGGCCTTCCACGGCAGTACAAGCATAAGCAAGAAAGCCGGACAAAAGGGCTCTCTGGTCTTTCCAGTAGTGGGGAGTAGTATAATGGAAAGTAGCTTTTACAAAAAATATCTGATTGTCCGGGTCTTCCTTTTGCAATTCTTCCTGCTGCTCTTTGCACTGTTTCAGGAACTCTGTCTTGGTTTCAAGCACCTCACTGTCAATGTTCGCATCCGGTCCAAAACAAAAATCCGCCATTTCCTGAGGGGTGAGAGTCTGTTTCGATGTCACTTCATATTCCGGCACTTCGGTTTGATCCCAGAAAGCCTCCTCCAGAAATTCGTTGATTTCCTCTTCGGATGGTTCAGGGGCATTGTTTTTTTCGCAGCCGACCGTCATAAGGACTGCGGCTAGCAGATAAAGCAGGATTTTTTTCATATGTGATTAATTTCCAATGGATAACAATGCAAGGATTGCCTTGCTTCCAAAATTATACAAATTTAGAAAAAATAAGAGAGATTATTAATATGATGAAAAAAATGGATGCCGATTTTGTGACTTTAGTCGTGAGTCAGGCAAAAAATGTTTAAATTTGTACTATGACAAACAAAACCATCCTTACAGCCATGGCAACGCTCGCACTGATTTCCTGCAGCTCAAAAGAGGCATCGAAATATGCCAGGGACACTTTCAAGGCCGATAACGGCACCGAAATCACTTTTACATACTACGGACATGCCTCCATCGGCATAGAAGCGTTGGGGAAGCATATTTACGTCGATCCGGTGGGAGAGAACGTCGACTGGGAAGGCGAGCCGGAGGCCGACCTGATTCTGGTCACCCACGACCATTTCGACCATCTGGACACCAATGCCGTAAAAATCCTTACAGGGAAGGCTGACGGATATACGCAGATGGCCGTCGGAACGACCATCGAACCGTTCGAGGGCATAGCGGTAGAAGCGGTCCCCGCCTACAACATCAGCCCCGGGCAGCTCGCTTTCCATCCGAAGGAGAGGGGCGATGCCGGGTATATCATCACCATTGCCGGCAAGCGCATATATGTATCGGGCGATACCGAAGACAATGAGGACGTCCTTGCCTTAAGGGACATAGACATTGCCTTTGTCTGCTGCAACAAGCCCTACACTATGACCGTCGAACAGTGCGCGAACGTGGTTAAGGCGATCCGCCCGGAGGTGTTCATCCCTTACCACTACGGAGGGACGGACATCCCTACGGACCTTGATGCGCTTCAGGAGTCACTGAAAGATGTGACAGAAGTCCTCATCCGTCCGCTCGAATAGCCGCGTTCCTGGCCGGAGCTCTATTATTCGTCCCAAATGGGAGGCCAGGGATTGTTGACGATGCCGGCAAGATTGCAGACCGCGGCGTGCGACTCGCGGATGAGCCGGTCAACCTCGTCCTTGCGGTTGTTGCTGCAGTCCGGGAATATGGGCTCTCCGATCCTGACGGTAATAAGAGGAATCTCAGGCTTGTCGAAGAGTTTGTGGATGCCCGTCCTTTCACGATAGGCGATACATATGGGAAGGACTGGGATATTGTATTTGTAAGCCATCGTCAGGGCCCCCTTCTTGAAAGGTTTCAGGGGCTTGTAGAAATGCCAGTTGCAGGATTCCGGGAACACCAGGATCCATCCTTTCTTCCTGTTGATGTTGTCGAAGGCCTCGTTGAATTTCTTCAGCCCGCCGTAGTTGTCGGGGATGGGGATGCCTCCGAAATATCGCATATACCAGTAGTCCTTGCTGTTGAAATGCCGGGAATACATAGGGACCCACAACCTGTGCCGCAGGGCTTCGGCGATAGCCATCCCGTCCCAGCGGTAGCAATGGTTTGATACGGCCACGAGACCGTTCCTGAATGCTTCGCGGTATTTCTTCAGGTTCTCCCTTCCTTCGAAACGGACGCCGTAGCGCAGCTTGTTGACGATATAGAACAGGTCAAGCGCCAGGAAATATGCGAAGGCGCGCTGAATCTTGAACCCGAACGAGTTGTCCTCGTACGGATAGTTTTCGTCGAACTTGAGGTCGCGGACGGCGGTGGATGTGACAAGTCTTTTGAACGGGTCGTCAGAGGGGTATTCCACTATTCCCGCATCGGGTACGTATTCACCTTCGCGTACCGTCATCTGCTGGTACCTGAGATTGTCTTTTATGCTGGGTCTTTCCATTTCAAACGATTATTCTGCTTTTTCCTTGCTGTTTTTTTCTCTCCTCGCTGCCCTTCTTTCCTTGCGGGACGCCCTCTTTTCGACAAAAGCGTCCTTCTTTTCCTGAATGCGCAGTATCAGGCTGTTGATCACGGCGTGGTTCTCCTCATTCTGCGCAAGGACGTTCGGCTTGAACCGTGAGGCATCCCTATGCGTCTTGTTGAGTATGAACGCCTTGAACTTGTCGAAGGCGTTGGCCTCAAGCAGGAACACGGCAGGGTCCTTCAGCCGGAAGCTGTTGCGTTTCGATTCGTATTCAATGTTGAGGTTCTTGAGATTGGCGTCCACAATGGCGGCGAACTGTTCCGCGCGTTTCTGGTTGACGCTGCGGTCGAAGAATTCGAAATACCAGTCGTAGCGGGATTCCTGGAGGTTGACGTACCCGGTGTAGTAGCTCAACTTCATTCCCGTTGACTCCTGCGCCATATCGACGGCTTTGATGAACTGGTCCTCGTAGAGCTTCTCGCCGGTGATGGATACGATGCCGTTCACTTTCTGGACCATATGCACGCGCGGCGTGTTCAGATATGCCGGGCCAACCTGGATGATGTCGTTCATGTTGTACCGGTAGAGTCCCGACAATGTCGTGACATAAGGGCAGTAGCGCTCGCCTTCCTTGAGCTCGTAGAGATTGTAGAACGGCGCTTCCGGATCCTCGAGGTCACGTTCCCTCTTGAACTCGTAGAAATGCATATGCGGCATCAGGGTAGTCTCTATCGAGTCGTCAAGGACAAGGCCGAAGCGGCATTCGGTCGCAAAGTATCCGAGTTCCTTGTGCAGGGTCTTTTCGGTGAAGTAGTCAGCCATTTTCTTGAGATAGATCTGCGTGTTGCCGCATCTCCAGGTGCTGACGATCTTCAGATTGGGCCAATATTGCCGGGGAAGGACCCTGTCGTACTGGGACTGGAGAGCCCTCAGTTCGAAAGCCCTGTCGGGGTTGGGTTTCAGAAGGGGGGTGACGGCCTTTCGGATATCATCCGGAATGGGCACCTTGTCGGAAAGAGTGCCGTTGCCTATGTCTTCGATGAACTCGTCCAGCCATTTGTCCACGGTGTTCTGGAACTCCACGACCGTGCTGGGATTGGGAGCGATCCAGATGGTCACGTTGTGCTCTATGGCAAAGCGCATGAGGGCATAGTTGCGGGCGCCGTAGTCCTCGATATTGTACAGTTCGACGGGAGCGACGAAAAGGTCCTTGATGAATTTCGGGGCGAACTTTGTGTTGAATCCGGATACGGATCCGTAGACGGTCCCGTCTTCTGTGCGTCCCTCCACCTGCTTGCCGACGACAGAGAAGAACTTCCCCGTGAAGACACCGGGCCTCTGACGGAAGAAATTGAACATCCACATCCTCGTCATCTTGCCGTACACATTGTTCAGGTACTCCATTGTGATGGGCACGTACTTGGGTTCTCCGGTGCTGCCGGAAGTGGTCCCGTACAATGCGGGCTTCCCTGCGAAAAGGATGTCGCCGGCTCCGGCCTTCATCCGGTTCACGTATGGGCGGTAGTCCTCGAACTCGGTGGGCTTGTTGTACTTGCGGTAGAGCTCGTACAGCTGATGGTCCGATTTAGCGGAGAGAATTTCGGGAAAATGGTGCTCTTTACCATATTCGGAGTCCTTTGCGGACTCAAGTATGTGGCGAAGGGTGGATGCCTGTGCCTTGCGGGGGAATATGCTGGCCTGCCTGAGCTTGTTCATCTCCGAGGATGCTGCAGCCCACAGCAGTATGCCGGGGATGAGCCCGGTCGTCTTTTCATTGTTTACACGCATAGGTCAAGTGTTTCGGTGTCCTGCTTGGGCACCAGAAGGAATTGCATGTTGGCCGATTCCGCCCCGGCTCCGTCCGTATCCTCCCTGTCGCCGACCATCAGGATGTCGGCCGGGTAGGTGTCGAGCTTGGCGGCGACGTACATAAATGCCTTGCGGCAGGGTTTGCACCCGCCGGCAGTGGGCGCATCGATCAACAGGTCGAAAAGGTCGGGATTGATGTCGAGGGCCTTCAATTTCTCCCGTATGAAGCTGTATTCGGAGAAACAGGCAAGCTTGATGCCCTTCTCCCGCAGTTCGGAGAGGGTCTTGTCCACCCAGGGCTTGCGGTGAAAATGCTTCTTGAGCATCTTGACCTGAAGAGGCATGAAGGTCTCCCAATACCATGCGGAGGCCTTTTCCTCGGAAACTCCGGTCATCAATGAAATTCTTTTGAAAAGTTGTTCGTAGACGGCGCCCTTGCGTCCGAAAAACCTTCCGGACATATGAAGGCGGGACATTCGTTCCGCATACAGCATGCGCATTCTCCCCAGGCTGTGGAATATCAGACGCCTGGCGAGCTTGCTGTTGTCGTACAGCGTGCCGTCAAGGTCGAAGATTACGGCTTTGATCTCCATAGGTTTCAGTACTTGTGCGGTGACAAATATAGCATTAAATTCAATTAATTGTTATTTTTGCACATACTATGAACCTCAAATCCCTTGCCAAAGATACGGCCATCTACGGCCTGAGCAGCATAATAGGAAGATTTCTCAACTATCTGCTGAGCGTAGTCCTTTATCTGCATATCTTCCCCGCAGAGAGCGGCGGATACGGCATTTTCACCAATCTGTATGCCTGGACGGCACTTCTCGTATCCCTTCTGACCTTCGGCATGGAGACCACCTTCTTCCGTTTCTCGGGAAAGGAGGAAGAATCTCCGGAGAACGTCTTTTCCACCTCCCTCAAGATGGTGGGGGCCGTCGCAGTCGCATTCCTGATACTGATGTTCGCGTTCCTGAAGCCCATTTCAAACGGACTCGGGTACGGAGCGCATCCCGAATACATAGGCTGCTTTGCCATCATAACGGCCCTCGACTCCTTCCAGGCAGTCATCTTCGCCCGCCTGCGCCAGCAGAAGAGGCCACTCAAGTTCGTGACGCTGAAGCTGTCCTTCATATTCGCCAGCATCATTCTCAATCTGCTCGTCTTCCTCGGCCTTCCCCATCTCTTCGGCCGTTTCCCAGCCCTCGAGGAGGCCTTCGCAAGGTATGACGGCGGAGTAGGGTTCATATTCTTCATCAACCTTGTCTGCACGGCCTGCGTCACCTTCGGCTTCATCCCTGAGCTCAGGTCGCTGCGGCTCAAGTTCGATCCTGCCCTGTGCCGCAGGATGCTCAGGTACACCTGGCCCCTTCTGCTCCTCAGCGTCGTGGGAATCCTCAACCAGGTGGCGGACAAGATTCTTTTCCCGACACTTATGCCGGGGCAGGAAGGCCGCGTCCAGCTTGGCATATACGGTGGATGCGTCAAGATAGCGATGATAATGTCGATGCTGGTCCAGGCCTTCAGGTATGCCTATGAACCCATCGTCTTCGGCGCTTCGAAGCACAAGGACAAGGACGAGACCCTCGCCGAGGGCATGAAATGGTTCATCATCATCTCGCTCCTGGCGTTCCTTGCAGTCATTTTCTACCTTCCCCTGCTCAAATACCTCATTGGCAGAAGCTACTGGCAGGGGCTCGGCGTGGTGCCGGTCGTGATGCTCGCCGAACTGTTCATGGGCATCTATTTCAACCTTTCGTTCTGGTACAAGCTCACCGACCAGACCTGGTGGGGAGCAATCATCAACGCCATCGCCGTGGCCCTCATGATAGCAATCAACGTCATCTTTGTCCCGAAGATCGGGTACTGGGCCTGTGCCTGGGGAGGACTTGCCGGCTATGGCACGGCCATGCTGATAAGCTATCTGCTCGGCCAGAAGAAGTATCCCATCCACTATGATATGCGCACCATCGGCACGTTCGCGGTGATTGCGGGCGCATATTATTTCATCTATACGGAGATAGCGAAGGCCGGTGCAGCCGAGTGGCTCCTTCTCGCCGCCGGCACCCTCCTTCTTCTCAGCTATGCATATTTTGTTTGGAAATTGATAAAAACTCAGAAATCATGAAAAAGACATTGAGCATCATCTTCTGCTGCGTTGCAGCGGTTGCACTTACAGGTTGTGGAAACAACGCCAGGAAAGCACAGGAGGCTGAAGCCGCAGCGCAGCAGGCACGCGCCGATTCCGTTGCAGCGGCCCAGAAAGAGCAGAAAATCATGGACAGACTCTCCCAGCTTCCCGAGGAGCCCGTCTTCGACATCGTGACCAATATGGGCACAATCAAGGTTCGCCTCTACGGGGACACGCCGCTCCACCGCAACAACTTCGCGAAACTCGCGCTTTCCGGCTACTACGACAAGGTCCTGTTCCACAGGGTTATCAAGGGCTTCATGATTCAGACCGGAGACCCTCTCTCGAAGGATATCGCGAACAAGGCAAAATTCGGCACGGGCGGTCCGGACTACACCATCCCCGCTGAGATCCTGCCCGCGCATACCCACAAGAAAGGAGCGCTTGCAGCCGCACGCAGGGGAGACACCGTGAATCCTTTCAAGGAGTCGAGCGGCTCTCAGTTCTATATCGTACACGATCCGGTTTCCTGCGCACAGCTTGACGGAGCGTACACCGTCTTCGGGGAAACGATCAGCGGACTTGACGTCGTGGACAAGATTGCCGCCGTTGAGACCGACGCAAAGGACTGCCCTGTCGGGGAGGTAAAAATAATTACAATAACTTTAGACGAATCCGAATAGTTTGGCACGCGTCTTGCAAATTAACCAATCGAATAGTTTTTTCATAGGTTAATTTAGGTTAGAATTAATTGGCGTCCGATTTCGGGCGCCATTAATTTTTTGTCTATCTTTGTGTATCATCATAAAATACTATGAAACATCTTTTCGCAATCATTGCCGCAGTGGCGGCGTCGCTGCCGTTCGCAGGATGTGCGGGCAGGGCGACAAATTCCGAGATAATGGCCGGTATCGTGCCCGCACCGCAGTATTATGAGGTTTCGGAGGGCACTTTCAATATCAAGGGCGCCGATTTCAACCTCTCCGAGGTGTCCGACAAGAGGACGAGGGAGATGCTCTCCGTCTTTGCCGACCAGCTGAGTGCCGTCACTTGCAGGAAGTCCAGGGTGGAAGAAGGCGCTGCCGGAATCTACTTCATCGATGATGATACAATTCCTTCGGAGGGCTACGAACTTTACGTTTCGGACAAATCCGTGCAGGTGAAGGCCTGCGACTTCAACGGATATTTCTATGCCGTCCAGACCATCAAGCAGATGCTCCCTGCCGCCGTATACGGAGATGTGCGAGCCTGCAAAGAGAGATGGCGCATACCTTGCTGCACGGTCAAGGACTCCCCCAGGTTTGCATATCGCGGTGTGCTGATTGACGAGGCCCGCCATTTCTTCGGCAAGGACGAGATCAAGAGAGTCCTGAACGTGATGTCCGCATATAAGCTCAACCGCCTTCACTGGCATATATCCGACGACCAGGGCTGGAGGATCGAGATAAAGAAATATCCGCGTCTCACCGAGGTCGGAGGCTGGCGTGACGGCACCCAGATCGGCAGGGACAGGAACTCCAACGACGGCATCCGTTACGGAGGTTTCTATACCCAGGACGAGATCCGCGAGATCGTGGCCTATGCGGAGAATCTCGGCATAACCATTATCCCCGAGATAGACCTCCCGGGCCATATGGTCGCGGCTCTGACGGCATATCCTTACCTCGGATGCACAGGAGGCCCCTATTCCGTCCGCACCAAGTGGGGTATCGCCCGCGAGGCGCTCTGCCCCGGAAAGGAGACGACCTTCGCCTTCCTTGAGGATGTGGTGGGAGAAGTTGCCGACCTGTTCCCTTCAGAATACTTCAATATCGGCGGGGACGAGTGCAAGAAGGGAGAATGGGAGAAATGTCCGGACTGCCAGGCCCTCATAAAGAAGCTCGGGCTCAAGACCGACGAGAATGCCACGAAGGAGCAGCGCCTCCAGAATTACGTGACCGCGCGCATGCAGGAGTTCCTTGCCACCAAAGGCAAAAGAATCATCGGTTGGGACGAAATTCTCGAAGGCGAACTTGCCCAGGGCGCGACGGTGATGAGCTGGCGCGGCGCTTCAGGAGGCATAAAGGCTGCCCAGATGGGGTATGACGTGATAATGTCGCCCAACAATTACTGCTACCTTGACTATGCGCAGTCCCCGGACCTTGAGAACGAGCCGTTGGGAATAACCAATAATCCAAAAGGTGCAGTGACTCTGGAGAAGATCTACAGTCTCGATCCCTTCGACCAGATCCCCGAGGATGCGCAGCATCACGTCCTCGGCGTCCAGGCGAATCTCTGGACAGAATATATCTCAACGCCGGAGCACCTCGAATATATGCTTCTGCCGCGTATGCTTGCGCTGAGCGAGGTGCAGTGGTGCTCTCCCGACATCAGGGACTATGACAGGTTCTTCAATGCCGCGACGGGACACGAATATCAGGTGCTTGACGCGCTTGGAGTCAATTACAGGAGATAATTCAGAAAATAAGAATGCCCGCAACGCCCGATATGAGGATAATCCATATCGGGCTTGTTTTTGTCCACATTGAAGCGGCAAAGGCAGCCGCGAACAGGGCCCAGCTGCGCCAGTCCGGGAAATTTGTCTCAATCACGTCGAGCGTGGGGATGAACCCGTCGAAGCCGACGTGGAACATAAGTATCAGCGCCGCCGCTCCTATCATTCCCGCCACGACGGGGGTAAGGGCTCCCATCACCCCCTTGAACACGGGGTTGGTGTGGAATTTCGAATAGAACTTCATCAGCGCGAAGAAGATCAGGAACGAGGGGAGGACGATGGCCAGCGTGGTGGACAACGAACCCAGGACCGCAAGCGCGCCGCCGTAGCCGTTGTCCGTCATCACCTGATATCCCACGTATGTGGCGCAGTTGATGCCTATCGGTCCCGGCGTGGTCTGGGAGACGGCTATTATGTTGGCGAAGGTCTCCTCGCTGACCCATCCCCGAAGTGTCACCACCTGGGTCTGGATGAGGGAGATCATCGCCCCGCCACCGCCGAAGTTGAAGACCCCGATGACGAAGAACGTCCAGAACATCTTGAGAAGAAGGGCCGTCATCTGCTTCCGCCCTCCCCGGCGCAAAGAATCACAGTGGACACCAGGATGGTGCCTATTATAAGATATATAGGAGAAATTTTCAGGAATGCCACAGCAAACAGGGTTATTGCCATCAGCGCCCAGGCCCACCAGGTCCGGCAGCCCTTCTTCGCCATTCTGACCATCGGGGTGAGGATAAGCGCCACCGCGACAGGACGCAGACCCATAAAGAATTTCTGCACGATTGCATTTTCGTTGAAGGCGCTGTAGGCCATGGCGATAATGAGGATGGACAGGAAAGAGGGGAACACCGCGCCGAGGGTGGCCGCTATGCTGCCCTTGAGCCCTCGTATCTTATAACCGGCGAAGATGGCCATGTTGACGGCAAGCAGCCCCGGGGCGCTTTGGGCCAGAACGACAATGTCCGGGAGTTCGTCTTCTGCAATCCATCCGCGTTTCCTCATTTCGTCCTCGATGATGGGGATCATGGCGTATCCGCCGCCTATCGTGAAGGCCCCGATTTTGGCAAAAACGCCGAATATTTTCCAGATAGACACCATTTTTCAAAAAAGTGATACGAATTTATAAAAAAACTTGCAAAAAAGTTTGGAGGGAAAGAAAAAGTCGCTATCTTTGCAGTCCTTTTCGCGAGAAGAGGAAAGTTCATTGAAAAGATTGAAAGGAAAGTACAAGCAAGTACCGAGAAAGAATAATCGAGAGCGTTGATTCTTTTAGAGAATTAAGGTCGTCAGGGTCGAGCTAAGAAATAAATAGATATACAAAGAAGAGTTTGATCCTGGCTCAGGATGAACGCTAGCGGCAGGCTTAACACATGCAAGTCGAGGGGCAGCATAAGGGTAGCAATATCTTTGATGGCGACCGGCGGAAGGGTGCGTAACGCGTGAGCAACATACCCGCTTCAGGGGGATAACCGGAGGAAACTCCGCCTAACACCCCATAACAACAGGAGCGGCATCGTTCTAGTTTGAAAACTACGGCGGAAGCGGATTGGCTCGCGTGACATTAGCTAGTTGGAGTGGTAACGGCACACCAAGGCGACGATGTCTAGGGGTTCTGAGAGGAAGGTCCCCCACACTGGAACTGAGACACGGTCCAGACTCCTACGGGAGGCAGCAGTGAGGAATATTGGTCAATGGCCGGAAGGCTGAACCAGCCATGCCGCGTGCAGGAATAAGGCCCTATGGGTCGTAAACTGCTTTTGTGGTGGAGCAATAAGGCGTACGTGTACGCTGATGAGAGTACATCACGAATAAGCATCGGCTAACTCCGTGCCAGCAGCCGCGGTAATACGGAGGATGCAAGCGTTATCCGGATTTATTGGGTTTAAAGGGTGCGTAGGCTGTGCCGCAAGTCAGTGGTGAAAGCCCGGGGCTTAACTCCGGAACTGCCATTGATACTGTGGTGCTGGAATACGGATGCCGTGGGAGGAATGAGTAGTGTAGCGGTGAAATGCATAGATATTACTCAGAACACCGATTGCGAAGGCATCTCACGAATCCGTCATTGACGCTGAGGCACGAAAGCGTGGGGATCAAACAGGATTAGATACCCTGGTAGTCCACGCAGTAAACGATGATAACTAACCGTCGGCGATAGACAGTCGGTGGCCAAGCGAAAGCGATAAGTTATCCACCTGGGGAGTACGTTCGCAAGAATGAAACTCAAAGGAATTGACGGGGGCCCGCACAAGCGGAGGAACATGTGGTTTA
>CALDKD010000122.1 GCA_937898885.1 uncultured Bacteroidales bacterium | reverse complement strand
CGCACGCCGATAGCAGGTCCCGTGAGCAAAAGGTATCTTTTCGCACACGGGGAGGAAAAAACACCCCTGCCCGTGAGTGGCGACAATGGTTTTGCACACGGGGAGGCGCAAATGGCGGAGGGAGGGGCTCACTCTGCAATGGCGAGGGTGAAAACGCTGACACGAAGGGAAGGGGCGGAGGAGCGGAGGGTATCGATAAGGGAGGAGATGGTTGAGCCGGTGGTGACGACATCGTCAACGATAAGGATATGGGGATAGGAGCGCAGGGAGTCGGCATCGCGTACGCGGAAGATACCTTCGGCATTGCGCCAGCGTTGAAGGCGGCCCTTCTTGGCCTGGACCTGATTGCTGACGGTGCGGGTTACTATGTCGGTGCGGATGGGGAGACCGGTAACCTGACTCAGGCCGCTGGCTATGTAGTCGCATTGGTTATAACCGCGTTTGCGGAGCTTGCGGCGGGAGAGGGGTACGGGGACTATGCAGAAGATACCGTCAAAGAAGTGCTCGCGCTGCAGCATCGAGGCAGCCTGACGGGCAAGATAGCGGCCAACCTCGGGATGACCGTAATATTTAAGGTGATACAGGATGTGGCTGTAGTCGCTCTCCTTCTCGTAGCGGAAGAGAGAGGCGGCACGGACCATCGCGAACTCGCCCAACAGCACGTTCTCGGTGGGGCTTATCTCGCCCTGACGGTACTGAATGACAGGGAGTCTCAATGTGCAGGAGACACAGAGATGCTGCTCACCTATTGCGAGACGACGCCCGCACACCTTGCAGAAACGTGGCAGCAGCACGTCTGCAATGCTCTCCAGCAGGGACATAGTCAGTCCTCCTCTGTAAGGTTGATGAATTCAGATGCGATGGAGGGCTCAAAGCCGCGCTGACTCAGGAAACGGAGCAGTCTCATTGAGCGCTCGTAGTCTGACGCGCCCTTGATGTCGCGCTTTCGGGAGGCGATGACATCGCGCAGCACACAGACGTACTCGTCGGGATCAATGGCATCAAGAGCCTGACGGACGGCATCGGGGGCGACGCCTTTCTGACGCAGGACTGCCTTGATTTTCAGCCTGCCCCACTTGCAGAAACGAAGTTTGTCGTGGACGAACGCCTGCGCATACCGTTCCTCATTAAGATAGCCCTCGCGCTCAAGATGGGTTATGATGCGCTCTGTGGCATCAGAGTCCAGCTCACCCTCCGGGCATTTCGCGCTGTATGCCGCAATTTTGGCTGCCACCTCGCTGCGGCAGCGCTCACAGGCCGAGCAATAGGCCTCGGCTTTCATTTGGATTTCTTTCTCTGTCATCATAGGTATAGAGTTTTTTCAGGTACTTGCCTTTACCATCCGTCTGCGGCCGCTGATGTCATTGCGGAAACAGACCTTGTAGCCAAGGGTCTCCAGCATCTGCCTTAACTGTCCTGCAAACAGTGGATTAATCTCGAAAAAGATGGAGCCTCCCTCTTTCAGATGCCTGCGGCCAAAGCGGGCGATAGCCCGATAAAAGCGCAACGGGTCATCATCGGGAACGAACAGCGCCAGATGCGGCTCGTAGTCAAGCACGTTGCGCTCCATAGCGGCGCTCTCAGACAAGGTTATGTATGGCGGGTTCGATACTATTACATCAAACCGGCCTGAAGGAATTTTAGAAGCTCCGGTCATTTCAGAGTTATCGGACATTTCGTAGTTTCCGACTGTTTCATAACCACCTTCCGTTTTGGGGTTTCCAGCCGTTTCAGAATTCCCAACTGTTTCGGGATTTGCAGAAGCTTTCGATGCTTCAGTGAGTTCCGAAGCTTCCGGATCCACCGATGAATCCGCCAGAAGTATATCTTTCAGCGAGAACTCAGCTCGGACATTGTTCAATGCCGCATTCTCGCGGGCCAGCGACAACGCCTCCGCACTTACATCCCACCCCGAGACTCTCCATCCCGGCAGTTTGGACGCCAGCGTCAAAGCAATGCACCCGCTTCCCGTTCCCACATCCAGCAACGTCCTTTCCTCACCGCCAACAGCCTCACCATCGCCAGCCACATCACCGCCGCCAGCATCCTTGCCATCGCCAACAGCATTACCAACCGTCTTACCGCCATTGCCAACAGCTTCCCCTCCGCCAACCGCCAACGGCCAACAGCCAACAGCCTCCACCACCCACTCCACCAGCTCGGTAGTCTCGGGCCGTGGTATCAGTGCCCTTTGGTCGCACCTGAGCCGCAATCCGAAGAAATCGGTATAGCCCAGCACATACTGCAGCGGCTCGCCGGCGGCCAGGCGCCTCAGCCAGCCATCAAGCACAGAGTCACGCGTCGCATCGGCGGGCAATTCCGGCATCAGGTAGAAATCGTTGTCGCTTACACCGGGAAGGTTGCGGCAAAGCTCACGCATCAGCGCATTCAGCTCATCGGGCGCATAGACCGCACCAAGAGTGTCAAGAATCCGCTGACGCAGCCTGCGCATCGTCTTCGGGTTATTTTACGGTGAAACTGGAGGATTGTATTGTGGCGCTTGAGGCTATCTGTCCGGATGCCAAAGGCTTGGACATACGGAACTTTACCTTGCAGCTTATGTTATGTCTGCCAGGACCTGCTACAAAACGATAATAAGGCTCATTGTTGTCCGGGTCAACCACTTCTATCTCCTTGCTCTTTCCATCCAGACTCCAGGTGTAGTCACCGCGTAGGACGCCGTTGCCCGGAGAAATGACCTGAACGGTAGCCGTTATGCTGTCGCCGGCCTTGGGCGACGCAGGAGATATTATTATCTTGCCATATACAGGTGGATAGCCATAGTCTGACTTAACACACGAACCCATCAGAAGGACGCACACCAGCGCCATTATGGAAAACAGGAACTTCTTCATATCATCGTTTATTTTATGTATTCATCCATTTGCAGGGCAATCCTGATCATATTGTCAAGACCGGTCTGACGCTGCTCCGTGCTCATTCTCTCGCCAGTAGCCAGATTGTCCGTCACGCTGAGGATGGTAAGTGCTTTCTTGCCAGCCATAGCGGCATTCAGGTAGAGTCCGCTGGCCTCCATCTCTACGGCCATCACACCGGCGCGGGCCCACTCCATCTGATCAGGCGCATCATAGAATGAGTCTGAGGAGAGGACATTGCCCACACAATAGGGAATAGCCAGACTCTCGGCCGACAGGACTGCCGCGCGAAGCAGACCGAAATCGGCAATCGGCGCGAATGTTCCGGGCAGATGGTACTTGTCTGCGAAATTGGAGTCTGTGCAGGCGCCCATTGCGAACAGCACATCGCCCAGCCTCACGTCCTTGCTGAACGTTCCGCAAGTGCCTATGCGCACAATCCGCTCCACATCGAAGAAATTGAAAAGCTCGTACGAGTAGATGCCGATGGACGGGATGCCCATTCCGTGGCCCTGCACGGATATGCGCCTGCCTTGATATGTGCCTGTGTAGCCGTACATTCCGCGCACCTTATTATACTGAACGGCATCGTCCAGATAATTCTCTGCAATGTACTGCGCCCGCAACGGGTCGCCACACATAAGTACTGTCTTTGCTACCTCATCATACTGTGCTCCGATGTGCGGAGTCGGTGTCTGTTCCCTGCTCATACCATCTTCATTATTAATTCTGCTCACAAATCTACTTATTCTTTACGAAATACCACTAACTTCGCGGGGTAAAACGCACAACTATATGGACAGACCCACAGTAGCCCTGATGTACGACTTTGACGGCACATTGTCGCCCGACAATATGCAGGAGTACGATTTTATGAAAGCCATCAAGGTTGATGACAAGAACCTCTTCTGGGACAATGCCCACCAGATAGCGCAAAGCCAGCAGGCCAGCACCATCCTCAGCTATATGAAACTGATGATAGACAAGGCCAAGGCAGGCGGCATAAGCATACGCCGGCAGCAGTTCGTGGAGTTCGGCAAGGGAGTGGTATTGTTCCCCGGCGTGGAGCAGTGGTTCGATATGATAAACAGGCAGGGAGACCAGATGGGCGTGAGCATAGAGCACTACATCATATCCTCCGGCCTGAAAGAGCTGATAGAGGGCACATCCATAGCACACTACTTCAAGAAAATATACGCCTGCTCCTTTATGTACGAGAACGATGCGGCCGTATGGCCAGCCGTGGCTGTGGATTTCACATCGAAGACCCAGTTCATCTTTATGATCAACAAGGGCATCTACGACATCTGGGACAACGCCCGCATCAACGACTCAATGCCCGACGAGAAACGCCCCATTCCATTCCAGAATATGATATATATGGGCGACGGCGAGACCGACATACCAAGTATGCGTATAGTAAAGTCAGAGGGAGGCCACTCCATAGCCATATACAAGCCGACAGTTGAGAACAGCCGCGCACAGGCCCGCAACCTTGTGAGGCGGGGCCGTGTGAACTTTGCCTGCGCGGGCGACTACACCGAGGGCAGCGAGCTTCACCGCGCCGTTCTGTCAACCATAGCCAAGATAAAGACCGACAGCGATTTCCGCGCAATGGAGAGCGCCAATCAGAAAACCATACGCTCAAACCAGTAATATGCCGGCATTATCAAGAAGATTCATACTGATGGCGATAGTGTTCAACGTGTGCCTCATCGCCTCAAACCTGTTCGAGACCAAGATATTCGCAGCAGGGCCTCTCACGCTGACCGGAGGCCTGCTGATATTCCCCATATCGTACATCATCAATGACTGTATGACAGAGATATGGGGATACCGGAGCGCCCGGTTCGTCATATGGACCGCGTTCATTATGAACCTGTTTGTGGTGGGAGTGGCGCAGATTGTAAGGATTCTGCCAGCTGCGCCATTCTGGGACGGGCAGGAGCATTTCGACTACATTTTTGCGGCCAACCTGAGAATCACCATAGCATCGATGCTGGCCTTTGTATTCGGCTCGCTTGCCAACTCATTGATTATGGACAGGATGCATAAGGCATCAGAGAACGACAAGGGATTCGGATGGCGCGCCATAGCCTCAACGCTCGGCGGTGAGAGTCTGGACTCCGTCATTTTCTTCCCTATTGCCTTCTGGGGTGTTGGCGTAAGGAATATGCTGATAATGATGATAACCCAGATAGTGCTGAAGACTGTGTATGAGATAGCGATACTGCCAATTACCGCCACAGTGGTAAGACAACTCAGGAAATCCGAGGCAGAGGCTGTATGACACCAAGGCAGAACTATCAGAAGATGCTGGAGCGGAAGCTTGCGCAGCTGCAGAGCGAGGGCAGGACACCACGTCTGCTGCTGCACGCCTGTTGCGCTCCCTGCAGCAGTTACGTTCTGGAGTATCTGTCAGAGTACTTCAACATTACCCTATTCTACTATAACCCGAACATTACAGACCCGCAGGAGTACCGCAAGCGTGTTGATGAGGTGCAAAGGCTCATTGCTGAGTTGCCCGTGAGGAACAAGATATCATTTCTTGAGGGCGAGTACGAGCCACGCGCCTTCACACAGGTTGCCAAAGGGCTGGAGAACGAGCCCGAGGGCGGTGCCCGATGCGGGAAGTGCTTCAGGCTGCGTCTGGAGAGATCGGCACAGGCCGCGGCACAAATGGCTGAGGAATGCGGTGAGGAGGTCCTGCTCACCACCACACTGACCATCAGCCCGCTCAAAAACGCGGAACTTCTAAACTCAATAGGCCAGGAGATGGCCGGGCGCTATGAGGGCATAGCCTGGCTGGACTCCGACTTCAAGAAACGGGGCGGTTACCTGCGTTCCATAGAGTTGTCCAGACAATATGGCCTGTACCGCCAGGACTACTGCGGATGCGTCTATTCAAGGCGCAAGTAAAAAGATTCTAAAAAGCCGGCTATCGGCATACGGTATCAGGAAAAACGGTACTTTTGCAAATAGTAATGAGACAAACCAGCTACGCGCTCCAATAAAGTGACGCGCTGGCAGTTGCTTAGAGCATCAAAGGTATGAGCATCAATGATTTGGAGGCAGGACAGACTGCCATAGTGGATAGTGTGGGAGGCCACGGAGCCCTTCGTCAGCATTTTCTTGATATGGGCCTTATTCCAGGCACCGAGGTCAGAATGCTTGGAGCCGCCCCAATGGGTGACCCGCTGAAGATAATGGTTCATGGCTATGCGCTTACTCTGCGCGTGGCCGAGGCCAGGGAGATCCGGGTTGTGGAGTCAGAGCCATTCACTCCAGATGAGGACAATACACTGAACGAGGTTGGCTACAATCCCAACGACCACGAGGAGGACCCTCACCCTGGATTCGGCGAGGAGGGTAAATATCACTCCAAGGAGGATGCAAGGCCATTGCCCAAAGACGAGAAGCTTACCTTTGCGCTGGCAGGACAGCAGAACTGCGGAAAGACAACGATGTTCAATGTGCTTACCGGCTCCAACCAGCACGTAGGCAATTTTCCGGGCGTGACTGTTGACCGCAAGGACGGTCAGATAAGAGGCTATGCCAATGCCATTGTCACAGACCTGCCAGGTATCTACTCTTTATCGCCATATACTACCGAGGAACTGGTATCGCGCCGGTTCATTCTGAACGAGAGACCCAAAGGCATAATCAATATTGTGGATGCCAGCAACATTGAGCGGCATCTCTACCTGACGGTACAGCTTATGGAGCTTGGCATACCAATGGTGCTGGCGCTGAATATGATGGACGAGGTGCGAGGCAACGGAGGCTCAATCCGCGTGAACGAGATGGAGCGCATTCTGGGCATTCCTGTAGTGCCCATATCAGCCGCCAGAAACGAGGGTGTTGACGAGGTTATACGCCACGCCATACACGTGGCCAAATATCAGGAGGTTCCGGTAAGGCAAGACTTCTGCAGTCCGGAGGATCACGGTGGAGCTGTTCACCGTTGCCTTCACAGTATAATGCACCTTATCGAGGACCACTGCAACGCGGCTGGCATCCCAACCCGATTCGCCGCAGACAAGATTGTTGAAGGCGACAAAAGCATAGAGGAGGCGCTGAGGCTCTCAAGTCAGGATTCCGATGCGATAGAGCATATTGTGGAGCAGATGGAGAAAGAGCGGGGTCTGGACCGCTCGGCGGCCATTGCCGATATGCGCTTCTCATTCATAAAAAGGCTGTGTGCCAAGACTGTTGTAAAGCCGCGGGAGAGCCGCGAGTACCGGCGCAGCCGCAGGATAGACCGTGTGCTGACCGGACAGTGGACGGCTCTGCCTATATTCGTGGCAATAATGGCACTTGTTATCTGGCTGAGCATAGATGTGCTGGGATCTCCGTTGCAAGGATGGATGGAGCAAGGCATAGGATGGCTTTCCGGATTGTGCGAGAGCGGAATGCGGCGCGTGAGCGTGAGTCCCGCCATACAGTCTCTGGTGGTGGATGCCATCTTTGGAGGCGTTGGCTCTGTGGTGAGTTTCGTTCCGATAATCATTCTTCTTTTCTTCTTTCTGTCTATGCTGGAGGACAGCGGGTATATGGCCCGAGTGGCATTCGTAACGGACAAGCTGCTTAGGAAGATTGGCCTGTCCGGGCGAAGCATCGTTCCGCTGCTGATTGGTTTCGGCTGCTCCGTGCCTTCTGTCATGGCCGCGCGTACCCTGCCATCTGACAAGGACCGCAAGCGCACCATTCTGCTCACTCCGTTTATGAGTTGCTCTGCCAAGATTCCTATCTACGCATTCCTTTCCAGCGCATTCTTTCCCGGACATGGCGGTCTGGTGCTGATATGTCTGTATGTGGGGGCTATCTTTTGCGGAATAATAGTAGCGTTGTTGCGTAAATGGACCACCAAGCGCTCTGAGCCGGCTCCGTTCGTGATGGAGCTGCCAAATTACCGTCTGCCGCGCATAGCCAATGTGGCGCACCTTCTTTGGGATAAGACGCGAGACTTTCTGCAGAGGGCCTTCACGGTGATTTTCCTTGCCACCATCATAATATGGTTGCTGCAGACTTTCGATTTCCGGTTCAATATGACAGTAGGCGGCGAGGGCAGTATGCTGGCCTCACTGGCAGGGATTATAGCTCCGGTTTTCAGTCCCATCGGTCTTGACGACTGGCGTATTGTAACGGCGCTGATATCGGGTTTTATAGCCAAGGAGAGTGTGGTCTCAACAATGGAGGTGTTGGGTGCAATCAATGTGCTTACGGTTGCCACTGCTATTCCCATGCTGGTTTTCTGCCTGCTATATACGCCTTGTGTGGCGGCAATCGCGGCTATCAGACGTGAGTTGGGATCCAGGTGGGCGCTGTTTATGATGACTTTCCAATGTATTGTGGCCTGGATTGCGGCGTTTGCGGCTTACCAGATTGCTTTGCTGGTGCTTTGATATGGGTACTATTGATGTCATTATCATTGCGGCGATAGCATTGGCTGCGGGGTTTGCTGTATGGAGGATAATCAACCGGCCGCCACACGGATGCGACAGCTCTTGCTCCGCCTGCGACAAGGATTGTCCTTTGCGGAAATAATATTTACCTGTCCCCCTGACCCGCCTCCCCGTTTGGCAGAAGCCAAACTAAAAAAGGAACGAAGTTCGTTGCTGATTCAGGGAATCAGCAACGAACTGTCTCCGTAGCTGAGAAAACGGAAATCGTGCGCAAGCGCGAAATCGTATATTGCCCGCCAGTCCTCATTTACAAAAGCCGAGACCAACAGAAGCAGCGTGCTCTGGGGCTGGTGAAAATTGGTGACCATCATCCGCACGATGTGGTACTCGTACCCTGGGATAATGATAATCTGCGTACTGGTCTTGAGCACGTCAAGCCCGTGACGATCCAGATAGTCAAGGATAATACGCAATGAGCTGACGGTATCAAGGCTCTCGTCATAGTCATATGGGGCCCATTGGGGAACGTGCATCTCTTCCTCGGTGGCGTCAGGGTGTGTGGAGAGATACACGCCTATGTAGTACAGGCTCTCCAACGTACGGACCGAGGTGGTACCAACGGCAATGGCATTGCCGCCGTGGGCTATGATACGCTCTATTGTGTGGCGGCGCACGGCGATGAACTCTGTATGCATCTCGTGGCCGGCTATCTCCTCGCTCTTGACAGGGCGGAATGTTCCGGCACCAACGTGCAGGGTCAGTTCCTCACGCTCAATGCCGTGGGCATCAATATCAGCAAGTACCCTGTCTGTAAAATGAAGGCCTGCGGTAGGTGCGGCCACCGAGCCTTTTATCTTGGAATAGACGGTCTGATATGTTGTCTTGTCACTCTCCTGCGACTCGCGGTTCAGATATGGTGGAATTGGTATCTCGCCGACAGCCTCAAGGAGCTCGGCGAAAGTAACGGTCTGGTCATCCCAGGTGAAGTCTATGCGATAGCCCGTACCGTGAACCCCGCCACGCTCAGCGCTGAGCATTACGGTACGTCCGCCTACCTGAACCTCTTTGCTGAGAAGACCCGATTTCCAGCGTTTCAGATTACCCACAAGGCAGTACCAGGCACAAGCGCCCTTCGCCGCGAAACTCACCTGATAGTCTGACGGCTCTGCCGGCTCAAGCAGGAAAATCTCTATCAACGCGCCACGGTTCTGGGCATTGTCCTCCTTGCGGAAATGAAGGCGCGCCTGAATAACCTTGGTGTTGTTGAACACCATAAGGGCACCTTGCGGCAAAAGGCCGGGAAGGTCTGTAAAGACTTTCTCAGAAATCTGCCCGTGGTTATATACAAGCAATTTTGAGCTGTCTCTCTGCGCCAACGGGAATTTGGCTATCCGCTCATCGGGAAGCGGATAGTCGTAAGCGCTCATCCTCACGTGCTTTACATCATCGCTCATCTCTCAAATTCTCTCCTCCAGTGCGGGCGATACAAGACACCCTTCTATATAATCGGTTTTTCTGACTTTACATTCAGCCTCACTGATGACAACCGTGCGGCCCTCTACTGAGATACGGCCCTCGCTGAACCATTGCAATGCCTGAGGCAATATGCGATGCTCCATACGATGCACCTGCGCCTCAAACTCATCGAGTGTGCCACGCACAGGCACTGCCGCCTGAATGATCAGCGGCCCGCCATCCAGTTCAGGGCATACCAGATGTACCGAGCAGCCGGATATCTTGACACCATACGCGTATGCGTCCTCTATGCCGGTACCGCCCTTGAAACTTGGCAATACCGCGGGATGCAGATTGATGATGCGCCCGGGGAATGCGTCCAGAAAGACCTGGCTCAGGATTCTCATCCATCCGGCAAGGGCTATGGTATCGACATTGTAACGCCGCAGGGCATCAACCACCAGCTGGTCATATTCGGCACGCACCTTATGACCCTTGGAGGGGATTATCTCTACCGGGACATTCCACCTGTGGGCACGCTCTATCACGCCCGACTCCGGCTTGTTGGTCAGAATGACACGGATATCGGCATCAAGACGTCCGTCGCGGACAGCCTTCAGGATGGCCTCGGCATTCGTGCCGTTACCTGATGCGAGTATTGCAAGCGCTATCATATCACTCTTTTGAAATGAATTCCTTGATTTGTGTGGCAATGGATGTCATACCAGCCTTGGATGGATGGCTGATCTGCTTGTCGATGTCGCGCAGCACTATCACGGGAACGCTGTAATGCCCACAGATGGTCTTCACCGACTCGTTGATCTCTTCCTTCAGCTCAGTGTTGAGCAAGAAGTAAATCTTAGTATCCGGATAAAGGCTTTTCAGGCCGTCCAGCAGATATGCCATCGCGGGACGGAATGAGTACAGGTCTTTCTTCTCTATGCCACGGTACTTGTACTCACCTATCGGGGAGTTTGCCCAGGCATCGTTTGTTCCGCCGAATATGAACAGGATATCGGGATTGCCCAACTCATTCATTCTTGATACGAACGCACGGTCTGAGTAGTCCTGACGGTTATAGCCGGTATTGCATATTGTAGAGCCGGAGTACGAGTTGTTCATCTCCAACTGATATCCGCACTCGCTTATGAGCTGACTCCACCAGGTCTCCTCAACGTTCTGCACATCGTTCCCCTGCAAAGGATAGAATACGGCGTACCCTTCAGGAATCTTGCCTTTGAATGTGGAATAGGAGTCACCGAGTATTGACACTTTCCGGCCCTGGGCCATTACACACGCGCAAAGAGAGACGAGCGTGAGTACCAACAGCGTTCTTTTCATTTTAGTTATCTGTTTTTATTGAGCAAAGTTACATAAAAAGCAGACTCAAATTAGCTATATTTGCAAAAAGAAAGTTTGTAAGGCTAAGCAAATGGGCAGAACTAGGCGGAAGAAGACTTTTTGGGGCTGGTTATGGCGTATCGCGCTCTGCATTATCCTACTTCCAAATGTACTTCTGGCCGCACTTATCGTCCTGATAAACATACCCGCCATACAGCAGAAAGCAAAAGACAAGGCTACCGGATACCTGTCGGACCTTACCGGTATGGATATCAGCATCGGCCACATTGGCATAAAGCCTCCTTTGGAATTAAGGATTGACGATATTCTGACAAAAAGGGAGAGTCAGGACACGCTGCTCTCTGTTCACGAGCTTCTGCTTATTCCCGATATGGCGATACTGAGAAGAGGCGACATCGGGATTGAGGCATTCCGCCTGCGTAACGTATGGGTCAACACCGATACTCTTATCGGGTCAGTGAGAATAAGCGGCGATATCGGTGAGCTGTATCTGGCGAGCGACTCCTGCCAGTTCTCAAAGGACACAATATATTCCAGACTGAGTCTGGTGCATCTTGTGAATACAGACCTGCGGATAGACATCAAGGACAGCATTGAGAAGGATACCACAAGTACTAACCTTCCTGAGATGCGTTTCGATGTAAGCCAGCTGATGCTGAACAATGTAAGAACGGCGCTGCCCTCATATAGCGTTGACGCGCATATAGGTACCGCGGAGATAAAGGGCTCAGCCTGTGTCTCTGACCGACGGTATGAGGTGAGCGGGCTTACAATCAGAGACAGTCAGGCTGACGTAAGCGGCGAGAGCATCGCTATTAAAGACCTTACGGCCAACGCGGTGATTGACTCATCGGCAATAGTCGTGCCTACGCTTCGCCTTGACGCGTCAGAGAGCCTGTTGGGAATATCAGCCCAGCTCGCCACCAGGACAGACATCAACCTGGGCACACTGGACATCAACACTACCACAACCGCAATCGTAAACGACGCTTATGTATCGGTTGAGGGAGATTACGGGATTTCCGCGCAGGAATATGACGCCGTCATCAACATTGACGGGCTGAGGCCCGGAGAGTTTGTAAGCCTGGACAAAGAGTGTGAGGTAAGCGGCAAGATACGCGCAATGGGGAAAGGTATTGATCCGTTCTCAAAAAAGACGGATATAAGCATTGACGGCATATTAGGCAAGTGCAATTACGACGCGGTAAGTATTGAGCCGGGAACGAGGTTGACCGCAAGGCTGCGTGACAGGATTATCGCCGGCAGCATCAAGACTGCGGTACAGTACTTTGACAATGCTCTTGGCATAGAGGTTGACGGAGCAAGTGACTTCAGACTGACCCAGTGGGACACCTCCAGACCGGACTTCAGCATATATGCCGGCATTGACAGATTATTCCTGAGATCCGGCTCTGATACAATAAGGGCTACGGACATAATCGTGGATGCGACTACAAAGAGTGACAGCACCGCGGCCGCTATCAGCGGACCGGATATGAGCGCCACAATGGTGGCATCCACTCACCTGCTGGAGCTCCCGGAAAAGCTATCCGCACTAGCGTCCGTACTGGCCCTGCAATTTGATTCCGTACAGTTTGACATTGACACATTGAACAGCTGCTATCCCGATATGAGTCTGGCAATGAGTATCGGACCTGATAGTCCATTCAAGGATGTCATCGGGAGATATGGCATTGACTTTGATGAGGCAAACGCTATAATCGGCACCTCCGACGAACAGGGCATACGGGCAGACCTACGGCTTGGCGGTCTTCGCAAGGATACGCTGTCAATCGCAGAGACTAACCTGAGAGTATGGCAGGACCGTGAGATTATACGATGCGACGCAGATGCGGTATGTGAGGCTCAGCATGGCCTGCCTGCATTTACAACTAGCCTTAACGCCACACTGGGAGAAAATGAGTCTGAGGCACACATCAGGGTACACTCAGACGTGACAGAAGGAGTGCCGGGCGTGGCCGGCATCCGTGGTGATGCGACTCTGACTTCAGACTTGCGTCTGGACAAGACAATCCTCACCGCAGACGGCACTCTGGACATCAGGGACCTGAATTACGGAGACTACAAGTTTGGAGACAGACAGATTCTGATGGCTTTGGAGCCGATGGACCTTATGGCCCCGGAGTTAAGCGCGACCGCGGAAATACGGGAATTGCCGCTAAGACTTGTATCGCAGTTCATTGACACGCAGGATATCAGCATTGAGGGCACTGCCGGAGCGAGGATGTATGCGCAGGGCACTTTGGACAACATTGGGTTCGGCGGAGAGATCTTGCCCAGGAACGTCAGAATGCAATACCTTCCATACGGCATTGACCTGAGTCTGGGGAATGACACCATCGTATTGGATAATGACATACTTGAGTTCAATGATTTCAGGATATATGGGGTGGAGGGAACAATGGCTCTGCTGAACGGAAGCATTGATCTTGACGGAATGCGGATGGCCCTTAATCTGGAGGGGAAAGGCTTCAAGCCCTCGCTGTTTGAGAAGAATGACAGTGTTCCATTCTACGGGAACCTGGCGGCCGACATATCCGCAAAAGTAAGCGGAGGGATGGATGATTATTCCGTATTCAGCATAATAAATGTACTGCCGTCAACCGATATGACTTATATGATTGACCAAAAAAACAGCGCCAGGGCAAGCGCGGAGGGAGAGCTGACGTTGAGTATGGGCACAGGAAAAGAGATTGATATGACAGGACGGTTAACCGTAACTGACGGTGAGGTGAGATACTCGCTGCCCTACTACCCTCTCAGGCCTTTCCAGATTAACAAAGGCAGCTATGTGGAGTTCAACGGAGACATCAGGAAACCATTCCTCAACATCACGGCCACACAACCCGCCAAAGCTACCGTCAAGTCCGATGACAACCGTTCCAGGAATGTGGATTTCATTGTTGGTCTGAAAGTAAGCGATACTATAGACAACCTTGCACTGGATTTCATGATAGAGGCCCCGCAGGATAACATTATTCAGAACGAGCTGGCCTCATTCTCACAGGAAGAGCGCAGCCGCATAGCCGCCGCGCTGCTGGCTACCGGTATGTATGTATCGGAAAACAACGAGGCGGTGGCGAGCACCAGCTATGCCCTGACCAGCATCCTTCAGTCCAGGCTGAATGCGATGACAACGAACAATGTAGGAAATATAGTAGATGTTGACCTGGGAATAGGTGAGAATACCAGAAATAACGGTATGACGGGAACAGACTACTCGCTGAGGCTTTCAAAGAGTTTCTTTGCTGACAGGCTGAAGGTCACTGTAGGAGGCAGGGTCTCTGACAACAAGGAGATTAACAAATCGTCCGGCGTAGGCTCATTCATTGATGACATATCGCTTCAATGGCTGATGAGAGAGGGTGGCAGGACATATCTGAGCCTGTTCCATAAAAACGACTACGAGAATGTGATAGACGGCGAGCTTCAGAAGGATGGCATAGGTGTACTGACCAGCAAAAGATGGAATCAGCAGACAGGTGATGTGAGCCACGCTCTTGATTTCACATTTGAGGGAAATGCATCGCTTCGCAGCAATTCCCAAATAGGACCGGATATCGTAGCCACTGTCTCGCGCGACAACATGTTTGGAACGGACGCCACGCTGTCTGCCAGAATCCGTGGAGCCTATTACCTGAATCCCGGATACAATGTGGGAAAAAGGTATGAGGCTGACACATACAATATAGGAGGTGATGTCTCTCTGACATTCCCACATCTTCTCATACCCTGGACAAGCCGGGAAACATATCCTACCAATACAAGCTTCAGCATCGGATTCATGCACGAGAACATAGCCCACGGATACCGGATAAACAAGATTACCGCAAACGTAAGTTACCAGTTCAAGAGTTCCAGATACGTCTCACACACATACTCGCCGTTCTCCCTGTCACTTGTGAGCACGTCGGACTATGACCTGAGCTATCTGGAGAAGGCATCAGAAAAGGTTCTGTTAAGGACACTTCTGAGCGATGAGTATATCCCAGCCATGCTGTATAGTCTGACCTACGATAACTCATCTGACCGGTCAAGGAGGATATCAACACGCTTCAATGCCGCGATTAAGGAGTCCGGCAACATAATAAGCTGTGTTCAGGCCATCTTCGGCAGAAGTCTCGACGAGCAGGGCAAAAGATTCATTTTCAACAATTATTACCAGTTTGTGAAAGCGAATCTCGAGCTGCGCAACCTATACCGTCTGACAGAGCGCACCAGTCTGGCTACAAGATTCCTGGCTGGAGCAATCTACAGCTATGGCAACACTCCACACTATGCTCCTACCTCGGAGATGTTCTATTCCGGCGGTGTGAACAGCATACGCGCATTCGCTCCACGCACATTAGGCTCAGGAGATTTTCATTTCACAGACCCGGACAAGGAGTTTTACCTGTACCACGGCGGCGATATCAGGCTTGAGGCAAACGCGGAATACCGTTTCCCGCTATTCAAGTACTTTGAGGGCGCGGTTTTCCTTGACGCAGGCAATGTCTGGGATTTCCAATCAATAGCAGATACTGAGGGTTTTGAGGAATATAGGGATCAAATACGCGAATACAGAATTGAGAGTGGTATGGCGCCTGATTATGAGAGCAAGCTCATACTTGGAAACCTGTTGCGGCAGACGGCGCTGGGCACAGGCCTTGGAGTCAGGTTCGTTTACCAGACACTGGTGCTCAGATTTGACCTGGGCGTAGCGCTGCACGCGCCGTACGACACCGGCAAGTCCGGCTACCTTAACATTCCAAGTATCTGGAAAGACGGACTTAGGTTCAATTTTGCAATAGGTTATCCTTTCTGAGCGTAATAAAAATATTATTGTTAATTTCGCATTTATGAATATTGAGGAATTGTACAGATGTTTTCTGGAGAGCGATGGCATAACCACGGATTCCAGAAGCTGTGCGCCAGGACTGATGTTCATGGCGCTGAAAGGTGAGCGTTTCAATGGCAACGACTATATTCTTCAGGCTCTTGAGAAGGGGTGCGTCTATGCGGTTACCGATGAACCTGACAGGGAGGGGTTCTCAGACAGCAGGATAATTGCCGTACCGAATGTTCTCAAGGCATTGCAGGAACTGGCTCTGACACACCGCAAGAGGCTCGGCATTCCGGTCATAGGCATTACCGGCACAAACGGCAAGACCACCACGAAGGAGCTGGTAACCGCCGTCCTTTCCAAGTCATTCAACGTACTTGCCACGCAAGGGAATCTGAACAACTCCATAGGAGTGCCTCTGACAGTGCTTCAGATGAGGCCAGAGCACCAGCTGGCGGTTATTGAGATGGGCGCCAGCCATCCAGGCGACATTAATGAGCTGGTCAATGTCTGCGACCCGGACTTTGGCCTTATTACAAATGTAGGTATGGCGCATCTGCTTGGATTCGGCTCTTTTGAGGGAGTGATGAAGACCAAGGGTGAGCTGTATGATTATCTGCGCGCAAAGGACGGAGAGATATTCCTGAACCTTGGGAATGCCCATCTGACCGAAATGGCCAAGGGTATGAGACTCATAGGGTATGGCCAGACCGGCAACGGCTATGTGAGCGGCGGAGTTGTTGATTGCGACCCTATGCTGAGAATATGGTGGAGAAGTGAATCCGGACAGAGACATACCGTGCAGATGAGAATGACAGGCAGCTACAATGCCGACAACGCATTGACAGCCGTTACGGTGGGATGCCGCTTCGGCGTGCCGGAGGAGCTGATTTGCGAGGCGCTTGAGGAATATACTCCGCGCAACAACCGCTCACAGATTACCGATACCGGCAAGAACCGTCTGGTAGTTGATGCCTATAACGCCAACCCTACCAGTATGATGGCTGCCCTGGAGAATTTCGGTATGATATCGGCGGAGCACAAGATGCTTATTCTTGGCGATATGCGCGAGCTTGGAGAGCACAGCGCGGCAGAGCATAGGCGGATTCTGGATTATATTATTGAGAAAGGATATAAAGAGGTGTGTCTGGTTGGATCAGAGATGGCATCGGCTTTGAATGAGGCAAGACCTGACGGCTGGCAGCTCTTTGATAATGTGGACGCTTTGGGCGAATGGCTCGCATCGGACAAGCCGGAAGGCAGGACCATTCTTATAAAAGGCTCCAACAGCATAGGTCTGACAAAAATAACAGGTTTGCTCTGAGATGGCTGAGAAGAGGCACATACGTATAGCAGGTATAATAAACCTGACTCCCGACTCTTTCTACTCAGGGGCCAGGAATCAGGAGCCGTCAGCGCTGCAGGAGACCGCACTCCGCCTTATTGACGAGGGGGCCTCAATGCTTGACATAGGCGCCTGCTCCACGAGGCCCGGCAGCGAGCCGGTCTCCGCTGAGGAGGAGATGAGAAGGCTTGAGGCCGGAATGCCCGCCATTGCCGGTATCTGCGGCAGTACGCCTCTGTCCGTTGACACATTCAGGCCTGAGGTGGCATCAGAGTGTGTCAGGCGTTGGGGGGTATCGGTCATAAACGATGTGTCAGGTGGTACGGAGGAGATGTTCCGCACGGTGGCAGGGCTTGGCGCCGGATATATACTCACGTACAGTGAGGCTGTAAGCGGCGATGTGCTACAGCTTATGTGCTCATTTTTTAAGGATAAGCTGGAACGGCTTAAAAGCGCTGGAGTAAATAATGTAATTCTGGACCCCGGCTTCGGTTTTGGCAAGGATTTGCGGCAGAGCTATCAGATTCTGGCGCATCTGGATATCCTTGAGCAGTTCGGACTGCCCGTAATGGCTGGCGTATCCAGGAAATCAATGGCGTACAGATTGCTTGGCATCACTCCTGAGGATGCATTGGAGGCTACCACGGCGCTGAACACGTTGGCCATGGCAGGTGGCGCGGAATGGCTGAGGGTACACGATGTGAGGGCAGCGGTACAGGCGGCACGGATTTTTGAGGAATATAAAGAAATCATATAATGGAATACTTCTCTAACTTTGGCATCAAGGACCTGGCAGATGTCATCTGCGTGGCCCTTCTGTTATTCTACCTTTATAAAATGATGAGGCGCACAGGTTCATTGAATATGTTCATCGGCATTCTGATCTTCATCTTTGTATGGATGATTGTATCGCAGGTGCTTGGAATGCAGTTGCTTGGCGCCATACTTGACAAATTGGTGGATGTGGGCGTTCTGGCGCTTATTGTGCTTTTTGCCGAAGACATACGCCGTTTCCTGCGCGATCTGGGAACCCGTACCCGTACCGGAAAGTTCTTCCGCTGGCTCTTCAAGCGCAAGAACCGCCAGAAGGACACATCGTTCTGGCAGCCGGTGGTCAAGGCCTGCTCCAATATGAGCGGGCATAAGACCGGCGCCCTGGTGGTAATTCAGAACAACGACCAGCTTAAGGAGTTCGTTCAGGTTGGAGAGATTGTTAATGCCAACATCAACCAGCAGCTTATTGAGAACATATTCTTCAAGAACAGCCCGCTGCACGACGGCGCCATGGTCATAAACAATGGTCGAATTGAGTCCGCGGCCTGCATTCTGCCGGTATCGCATCAGGAGAACATACCCAAGCAGTTCGGCCTGCGCCACAGAGCCGCATTGGGAATATCGCAGGTATGCGATGCCACCGTGGTAGTAGTGTCGGAGGAGACAGGAGGCATATCGGTATTCAAAGACGGGAAGTTCCAGGTGGACATCACCCCGGATGAGCTTAACCGGTTTCTTAACGACAGCACAAATGAATACTCAGCGTGACAAGATGTCACTTTTCTGAAAAAACAGGCAGACCGGCTTGCCTTTCAGGCTTTGGCACGGTTTTGGTATATCAGTGAGTGTGACAACAAAAATGGCTACAAACCAATTAAAATATAAATTATGAATATCAAACCATTGGCAGACAGAGTTCTGATTCTTCCGGCAGCAGCCGAGGAGAAGACCATCGGCGGCATCATAATTCCTGATACCGCAAAGGAGAAGCCCCTGAAGGGCGAGGTAATCGCAGCCGGCGAGGGCACAAAAGACGAGAAGATGATTCTGAAGAAGGGCGACACTGTCCTTTACGGGAAGTACGCGGGCACGGAGATTGAGCTTGAGGGTAACAAGTATCTGATTATGCGTCAGAGTGATGTTCTTGCAATCTTAGGATAAGTAAAACGATAGCATTATGGCAAAGGATATTATGTTCAATATGGATGCCCGCGACCTTCTGAAGCAGGGTGTCGATGAGTTGGCAAACGCAGTTAAGGTGACACTTGGACCGAAGGGCCGCAATGTCATCATTGAGAAGAAGTTCGGTGCTCCTCAGATTACCAAGGACGGTGTTACCGTAGCCAAGGAGGTTGAGCTGGCCGATCCGTTCAAGAACACAGGCGCGCAGCTTGTAAAATCTGTGGCATCAAAGACCGGTGAGGATGCAGGTGACGGTACCACAACAGCTACCGTTCTGGCACAGAGCATCGTAACCGAGGGCCTGAAGAATGTTACCGCAGGCGCTAACCCGATGGACCTGAAGCGTGGAATTGACAAGGCCGTGGCTACTGTCGTTGAGAGCATCAGGAAGCAGTCAGAGACCGTAGGCAACGACTTCAACAAGATTGAGCAGGTTGCCACCATCTCGGCAAACAACGACTCAGAGATTGGCAAGCACATCGCAGAGGCTATGAAGAAAGTCTCAAAGGATGGCGTAATCACCATTGAGGAGGCAAAGGGCCGCGAGACATATATCGATGTTGTTGAGGGTATGCAGTTTGACCGTGGCTACCTGTCATCATACTTCGTAACCGATACCGAGAAGATGAACTGTGTGATGGAGAGTCCGCTCATCCTTATTCACGACAAGAAGATAAGCAACCTGAAGGACCTGCTTCCTATCCTGGAGCCGGCAGTTCAGACAGGCCGTCCTCTGCTCATCATTGCCGAGGATGTTGACAGCGAGGCTCTCACCACTCTGGTAGTGAACCGTCTGCGCTCAGGTCTGAAGATCTGCGCTGTAAAGGCACCTGGCTTTGGAGACCGCCGCAAGGAGATGCTTGAGGACATCGCCATCCTGACCGGAGGCTTTGTAATCAGCGAGGAGCGTGGCGTGAAGCTGGAGCAGGCTACAATGGAGATGCTTGGTCAGGCTGAGAAGATTACCATCACCAAGGATAACACCACTATTGTAAACGGCAAGGGCGAGAAGGAGAAGATTGATGCCCGTACAGCTCAGATCAAGTCTCAGATCAAGACCACCACATCAGACTACGACAAGGAGAAGCTGCAGGAGCGTCTTGCCAAATTGGCAGGCGGTGTGGCAGTAATCCACGTCGGCGCGCCATCGGAGGTTGAGATGAAGGAGAAGAAGGACCGTGTTGACGACGCTCTCTGCGCTACCCGCGCAGCTATTGAGGAGGGTGTTGTGGCAGGTGGCGGTGTAGCCTACATCCGTGCCATCAAGTCTCTTGAGAAGCTGAAGGGCGACAATGCCGACGAGCAGACCGGTATTCAGATTGTACGCCGCGCCATTGAGGAGCCTCTGCGTCAGATTGTATTCAACGCAGGCAAGGAGGGTGCCGTTGTTGTACAGAAGGTTGCCGAGGGCAAAGGTGACTTCGGTTACAATGCCCGTATGGACACTTACGAGGACCTGAAGAAGGCTGGTGTCATTGACCCTGCCAAGGTTACACGTGTTGCCCTTGAGAATGCGGCATCCATCGCCGGCATGTTCCTGACCACCGAGTGCGTAATAGTTGAGAAGAAGGAGGAGAAGGCTGCTCCTGCCATGGCTCCGGGTATGGGTGGAATGGACGGAATGATGTAATTGGCTATTAGCTATTGGCTGTTGGCCGTTGGCTGAACGATAGAGACCGGGTGGGAGTTTTCCTGCCCGGTCTTTTTTGCTTTCAGAGGTATATTGCGTAACTTTGCAGACGATATGGGAATCAAGAGAATTTCTTACATCCTTCTGTTGTGCCTCACACTCACATCGTGCGCTGTATTGTCGCCACAGAGGCAGCCGTCATATTATGCAGGCAACGCGGAGGAGGCCGCGTCAGGGTATTCGCCCAAAGGCACTCTCAAAGAAATTCAATACAGCACATCCGTTCCAGGACCCCGGACAAGACGTATGATTGTGTATCTTCCGGAGGGATACGGTGAGAGCGGCAAACGGTATCCTGTTGTCTATATGCTTCACGGAGCACGGGGATACGAGACATCGTGGATTCTGAAAGGCGACATCCTGCACATAACAGACAGTCTTGTGACGGGCGGTCTGGCAGAGCCTGCCATCATCGTGATGCCTAATGTGAATCAGTACGACACCGACGCCGATATGGACCTGTCCCGACGCAAGAGCGCATTGGAATCTCTGTTTGAGATTGACGGCACGGTTGAGACCGCTTTCCTGAACGATGTGGTGGCATTCACCGACAACCATTTCCGCACAATACCAGACAAACGGCACAGAGCCATAGGAGGGTTATCCATAGGCGGTCTTCAGTCATTGTACATCTCGGCAAATGCGCCAGACAAGTTCGGCTACATAGGTATGTTCTCGCCGATGCACAAGATAATGCAGAGGCACAGTGCCTACAACAAATTCTACAAAGGACTAAAAGACAAACTGCAGACGCAATTCGCCTGCCCTCCCGATCTATACCTTATTATGATAGGTAAGCGTGACTTTTTCCTGCCCCATATGAAGAACTACCACCGCTATCTTACCAGACAGGAGTATCAGCACGAATTCATAATCACTCCCGGCGGGCACGACTGGCCATACTGGAAAGAGGATTACATCTACTTTCTGAAGCAGGCATTCAAATAGTACCTGCCCGAAAGACACCACCCTGTCTTCTGTGTCTTCCACTATAATCATAGCGTGTACGCTGCTAATATTTGTTAAATATAGTACTTTGCGATACAAGGTACTAAATAAACTATATATCTTTGCAGTGGAAATTACTTTTAAGAACAATGAAGAGAGTCATCAATGTTGGTATCGGAGGTCGCAGCTTCTGCATTGAGGAGGATGCGTACGAGAGAATGAACCAGTATTTGAGGAACTTCAAGGAGGTGCTCACCAAGACCGGTGACACCTCTGACGAGGCTCAGGCGAATGAGATTATGAGTGACATAGAGACACGCATTGCGGAACTACTGGCCGCACGTATGCAGAATCCGGCTATGTCAGTAAGTCTGAAATGCATCAATGAGGTTACCTCACAGCTTGGAATGCCGGACGGCAGCCCTGAGCCATCCAGGCAGACCTCAGGGCAAGGCAACGGGAATTATGCGAATGAGGACAGAACGGAAGAACGGGAACGCAGCTATTACGAGGAAAGGCGCGGGATACAGGAGCCGGCAGGAAGGAAACTGTTCCGTGATCCTGATGACCACGTAATCGGCGGAGTATGCTCTGGTCTGGGACACTACTTTGGCTGCGACAAAGCCGTATTCAGAATACTTATGGTACTTGCGGTTCTTCCTTTCGGATTTCTGGCACGCTTCGTAATACTGATAGGAGGAAGCCTTATTGTACCTATTCTCTATCTGATTATGTGCATTGTCATTCCAAAGGCCTCGACGCCGGCCGAGAAATGCCTTATGAGGGGAATACCACCCACAGCAGAGAATATGCGTAAGTTTTATTGACTATACATACAAGGAATAATATGGAGAATATGACAGAAAGCATACGCCAGCAGATGCGCAAGGGACTCATTGAGTACTGCATACTGCTTGTGCTCAGCCAGGAAGAGGCATACGCATCCACTATTCTGGATAAGTTGAGGGATGCGGGAATGACCATAGTTGAGGGCACTCTTTATCCGCTGCTCATCAGGCAGAAGAATCAGGAGCTGCTCACATACCGCTGGGAGGAATCCACTCAGGGCCCTCCACGAAAATACTACGCCATAACCGACAAGGGCAGGCAACAGCTTGAGGATATGCAGAGTGTTTGGAATGAGATAACAGGTTCTATAGAAATACTGAGAAATGGAAAGAACTGAGAAAATAAGCATAGGACACTATGCCTTCGCATTGGACGAGAAGGCTTACGGCACAATCAAGGAGTATATCGCTACTCTTGAGAGACACTATCTGAGGCAGGCCGACGGAGCAGAGATTATGGATTCCGTAGAGGCCCGTATGGCAGAGCTTCTGTATGAGCGTTGCGGCAGCAATGGTGTGGCCACCGAGGCAGACATCCGCGCAATCATTGACATACTGGGTTATCCCGAGACTGACGATGCCGGCACATCTGAGCCAAAGGCCGATGACGGAGCATATCAGCCGGCTCCGGAAGGTAATGCTGATTATAATAAGGAGGAGACCCGTTATGATGCAGGGAACGGAAAAACGCGCAGGAGACTCTATCGAGACCCGCTTAACAAGAAACTTGGCGGTGTGTGCGGCGGAATTGGCCAATGGATGGGCAGCGACCCTATCTGGTTCAGACTGCTGTTCGCCTTCACTACAATCGGCCTGATGATCTCCACGGAGTACCTGGGAAATGACCCTTGGTTTTTCATACCTGTCCTGCTATACATAGTCCTATGGTTCTGCATTCCTAAGGCAGATACGGTAAAGAGGCGCTGGGAAATGCGTGGTGAGAGCGGCTCGGTGGACGACATCAACCGCTACCGCTATGAGCGTGAGCACGGGCGCATTGACAACTACCCTGCCCAAAAGCAGGGACGAGGCTGTCTGGCTGTAGGCTTCGGCATACTTATTCTGCTTATCGGATTGTCCGGACTGGCCACAAAGCTTGTTGTGTTCGGAGGAGTGATATTTGCCACCAATATGACTCTGGGTATGTTTGACTGGCTGCCGGGAATGGATTTGCTGACATCCCTTCTCTCTATTACACCATTCACCAGAATGTTCTTCAACCCGTTTATCCAGATACTCTGGGCGTTGGTATTCATCATACCGTCACTGCTTCTGATATACGGTGGCATAATACTTATATTCGACATCACCACTCCAAAGTGGAGACCGGGGCTCTGCTTGCTGGCACTCTGGGCGCTGCTGCTTATAGGAATGGTTCCGGCATCGTACTTCTCGGGCCGCAGGGCAATAAAGAAGATTGAGAAGATGGCCCCGGACGAATTGCCGCTCTCCATATCAGGCAACATCTTCAAGGATTTCCTTCAGCTGAAAGAGTGGCTGGATGAGCACAACTTCGACTCAGATGACTGGCCCGAGCTGCAGGAGTGGCTTGAGGAGCACAATTTTGACGATGAGAACGTACAGGAATTACAGATGTGGCTTGAGGAGCATAACTTCACTGACGATGACGACTGGTATCTTGATGACTCCGGAATGATTCATAAGCCCGATTCCATTCATAGTGTCAGGTACGACATCAAGGTAAACGGTGGCGACATCAACATCCAGAAGACCACGACCACCAACCCTATCGGGTCAGAGGACGAATCTGTCGTAAAATGAGATCCGGAATATGAGAAAACCGCTGGTATCTATACTTGGTCTACCCGCAATTGTGTCATTGCTGACACTCTGCTCCTGTGGCGGTCCTGCCGAAGAGGGCCCTATACAGATAACAAAGGATGACATCCTGACGCTGGAGGAATGGCCGGTTGAGAGTTGGGAGCCTCTGTTCCTTAAGGATGGCGATGATGAGCCCATAATCGGAGGCGAGATTGTAGATGTAAAATACGATGACGGAATATTCTTTCTGCTTTGGTTCTCCAGAACTGATGCTAAAGTAAAAATTACGGCTTTTGACAGCTCAGGACAGTATCTGAACGACATAGGCCGTCAGGGAGGCGCGGGATATGAGTATTCAATGCCGACGTGCTGGGCACTGGACAGTGAGCGCAATGAGGTGCTGATAATGGACTATCCGGCCACACTCAAGCATTACGACTATTCCGGCAATTTCCAGAGGAAAGAGAGACTGAGAGAGAACTTTGCGGGGCTGATGAGACGAATCTCATATATATCCTGTATGTCGGACGGCACTCTCCTTGTGTCAAACATGCTTGATACAGAGCCTTCGGACCAGTTCGTCCTTCTGCACCCTGACAGCACCGTCACCATTCCTTTCACCGGAAACGGATATGTAGGGACATACCTGCGAGGCAGAGACCACGTGTACAATACCGTATCGTATGGCGATGAGATATGGCTGATGCGCCCATACGACAATCACATTTACCGTCTTGACGGCCTTACCGGCGATACCGTTTGTGTGGCAAATCTGAGCTTTATCAAAGACGTGCCGGACAAAATCAAATACAATGCGTATAACAGTGATATGTCCGGACCGTATGAGGAGAGGCTGCTTATCGGGTGCTCGGATTTGAAATATCATCTGCTCATTATATATTATGGCTCTGCGTATATCTTCGAAAAATCGTCCTGCAGGCTTTACAAATATCCCGATAAGATTTTTGAGGAAGAAGAGCTTCTGCCACCATCAATGATTTTAGGATACTATGATAATACCATAGTGCATATGGTCCACCCGGAGTGGCTCGGATCGCGCGCCGATGACTTTGAGGATGACACGTCTGACAATCCCTGCCGCAACAGACTAAAGGAATTCTACAAGAAAGCAGAATTATGCGAGAATCCTGTTCTTGTGCTGTTCCACCTGAAACCGCAACTGAAATAGGGTCTTGTGGCTGGCCGTGGCGGAGTACTATTTCCTGATTCTTTGTCTGGCGGTTATATGCCGTCCCGCCGCTGGTGAGCCAGTGATTGTGCTGACGCCTTTCTGGACCTATAAGGCATTGAAATGACAGTGTTGTAACTATACTGTTTGTGGCTCGACGGTTATCCGTTATGATTCCACAATCGGAAAGCAGCCACGCAGATACTGTTTAGAGAAGAAAGAGATTGAATATCAGAATAACAAACGTTTAGCCATCGGGACAATATACGCCTATGACTCAGCCTGTGACTCGCCGACTCTATATGCGACGGCCACAAATACAAGTTGACTGACTTTATAAGGATATAACTTCCAGACCGAATCCTTTTGGGGATAGTATTGTAAAAATGTGCTAACTTTACACCGGTAATCTGTATTTATGAGTTGGTCAGGAATAATACTTGGTGTATCGGCCTTTATGATAATAGGGGTGTTTCACCCGATAGTGATAAAGGCTGAGTATTATTGGGGAAAGAGGTGCTGGTGGCTGTTCGCTCTGGCAGGGATTGGTTTCTGCATCGCATCACTTCTTTCAAAAGGTGTCTTATCCGCAATATTGGGAGTTGTCGCATTCAGTTGCTTCTGGTCAATTCTTGAGCTATTTGAACAGGAGAGACGGGTGGAGAGAGGCTGGTTTCCATCGAACCCCAATAAAAAGAGCCGGTCCTGACCTGTATTCTGACCAAAGTCTCGCCCTGATGACCCTTGAAAGACAGTAATCTGGAACTTGCGAGACTTGAATATTCTGATAGTTTTCGTACCTTTGACTTCAAAATCAAACATTTTTCAAATGAAAAAGCTTTTATTGCCCGTATGCCTCCTTGCCGTAGGCACAATTCTGGCCTCAGCGAAAGACCAGTACGAGTATCCGTTCCAGGACCCTAAGCTCTCGTTTGACGAGAGAGTTGACAACCTTATCTCGCTGCTCTCGCCTGAGGAGAAGGTAGGCCTGATGATGAATGGCTCCGTATCGGTTGACCGCCTGGACATTCCGGCATATAACTGGTGGAACGAGGCCTGCCACGGTATTTGCTATGACGACGTGACGGTTTTTCCGCAGGTAATAGCCCTTGGCGCCACATTCGATGCCGACCAGCAGTATGAGATTTATACGGCTGTCTCTGACGAGGCCCGTGCAGTATGGAACACCACAGACCATCATCAATTGGGCGTGAAGCAGCCAAACGGCAGCATCTGGCATCAGGGACTCTCATTCTGGTGCCCGAACGTGAACATTTTCCGTGACCCGCGCTGGGGACGCGGTCAGGAGACTCCGGGCGAGGACCCGTACCTGAATGCGGTTATGGGAACACAGACCGTAAAGGGTATGCAGGGCAACGACAAGAAGTACTTCAAGCTTCACTCCTGCGCCAAGCACTATGCCGTACACAGCGGACCTGAGGCAGTCCGTCACTCAATCAACGTGACCGCAGAGGGCCGTGACCTTTGGGAGACTTATCTGCCTGCATTCAAGTCATTGGTGCAGGAGGGCAACGTGCAGGAGGTTATGTGCGCGTATCACCGTTATGACGACGAGCCGTGCTGTGCAAGCAATTTCCTGCTCTCCGACATCCTTCGTGAGAAGTGGGGCTACAAGGGTCTGGTTGTGACCGACTGCGGCGCCATCTCTGACTTCTTCAACAAGAACCAGCACGGCACGCACAGCGATGCGGCATCAGCATCGGTGGATGCGGTTCTCTCGGGAACAGACATTGAGTGCGGCACCAACTTCCGCTCACTCACCAGCGCCATTGAGAAGGGACTCATATCAGAGGCGGACATCGACGTCAACCTGCGTCGCGTACTGCTGGCCCGCTTCCAGCTTGGCATGTTCGACCCTGCCGAGGATCTGCCTTGGGCAAACCTTGGTCTTGATGACCTTAGCAGCCCAGAGCACACGGCACTTGCCAACAAGGCCGCACACGAGGCCATCGTCCTGCTCAAGAACAACGACAACCTGCTGCCTCTGCAGAAGAAGAACATAACCATCGCTGTAGTTGGTCCGAATGCCGATGACTCACGTGTCATTCTCGGCAACTACAACGGATACCCGTCAAAGGCCAACAAGCAGACCATTCTGGAGGCCATCCGTCAGGCTGCTCCTGATGCCAACATCATATATGAGAAAGGCTGCGACCTGAACGAGCCTTTCATCACCAAGCATTACGTATCTGAGATTAACGGAGGCAAGGGCCTGCACGCGGAATATTACAACAACACTGACTTCAGCGGCAATGTGGCAGTCAAGGCAGACTACAACGACAAGGTTGACCTGAACACCACATCACCGGCCCTGGCTCACGAGGATTGCGCCTGGGAGTATGGCCTTAACCTGACCGGCTTCAGCGCCCGCTACACCGGCACCTTCACCGCAGACTATACGGGCGATATGTTCTATTCGGTACGTGGAAGCGGTAAGTACGCTTTCATGATAAACGGTGACACAATCTCACAGGCAGCCGGTGGCCGTGGCGGTTTCGGAGGCTTCGGAGGTGGTTTCGGCGGCTTTGGAGGCGGCCGTG
This sequence comes from uncultured Bacteroidales bacterium, assembly GCA_937898885.1. GTDB lineage: Bacteria > Bacteroidota > Bacteroidia > Bacteroidales > Bacteroidaceae > Colenecus. The sequence continues at coordinate 23,745 of CALDKD010000122.1, read as the reverse complement.
GCGCTGCTACCAAATTCGCAGTGGAGAAGGGCAAGACCTACAATATCTCAATTAACCTGTCACAGCCGGAGGCAAGATCGGCATCATTCTCATTTGATATCTACAGCCGTGGTCCGGTTGACTTCGCACCTGTTCTTGACAAGGTGTCAAAGGCCGATGTGATAGTAATGGTAAGCGGTATATCATCCGACATCGAGGGTGAGGGACACGACCGCACCACAATTGAGCTGCCAGAGATTCAGCAGAACCTGCTCAATGAGCTTGACGCTACCGGCAAGCCGGTTGTTCTGGTCAACGTATCGGGCAGCGCCATAGGACTTGGCAATGTTGAGAGCAAGTACGACGCGATGATTCAGGCGTGGTACGGCGGTCAGGCCTGCGGCAAGGCCGTTGCCGATGTCCTGTTCGGCGATTACAATCCGGCCGGCCGTCTGCCTGTAACATTCTACGCATCCACCGACCAGCTTCCCGACTACAAGGATTACAGTATGGAAGGCAGGACATACCGCTACTTCAAGGGCGAGCCACTGTACGCATTCGGCTACGGACTCAGCTACACCACCTTCAAGTACGGCAAGGGCAAGGTATCAGGCAAGCCCGAGTCAATGACACTGACAGTTCCTGTAAAGAACACAGGCTCCGTTGACGGTGACGAGGTTGTAGAGGTATATGTAAAATCGTTGGACAATCCCGACGCACCGATCAAGTCGCTCTGCGGTTTCGCCCGCGTGAATATTCCAAGCGGCAAGCAGCAGACTGTAAAGATTGCCTTGAACAAAGAGACATTCTACTTCTATGATGAGGCAACCGACGGTCTTGCACTCAAGTCAGGCCGCTACCAGATTCTCTACGGCGGCTCATCGCTTGACAAAGACCTGAAGAGCATTGAGGTAAAGCTGTAAATCTGCAAATGATACAAAGAGAGGTGGCCGGAACGGTCACCTCTCTTTTCATTTATAAGTACGGGCGAAAGGACTTGAACCTTCACATCCGAGGATACTAGATCCTAAGTCTAGCGCGTCTGCCAATTCCGCCACGCCCGCGATTGATGGCGCAAAGGTATAAAAAATACCAATGCGCCGTAACAATTCATCAATTGAATGAGAAAGCCACAGGCATTCTTGCCATTGTGACAGGTGTCTGACTCTTCCTCAGGGCCGAGGCGAACGGGAAGGTCTTCTGAAGCATGATGGCCATACCACTGCCATTGTCGGATGTAAGTGTCTCTTCCGGGTCTGACTGCTCGCCAAAGAGAGAGAGCAAAGAGAATGGCATAACCTCGGGATACTCCTGCACACCATACTGCTCCAGGCCGGCTACACTTGCAGCGTATGCTATTGCATCGGCCAGACCACCGGTCTCATCAACAAGACCGATATTCAGAGCATCGGAGCCGGCCCATACACGGCCCTGCCCTATTGCGTCGACACTGTCCTTTGACAATCCCCTGCCCTCGGATACTATGTCTGTGAAACGGTCGTATATGTCCTCTACCTGAAGCTGCAGATAGTTGATCTCAGCGTCGTCAAGACCGCGCATGCCGGTCATCATATCGCTGTGTCTTGATGAGCCGATTGTGGCGAAATTGACGCGAAGCTTGCCACGTATGGCGTCGCCCAGATTCGGAATCATTGAGAAGCAGCCAATTGAGCCGGTAAGAGTGGTCTTGTCGGTGTAAATCTTCTCAGCGCCGGCAGATATCCAGTAGCCACCCGATGCGGCATAATCGCCATAGCTGGCAATGACAGGCTTCTCTGCCTTCAGCAAATCAATCTCGCGCTTTATCAGCTCCGATGCCATCACGCTTCCGCCCGGTGAGTTCACGCGGAACACTACAGCCTTGATCTTATCATCCTTGCGCACCTTTGCCAGAGTGGATGCCAGGCTCTTGCCTACAATGACATCCGAAGACATACTTGTTCCCGAAGGTGATACGACTATCTCGCCATTGGCATAAACCACGGCAATGCTGCCCTTGCTCTTGCGGGCCAGCTTTCTGGCAGTCTTCGCCATCTTGTCAATATAACGCTTGAGCGGCACGAAGCGCACCAGCTTGATGAACGGCATTCCGGACTGCTCGCAGAAGTAGTCCTCCACCTGGTCAAAATGCCACAGCTCATCAACCAGCCCTTTCTCCTTGAATGAGGCGGCATCGGTCAGGGCCAGATCGTTTACCCACCCCTTGAAGTCATCGGCAGAGAAACTGCGGGATGCGGCGATATCCTGACACATTCCATCCCAGAGGGAGTTTATCATTACCTGATACTGCTCGCGGTTGGCCTCGCTGAAGTCGTTGCGGGTAAACATCTCGCCCGCCGACTTGTACTTGCCGTGACGAATAAGCTGAACCTCTACTCCAAGCGCGTCGAGGGCGTCCTTCAGAAAGACCTGCTGAGTGGCGAGTCCTGTAAGATAGCTCTCCGATGCGGGATTCAGGATAACCTTATCGGCTACCGACGCGATGTAGTACGAGCCGTTTGACAGATTCTCACAATATGCTATAATCTGCTTGCCTGAGGCTCGGAAACGCGCCAACGCCGCTCTTACCTCCTCCATCTGAGCCATACCGGCCGAGATGTTGCCTGGTGTCATATAAATCATAGAGATTGACGGGTCTGTCGATGCCATGTCAATGGCACGGACCATATCGAGCATAGCCATCTCGCCTGCGGCCATGGAGCCGAGCGACAATGATGACAACGAGAATGAGCCACCGCTCTGCTCAACCACAGCGGCTTTGAAATCAATTTTAAGGACCCTGCCAGTCTTGGCACTACCCAGCACCGGCAGCGCAGTCAACAAGGCCGCCAAAGTAAGGAAACAACACAAACGTCTCATACTAGTAATAAAAAATTATCTCAAAAATGAATTAATCCACTCCCTGGCACTCTCTATTATGGTATCAACACCCCGGAGCATATCACTCTCTGTGATATCGACCCTGACGTCAGGCTCAACGCCAAACTCTATATGATTGCCCTGAGCATCGGTCATAGGAGCGGATGAGTAGCGCACGGACCAGCCATTTGGCATCTCCAGAGACAGCGGCACCCCACCTCCGCCTCCGGTGCGGTCTCCAAATACCCGTACATGCGGCAGCGCCCTCATATCGCTTACGAAAGTATTGGTGGCGCTGAAACAGCCCCGGTTTGTAAGTATTGCCACAGGTTTCTGCCAGCGGAGCTGATCAATGGCAGGACTTACCCAGCGCTCCTCAAACGGAGAGAAATCACTGTGTCCGGGGCCTGTCTTGTGGCACATATAACCGCACAGTACGCTTTTCTCCGTGAAATGAGACATAATGGTCTCCACATTGAAAATATATCCGCCGCCATTATCGCGCACGTCGATAATCATACCGTTGCACAATGTCATATAATTGATTATGCGATTCCAGTAGCCATCATCTACAGAGCCAGTGAAATCGCCATAATAGACGTAGCCCACGTTGTCGTCGAGTATCTGATACCGCATTCCTCCGCCTATCCTGAAATCCGTACCAAGGTAGTTGTCGCGGATATGCTCGTAATAGTTGACGGGAAAACCCTCTCTCCAGGACCAATAGCGGCCCACATCTATCGAGGTATAGAGGTTCACGTGTCCGTCGCGAAGCTCGCCCAGCATACGGCACAGAACCTCGAACAAGGCATCGCCGCTCATCTGATTCGTAACCATAGGCCGATACCTGTCGTGAACCTCGTTCCAGTCAAGGCCATACTCATCGGCCTTATAGTCAAAGAAACAGTAGTGAGTATCCATAAGGTCCCACAACGCCTCGAAATTACCGATGTTGCTATTGTCCGGATAAGGTTCCCTGACGCACGATGAGGACATTGCGCACAATACGATAAAGAGTATGAATATGGTCTTTCTCATCGTCCGTTATATTTTATCTCAAGCCTTCGGATAATGCCGATCATAAATGAGTTCTCGTACATCCTGCACCGTACGTTTCCCATATTATAGCGATAGTAATCTCCCAGATAGCTCAGTCTCAGCATCACTTCTCCTACAGGCAAGTCCACGGAGACCCGCTGTGACAAATCAAACAAATTGCCGGGCCAGGCCAGATGCGACGCCTCGCCGAACTTGCCAAGATATCCTATCTCGTAGTATTGCAGTCCGAAAGTCGGAGCGAAGTTATAGCCAATCAGAGGAAGGTCTGCTTTCCAGTCCAGGGTAATCGGGTAATTGCTGATAAGGAAACGATATGAGGCGTTGCCGGAGACGGCCGCGGCGGCATACAGTTTCAGCTGGGCGGGATTGTTGCTGTTGCTGAGGTTGAGAATGCCACCTGCCTTCAGAAAGGTCTCAGGTCCGGCAGACAGAAAGAAGTCGCCACGTCTCACACAGATGTAATCCCAGGAGTGATGCCAGTCAAACATCAGCGACATATAGCCACCTTTGCCGTTTCTGTCTTTCATCGGAGAGAAACCAATCTTGAGGAACGATGTCCTGCCCCAGTCATCACGCTTACGCATCATACGCTGTCTCTGGAAGGCCAGACTCATTACCGGCCCGCGATATACGTTCGGCGACATATATTCATCCAGTACTCCCAGATTACCTATGCCTATGCCACTCACTGACAGGCGCTCGCAACATCCCGGCAACTTGTCGGCAAGGCTCTCCTGCGCCAGCACGGGTATCAGGATTGCAGAAAGGAGCAGTGATATAAACAGTCGTCTCATCTCAGAACAAAGACATCTGACCGTCACCTTCGGCAAGGTCAGGCTTATCGGTCCCGTCTTCCGCAGCGGAATCATCGCGTTCAGACTCCATAGGCTCCGGCTGACGCAACGGCTCCAGCTCCTCAACACCATCAACAGTCCAGGTTGTCACCCTGCGTCCGCGTGCCTTATAGCCCTTTACCGCTATGAACTCCTCCACATCTACCTCCATAGGCTCACGGAAACTGTCATTACCGCCGAATGTGACACGGATGCGTGGATAGGCCGTGTCTGTAAGGATGAGCAGGCGGCTGCCCTTGTCATCGCCGATAAGCGAGTTCTTCTTGAACGACGAATCCATACAGAAACGTTTCAGATACAGGTAGCCATTCTGTGATGAGTCGAACAAAGCGGCGCTCCAGACCTTGTCAGGAACGTACTTCTCTATGCGGATGACATTCGAGTCAAAATGATGGTTCGGATCAATCTCCGTAGTATAGAACTCTCCGTCGGAGTTCACCACGAGAAGCAGGTCCTCGCTCTCAAACTCGCCGATAAAGTCTCCGTGCCCGTCAAAATCAATACGGAACACATCGCGGTCAAACCAGACCTTACGGCCACCCAGCGTTGACACGCCGTGTGACTTCAGGCCGATTCTCTGAACCTCGTTCCGTGTTATGAGATTACCCATTGACTGACGGCCCTTGATGGCGATGCTACTGAAATCCTTGTCAAATACAGGTTTCTTGAGTTTCGGGTTTGGCTTAAGCTGGACCCTGACCACCTCGGCCTCACCATTGCTGTTGGATGTGAAGTAAAGAATCTTTGAGCCCGGCTTGCCTTGCGTAAGGTCATACTCCTTGTCGCGGGTAATACCTGTGGCGGCAAATCTCTTTATGTATGAGGCGCCGTTCTTTCCGTCGCGGTAAATCACGTTATAGATGGTCCGCCTGTCATTTTTCTTGAACACGTTCAGGTAAATCACATTCGGGCCCACAAAGAGTTTCTCCGCCACCTTCACAACCTTGTAGCGGCCATCTTTGTAGAAAAGTATGATGTCGTCCAGGTCGCTGCAGTTGGTAACGTACTCATCTTTCTTAAGTCCTGTCCCAATGAAGCCGTCAGCACGGTTGATGTAGAGTTTCTCATTGGCCTCAACCACTTTGTTGGCTACGATAGTGTTGAAATTCTTCAGCTCAGTCTTCCGAGGCCAGGCTGCCCCATACTTCTCCTTCAGATCCTCAAACCACTTGATTGTAACACCGACCATATTCGAGAGGCTCTTGTCTATACGGGCTATCTCCTTGTTCATACGGGCAATGGCCTCATCCGCCTTGTCCTTGTTGAACTTGAGGATGCGGGCCATCTTTATCTCCATCAGGCGGAGGATATCGTCTTTGGTAACCTCACGCACAAACTGTGGATAGTATGGTGTGAGACGCTCGTCAATATGCTCACAGGCGGCATCCATATCGGGAGCCTGCTCAAACTCAGGATCCTTGTAGATGCGCTCCTCTATGAATATCTTCTCCAATGAGGCGAAATGCAGTTGCTCAAGAAGCTCGGAGCGCTGAATCTCCAGCTCCATCCTGAGCAGTCTCATCGTATTGTCAACAGATTTTCTCAGCACATCGCTCACACAGAGGAAGTGCGGTTTCCGGTTGTCAATCACGCAACAGTTCGGCGATATGCTTACCTCGCAGTTTGTAAAGGCATAGAGTGCGTCAATAGTCTTGTCCGATGATACTCCCGGAGCCAGCGTTATGCGTATCTCAACCTTGGCGGCGGTCAGGTCCTCAACCTTGCGGACCTTTATCTTGCCCTTCTTGACAGCCTTGACAATGGAGTCGCAGAGCGTCATTACATCCTCACCGTATGGAATCTCGTTGATGACGAGGGTCTTGTTGTCGGCCTCCTTGGATATCTTGGCCCTTATCTTGACCACGCCGCCACGCTCACCGTCGTTATAATGCGACACATCAATAGAGCCGCCTGTGGGGAAGTCGGGATAGAGATGGAACTCCTCGCCTTTCAGATAGGATACCGCGGCATCGCACAGCTCATTGAAATTGTGAGGCAATATCTTGCAGGAAAGGCCTACCGCAATGCCCTCCGCACCCTGAGCCAGAAGCAGCGGAAACTTGACGGGCAGCGTGACCGGCTCTTTGTTACGGCCATCGTAGGAAACTTTCCACTCTGTGGTCTTGGCGTTGAAGACAGTCTCAAGCGCGAACTTAGAGAGACGGGCCTCAATATATCGTGGAGCGGCGGCCCGGTGTCCGGTAAGAATGTTTCCCCAGTTGCCCTGGCAATCTATCAGCAGGTCCTTCTGGCCCATCTGCACCAAAGCGTCACCAATGGAGGCGTCACCGTGGGGATGGAACTGCATAGTATGGCCCACGATGTTGGCCACCTTGATGTAACGGCCGTCATCAAGCCGTTTCATCGCGTGCAGCACACGGCGCTGGACGGGTTTCAGTCCATCCTCGAAATGAGGGACGGCACGCTCCAGAATAACATACGACGCATAATCCAGGAACCAGTTCTGGTACATTCCAGACAACTGATGCCGCACAGTACCGTCATCGTCCGTAACAGGGTGATAGGAGGAATGGACCTCACCACCTGCGGAATCATCGCAGTCATCCTCAATTATCCCAGACTGATCATCATCGTATATATCCTGCTCGTCGCTCATTGCCGCTTATTATTTACCAAGTGCGAAGATACACTTTTTATTCATTTTTTCCATTTCAGACGCCCCAAAAAGGCCATTATGTTGAAAACTAACTGCATAACCATTCAGGGTTAACATTCTTTTAACAAAGAAAGCGACAATATGGTTCTTATTATAAAAGGTATTGAGTAATTTTGCGAAAAATTTCAAATTATGACACAAGATGATGTTTTCAAGAAAATCGTAGCTCATTGCAAAGAGTACGGTTTCGTGTTCCCTTCAAGTGAGATTTACGATGGCCTCGGCGCCGTGTATGACTACGGTCAGATGGGCGTGGAGATGAAGAACAATATCAAATCATACTGGTGGCAGAGTATGGTGCTGCTGCACGACAACATTGTCGGCATTGACAGCTCCATCTTCATGCACCCTACCATTTGGAAGGCCTCCGGTCACGTTGACGCATTCAACGACCCCCTGATTGACAACCGCGACAGCAAGAAGCGCTACCGTGCCGATGTGCTGATTGAGGAGCAGATGGCCAAATACGACGACAAGATTGAGAAGGAGGTAGCCAAGGCCCGCAAGCGTTTCGGCGACAGCTTTGACGAGGCTCAGTACCGCTCCACCAGCAAGAACGTGCTGGAGCATCAGGCAAAGCGCGACGCCCTTCACGAGCGTTATGCGAAGGCGATGAACGACAATAACCTGGACGAGCTGAAGCAGATTATCCTTGACGAGGAGATTGTATGCCCAATCAGCGGCACACGCAACTGGACGGACGTCCGTCAGTTCAACCTTATGTTCTCCACCGAGATGGGCTCCACATCGGACGGCTCGATGAAGATTTACCTGCGTCCGGAGACTGCTCAGGGCATTTTCGTCAATTACCTGAACGTTCAGAAGACCGGCCGTATGAAGCTGCCTTTCGGTATCGCCCAGATAGGAAAGGCTTTCCGCAATGAGATTGTGGCACGTCAGTTCATTTTCCGCATGCGCGAGTTCGAGCAGATGGAGATGCAGTTCTTCATCAAGCCCGGCACAGAGCTTGACTGGTTCGCAAAATGGAAGGAGACCCGTATGAAGTGGCATCAGGCCCTGGGCTTCGGTGCGGACAAGTACCGTTTCCACGATCACGACAAGCTGGCTCACTACGCAAACGCAGCCACCGACATAGAGTTCCTTATGCCGTTCGGTTTCAAAGAGGTTGAGGGTATCCACAGCCGCACCAACTTCGACCTGTCACAGCACGAGAAGTTCAGCGGCAAGAACATCAAGTACTTTGATCCTGAGACAAACGAGAGCTACACCCCGTTCGTGATAGAGACATCCATCGGTGTTGACCGCATGTTCCTGAGCATTATCTGCGCATCGTACGAGGAGCAGGCCCTTGAGGGAGGCGACACCCGCGTTGTACTGCATCTGCCTGCCGCGCTGGCACCGGTCAAGCTGGGCATCCTTCCGCTTGTTAAGAAAGACGGTCTGCCAGAGCTCGCACACAAGATTCAGAATGAGCTTAAGTTCCACTTCAACTGTCAGTATGACGAGAAGGACTCAATCGGCAAGCGTTACCGCCGTCAGGATGCTATCGGAACACCGTACTGCATCACCGTTGACCACCAGTCTCTTGAGGATGGCACCGTTACATTGCGTAACCGCGATACGATGCTTCAGGAGCGCGTGAGGATTGATGACCTCTGCAACATCATTGCCGACAAGGTTACCATCACAAGCATTCTGAAAACTTTATAAGACAATCTTTATGAAGGGAAATATAAGGGCATTATATCTTTTGGCAGCCATCCTGCTTATTACGGCCTGCTCTGAGTCGGCCAAGGAGACAGAGTTCAGCAACTGGCAGGAGCGCAATGAGGCATTTGTTGACTCATTAGCCACCGCTGTGTCGCACCAGAGAGTCGTTACTCCGCAGGAAGCCTCCGAAGGACAGATGTTCCGCATTCTCTCATACAGGTTGAATCCAGATGCCACAGACCTGACGACAGGTGACTATGTATATTGCAAGGTCCTGCGTAAAGGCACAGGCAAGGAGTCTCCTATCTACAACGACAGTATAAAAATCAATTATCGCGGCAGGCTCATACCTACGGTGGAGCATCCGGAAGGTTTTGTTTTCGACCAGTCTTACAAGACACCACAGCTGGACGAGAGCATTAACATCCCGGCACATTTCATACTGTCAGGACTGGTAAACGGAATGATCACATCCGTATCAAATATGAGGGAGGGAGACTTTTGGAGAATTTACATACCTTACCAGCTTGGTTACAATGACATGGACCACAACACCGTTCCGGCATACTCGACGCTTGTGTTCGATGTAAATCTGGTAAAGTTCTCACGTGGTACAGAAAAACTATAAGACATTATTATATTATGGCAAAAATACAAGGAGCGATTGTAGTTGACATAGAGAGATGCAAAGGATGCGAGCTTTGCGTGCATACCTGCGTAAACCAGGTAATAGCTATGAGTGACAAAGTCAACAGCAAGGGCTATCATTATGCATTTATGGAAAAGCCGGAGTCCTGCACAGGATGCAGCAATTGCGGCGTGATATGCCCTGATGGAGTGATATCCGTATATAGAGTAAAAACAGAAGAGTAACAGATATTATGGAAGAGAGAGAGATGAGACTTATGAAAGGCAACGAGGCAATTGCCGAGGCGGCTATCCGCGCCGGTGCCGATGCCTTTTACGGATATCCCATCACCCCGCAGACCGAGGTTATGGAGTATCTGATGGAGACCGATGCATACGCACGCACAGGAATGGTGGTACTGCAGGCAGAGAGCGAGGTCTCGGCCATCAATATGGTATATGGAGCCGCAGCCACAGGACACCGTGTACTGACATCATCATCCAGCCCTGGAGTAAGCCTTATGAGTGAGGGTATATCATACATCGCCGGAGCTGAGTTGCCCTGCCTGCTTATCAACGTATCGCGTGGAGGCCCAGGTCTTGGCACAATCCAGCCCAGCCAGGCTGATTATTTCCAGACAGTAAAAGGCGGTGGCCACGGTGACTACAAACTGCTCACACTGGCGCCCAAATCGGTGCAGGAGATGGCAGACTTTATTGCCGGGGGATTCGACCTTGCATTCAAATACCGCAATCCAGTAATGATTCTGGCAGACGGAGCACTCGGACAGATGATGGAGAAGATTACTTTGCCGGAACAGCGCCCCAGAATGTCAGAGTATCCGGACTGGGCGACCAATGGCACGCCAGAGGGCAAGGAACGCAGATTTGTAACATCATTGAATCTGCTTCCGCAGCAGCACGAGCTGGTAAACCAGCGCCTTCAGGCCAAATATCGCCTGATGGAGCAGAACGAGGTCCGTTACGAGACTATACACTGCGACGACGCGGAATACATCATCGTAGCATTCGGAATCATAGCCCGTATCGCACAGAAGAGCATCGAGCTTGCCCGCGCGAAAGGTCACAAGATCGGTCTGTTCAGACCTATCTCGCTCTATCCTTTCCCGACAAGGGAGATTGAGGCTCTTTCCAAGGATGATCGCATAAAGGGCTTTATGTCAGTAGAGCTGAATGCCGGCCAGATGATTGAGGACGTACGTCTTGCCATCGAGGGACGCAAGCCTGTAGGGTTCTTCGGTCGTCTGGGAGGTATGGTTCCTACTCCTGAGGAAATAGAGAACGCCCTGTACCGTCAGTTCGGGCTGCAATAAAAATCTTTTTTGGCATAACACCTATTAGATTATTATGAATCCACAAGATATAATCAAGCCAGAGAATCTGGTATATAAAAAGAGCCGGCTGATGTCGGACAACACTTTCAATTTCTGTCCCGGATGCGGACACGGAGTTGTGGTACGCACCATAGCGGAAGTGATTGAGGAGATGGGCATAGAGCACGATGTCATCGGCATCTCACCTGTAGGCTGCTCGGTTTTCCTGTATGATTTCTACAAGTTTGATGTAGTTGAGGCAGCTCACGGCCGTGCCTGCGCTGTCGCCACAGGCATCAAGAGGGTACAGCCTGACAAGTTCGTGTTTACATATCAGGGAGACGGTGACCTCGCAGCCATCGGAACCGGAGAGACGATGCACGCCTGCAACCGTGGCGAGAACATTGTCATAGTTTTCATCAACAACGGCATTTACGGTATGACCGGAGGACAGATGGCTCCGACCACCCTTGAGGGTATGAAGACCACCACCTGCCCGCGTGGACGCGATGTCAAGACAATGGGTTACCCGCTGAACATCACCCCTCTGCTGGCACAGCTTGACGGCGTATGCTATGTGACACGTCACTCCGTACATACTCCGGCCAATGTCCGCAAGCTGAAGAAAGCCCTGCGACAGGCTTTTGAGAACCAGCGCGACAAGAAAGGCACATCAATTGTTGAGGTTGTATCAAACTGCAACTCAGGCTGGGGCATGACGCCAAAGGCCGCCAACGACTGGATGGTAGAGAATATGTTCAAGAAGTACCCGCTTGGTGACATCAAGGTTGATGGGAAACTTGTTATGGATATGAACGCACCAAGATAAGAAAGAGCGATGACTGAAGAGATAATAATAGCCGGATTCGGAGGACAGGGTGTTCTCTCAATGGGCAAGATAATAGCATACTCGGGCCTTATGCAGGGTCTGGAAGTGTCGTGGATGCCGTCTTACGGCCCTGAGATACGTGGTGGTACAGCAAATGTCACTGTAATTCTGAGCGATAGCCCTATCAGCTCTCCTATTCTGCAGAAGTTCAGCACTGCCATCATTCTTAACCAGCAGTCAATGGACAAATTCGAGCAGAGTGTAATGCCTGGCGGAGTGCTTATGTACACCCCAAGCACAATCACCCGCAAGCCAGTCCGCGATGACATAAAGGTATATGCCATTCCAGCCATTGAGGCAGCTGCGAGGATGAACGCGACTAAGGTTGCCAACATGTTCCTGCTCGGAGCATTTATGAAGATACGCCCAATACTCAAAATGGAGTATGTCCTGGAGGGCATCAAGCACTCTGTATCGGAGCGCAACTGGAAATACATTCCTATGAACGAGAAGGCCATATCCGCAGGAATGGACCTTGTTAAGGAATAACCTGAGCCTTAGACAAAAAGACAAGTCCCTGAGAAAATTCTCAGGGACTTGTCTTTTTATATGTCCGGCAAATCATCTCACAGGAGTCAGGCGATACAATGCGACATCGCGGCCCGGAACTGTAACGCAGAGAGTCTTGTCGGTCAGGCCCTTGAACGCCTTCTTGGCATCTTTCTCCCAAAGATCCCTGATCTTGTAGTCTCTCTCATCAAAAGCCATAGCCTGACCCGACACCTCGGTATCGATAAAGCAAAGTGTCTGCCAGTCTATCACATAGTCAACCGGCTCCTTGCCTCTGTTGAACAGACAGAAAGCCCATTCCCCGTCGCAAAGGGGCTTGAACCAGAATTGCAGGTCACCCTCTGTCTTCAGGCGGAGGCCCTGAACTCCCAGTCGGTCCTGATCAACGGCAATCACCTCCTTATTTAATATAATATCGCGGGTGTCCTGCGACATATTGCAGATGTCATTTCCAAGTATCAGCGGAGCCGCCATCATGCACCAGAGCGTAAAATGGGCACGGTCCTCGTTGGCGGTCATTCCGTTTCCCACCTCAAGCATATCGGGATCGTTCCAGTGTCCCGGGCCGGCATACTTGCGAAGGTTCACGTTTTGCTCCACAATTGTCATGACACTGTTCTCCCACGAGCGCATCCCAGTGCTGTCAAAGACGGCACAGATATCGCCAGTGGTACGCCAGGAATTGCCTACCTCCTTGGCCCAGGTCCAGGGCTTGTTGCTGCCCCACTCGCACATACTGAAGAAAATAGGACGACCGGACGCACGCAATGCATCGCGCATCAGAGCGTATGCTCCTCTTGGGTTCACATCCTCAGAATGGCACCAGTCATACTTCAGATAGTCAATCCCCCAACGCGCATACTGAATGGCATCCTGATACTCGTGGCCGAGACTGCCCGGATAGCCGGCACAGGTCTCCCTGCCCGCATCAGAGTAGATGCCGAATTTGAGGCCTTTGGAATGCACATAGTCTGACAGGGCCTTGATACCTGACGGGAATTTCTCCGCATTGCAGGTAATGAAGCCATCGGCATCACGTTCTCCGTGCCAGCAGTCATCCATATTAAGGTATACGTAACCGGCATCAAGCAGCCCCTCTTCCACCATCGCATCCGCTGTCTCGCGGACAAGTGTCTCATTCAAACGGTGGGCGAACTTGTTCCAGCTGTTCCAACCCATCTGCGGAGTCTCTCCTATTCCCTCCCACTTCTGTGCATTGGCGCAGAGTGGAAAGACAAGCGCTGTAAGCAGCGCGGCCTTGACAATTGATTTCATTTGCATTATTTTGCTGTTTGTGCAAACATACATAAAATGTTTATTTATATTTGCCACAGAACAATATTAATTCATCACATAATAGTAGAAACTATGATAATGACCACAACACCTGGCGTTCAGGACAGGAGAATAGCAGAGTACAAAGGACTTGTTTTCGGCGAGGTCATTGCCGGAGTTAATTTTCTGAAAGATTTCGCCGCAGGCTTCCGGAACTTTGTGGGAGGCCGCTCCGCATCATACGAGGACGAGCTCATCAATGCCCGCCATCAGGCGTTGCAGGAGATGGAGCAACGGGCCCAGAGACTGGGAGCAGATGCGGTAATAGGCATAGATATTGATTATGAGGTGCTGGGGCAAGGCAACATGCTTATGGTAACGGCATCGGGAACAGCCGTCACGCTGGAAAGGTGAATCCACACGAATAAGACAAGCGCTCCGCAATCTTCTGTGAATTGCGGAGCGCTTGTCTTTATGAATATATTCAGTTTTATGCGTCAATATTAGCGTATGTGGCATTGCTTTCTATGAACTCACGGCGAGGACCTACATCATCGCCCATCAGCATTGAGAAGATGTAGTCAGCCTCGGCTGCGTCCTGAATCTGAACCTGCTTGAGAAGACGGTTCTCAGGATTCATAGTGGTCTCCCAAAGCTGCTCCGGATTCATCTCACCCAAACCTTTGTAGCGCTGTGTGGTGATGTTCTGCTCCAGACCTCCGCCATACTGGTCAATAAAGCGCTGACGCTGAACCTCGTTATAGCAGTACTCCTTGACCTTACCCTTTGTACAAAGATACAATGGAGGAGTCGCTATATAGAGATGTCCCTGCTCTATGAACTCTGGCATATAGCGGAAGAAGAGCGTCATAATAAGCGTATCGATATGTGAGCCGTCAACATCGGCATCGGTCATTATGATTACCTTGTAATAACGGAGTTTATCATAGTTGGCCTGTTTTGAGTCCTCGGGGTTCAGGCCGAAGCGTACGCCCATAGCCTGAATGATATTATTTACCTCCTCGTGGTCGAACGCCTTGTGCCACATGACACGCTCAACATTGAATATCTTGCCTCGGATAGGAAGGATAGCCTGTGTATGGCGGTCACGTCCCTGCTTGGCGCTACCGCCTGCGGAATCTCCCTCAACAATGAAAAGCTCACACTTTGCAGGATCCTTGTCGGAGCAGTCCGCAAGCTTGCCGGGAAGGCCGCTGCCGCTGAGAGGACTCTTGCGCTGCACACTCTCGCGAGCCTTGCGGGCGGCTACTCGGGCCTGTGCGGCAAGCACCACCTTGTCCACAATCATCTTCGCCTCCTTTGGATGCTCCTCCAGATATTGTGACAAGGCCTCGCCCACAGCCTGCTGCACGGCACCGGCAACCTCGCTGTTTCCAAGCTTTGTCTTGGTCTGGCCCTCAAACTGAGGCTCCGCTACCTTTATTGATATGACGGCCGAGAGACCCTCGCGGAAATCCTCGCCCTCTATCTCAACCTTGGCCTTCTCAAGGAACTTGTTGTCATCGGCATATTTCTTGAGAGTACGCGTCAGCGCCATACGGAAGCCCATAAGATGGGTACCGCCCTCAATTGTGTTGATATTGTTTACGAAAGACCTGATAGTCTCGGTATAACCGGTATTATACAATATGGCTACCTCAATAGGAATACCCTGCTTCTCGGTATTCAAATAGATGCAGTCGTTGATAAGATGCACGCGGTTCTCATCCATATAATAGACGAACTCCTTGAGACCATCCTTGGAGAAATAGACGTTCTGACGCGGATTGCCCTCCGAGTCAACCGTACGCCAGTCTGTAAGAGATATCTTCAATCCCGCGTTCAGGAATGACAGCTCGTGAAGACGTGCCGCCAGAATATCATATTTGTACTCTGTGGTAGTGAATATCGAGCCGTCCGGCCAGAATGTCTGACGGGTACCGGTATGGTCCGATGTGCCGCTTACCTCAACGCCGGTAACAGGCTTGCCCTTTGAATACTCCTGCCTGTATATCTTGCCGTTTCTGAACACCTCGGTGACCATTTTGGTAGAGAGAGCGTTGACACAGCTCACACCTACTCCGTGAAGTCCTCCGGAGACCTTGTAGGAGCCTTTATCAAACTTACCGCCGGCGTGAAGCACAGTCATTACGACCTCAAGGGCTGAGCGATGCTCCTTCTCGTGCATATCAACCGGAATACCTCGGCCGTTATCCTGAACCGACACCGAGCCGTCAGCATTGATTGACACCTCAATATGAGTGCAATACCCAGCCATCGACTCATCAATCGAGTTGTCAACCACCTCATAAACAAGGTGATGCAGTCCCTTCTCGCTTATATCGCCTATATACATTGCAGGACGCTTGCGCACAGCTTCCAACCCCTCCAGTACCTGTATGTTCTCAGCAGAATAATTGCTGGACTCCTTTATCAGTTCGTCATCCATATTGAGCATAATGTTTATTAATCCATACCGCCTCAAAGAGAGGCCTTAAAACATACAAAAGTAGCAAAAATAACGGATATCACATTATTTAAAAATAACAAATTTTCAACAGGGAGGCAAGTATCAGAAAGCAGGCCGCCGGAATCATTCTCCCTGCTTAAATAGCCAAGTTTCGGACTATTATTTGTACTTTTGCAAATTATTTCGAACCAATTGTAACATTCTGATAAAATCAACACAAATGAAGGCATCAGTCGGAGAGAAGATACGCTCGCTCAGGGAGTCAAAAGGCATTGAGCTTGACGTTCTGGCAGAACGCGCGCAATTACCTATAGGTCAGATAACGGAGATTGAGAACGGCGGGCCGCTGCCCGGCCTGGCACCTCTCATAAAGATAGCCCGCGTGCTTGGAGTAAGACTCGGAACATTTCTGGATGACTCGCAGAGCATAGGGGCCGTGGTAAGCCGCAGCTCAGAATTGAAGGAGAGCGCGCATTTCTCAAACCACGGTTCTACGGATGTTGACCACATGCTGTACCACTCCCTGTCAGAGGGCAAGGAGAACCGTCACATCGAGCCGTTCATCATAGACATTCTTCCGGCTGACGGCGAGGAGTTCTCTCTGTCATCACACGAGGGTGAGGAGTTCATCTATGTTCTTGAGGGGCAGGTAGAGGTGGTTTATGGCAAGCACACTCATCTGCTTGAGGCCGGCGACAGCATATACTACGACTCAATCGTAAAGCACCACGTGCACGGATACCACGGCCAGAGCGCACGGATACTTGCAGTTGTATATACACCAATCTGACGTATCAGCGATGGAGTTATCAGAGAAGACTTTAGGACAGTATCTTGAATACTGGGCAGAGCACACGCCAGACAAGGAGTATGTGGTCTATTCCGACCGCGACCTGCGGTTCACCTGGAAAGAATTCAATGACCGGGTTGACGATATGGCGCGCGGACTTGTAGCCATAGGCGTTACAAAAGGCACACACGTAGGCCTCTGGGCCCAGAATGTGCCAGACTGGCTCACATTCCTATATGCCTGCGCGAAAATTGGCGCGGTCTGCATCACAGTAAACACCAACTACAAGCAGAGTGAGCTTGAATATCTGGTAAAGGACTCGGATATGCATACCCTTTGCCTGACCGACGGCACCTGGGAGAGCAACTATGTTGATATGACCTACTCAATGCTCCCCGAGCTAAGGGAATGCCAGAGAGGGCACCTTCAGAGCAACCGTTTCCCCAAGTTGAGAAATGTGGTCTATATCGGACAGGAGAAGTTCCGGGGAATGTACAACACATCTGAGATTCTGCTCCTTGGTGAGAATACGGATGATGAGGAATTCGACAAGCTGCGCAAGTCCGTCTCCTGCCACGATGTAGTCAATATGCAATACACCTCCGGCACCACAGGCTTTCCAAAAGGTGTGATGCTGACTCACTACAACATCGTAAACGACGGATTCCTCACCGGCGAGCATATGGGATTTACGTCCGATGACAAGCTTTGCGTATGCGTGCCGCTGTTCCACTGTTTCGGAGTGGTGCTTGCCACGATGAACTGTCTGACCCACGGCTGCACTGAGGTTATGGTTGAGCGTTTCGATCCGCTTGTGACACTGGCATCGGTCCACAAGGAGCGCTGTACCGCGCTTTACGGAGTTCCTACGATGTTCATCGCCGAGCTGAACCATCCTATGTTTGACATGTTCGACCTGACCTGTCTGAGGACCGGAATCATGGCAGGCTCACTCTGTCCGGTGGAGCTGATGCGCAAGGTAGAGGAGAAGATGCACCTCAGGGTTACCAGCGTCTATGGTCTGACCGAGTCTGCGCCAGGTATGAGCCAGACACGAATTGACGACCCTGATGACGTGAGATACACCACCGTAGGCAGGGATTACGAGTTTGTTGACGTTAGAGTCCTTGACCCGGAGACAAATCAGGAGGTACCCGCAGGTACACAAGGTGAGATGTGCTGCAAGGGATTCAATGTCATGAAGGGCTATTACAAGAACCCCAAAGCCACAGCCGAGGCCATTGATGAGAACGGATACCTGCACTCAGGCGACCTGGGTATAAAAGACGAGAACGGCAATTACCGCATCACCGGCCGTATAAAGGATATGATAATCCGCGGAGGAGAGAACATCTACCCACGCGAGATAGAGGAGTTCCTTTATCACCTTCCCGGCGTACGCGACGTTCAGGTAGCCGGCGTACCGTCAAAGAAGTACGGCGAGGAGGTAGGCGCCTTCATCATTCTGGACGAGGGAGCCAGGCTTACCACAGAGGAGGTACGGGACTACTGCCGTGGCAAAATAGCCCGATACAAGATTCCAAAATATGTATTCTTCGTTGAGGAGTACCCGCTTACAGGAAGCGGCAAGATTCAGAAATTCAAGCTCCGCGACCTCAGCCTCAGGCTATGTGCGGAGCAAGGCATTGAGATTATTTAAAAACAGACATATATGGCACTGAACGAGCAGATCAAGCAGATGGCTATGCGCCTTCGCAGTCTTCGCGAGGATATTGATATGAGTATTGAGGAGCTCGCGTCCAAATGCGGCGTGACAGCCGCCGAGCTGGAGCGATACGAGAGTGGTGAGTCCGACATTCCTATGAATTTTGTCTGTAATGCCGCAATCGTAATGGGAGTTGAGCCTCTTGAGCTTTTTGCCGGCGATACTCCCACAATGAACAACTACTGGCTTGTACGCAAGGGGAAAGGGCCTGTAATAGAGCGTCAGAAAGCATACAAGTACCAGGCACTCGCAATGGGATTCAAGCACGCCAAGGCATCACCGTTTATCGTGACAGTAGATCCTAAAGACGAGGAGCATCTGCATCTCAACACACACGACGACCAGGAGTTCAACCTGGTACTCCAGGGAAGCATGCAGATGAACATCGGAGGTAAAGAGATTGTTCTCAATCAAGGCGACAGCATTTATTTTGACGCAAACCAGCCTCACGCCGTAAGAGCCCTCAACGGTGAGCCGGCACGCTTTTTTGCTATAATCATCTGATATATGCTTGAAAGATTTCTAAAACAGACAGAATTCAGCTCACTGGAGGAGTTCCGTGAGAAATTCGAGATAATGGTTCCGGAATGCTTTAACTTCGCATACGACGTTGTTGATGTCTGGGCAAGGGAGCAGCCGGATAAGCCAGCCTTGCTATGGACCAACGACGAGGGCGAGGAGCACCTCTACTCATTCGCCGACATCAAGCGCGAGTCTGAGCGCACCGCGGCATTTCTGATGCAGCTTGGAATATGTCGTGGCGATGCTGTCCTGATGATGCTGAAACGCAGGGTTGATTTCTGGTTCACCATAATAGCGCTTCATAAGATTGGAGCTGTTGCCATACCGGCAACCCACCTTCTCACCGAGAAAGACCTGATTTACCGTTGCAACTCAGCCCAGGTAAAAGCAATAGTGGCGGCATCGGAGCCGGTAATTCTGAGACACGTTGAGGGTTGTCTGCCGCAATCTCCATCCGTAAGGCACATCATCGCTACCGGAGAATACAGCGAAGGCGACTGGCTCAG
The DNA here is from genome assembly GCA_937898885.1 of uncultured Bacteroidales bacterium. Lineage (GTDB taxonomy): Bacteria > Bacteroidota > Bacteroidia > Bacteroidales > Bacteroidaceae > Colenecus. The sequence continues at coordinate 3,997 of CALDKD010000122.1, read as the reverse complement.
CATGGAGGAGGGCCGCAAAAACGCGCCTGAGTTCATAAGGCCTGAGATTGTCAATACGAACAACGACATATCGCTGCTTTATTTCACCTCCGGCTCATCCGGTAACCCGAAGATGGTGGCACATAATTTCCTGTACCCTCTGGGACACATTGTCACAGCCCGCTACTGGCACAATCTGCACGAGGGAAGCCTGCACCTGACAGTAGCCGACACAGGATGGGGGAAAGCCGTATGGGGCAAGCTTTACGGACAGTGGCTCACAGGCGCCACCGTATTCGTATATGATCACGAGAAGTTTACGCCCGCCAATATTCTGGCCGCAATGGCAAAATACAAAGTGACGTCCTTTTGTGCCCCTCCAACCATATACCGATTCCTGATCCGCGAGGACCTTAGTCAGTACGACCTGAGCTCGCTGGAGTACTGCACCACCGCAGGAGAGCCTTTGAACCCAAGTGTCTTTGACACCTGGAAGAAAGCTACAGGACTGGCCATTCACGAGGGGTTCGGACAGACAGAGACTACTCTGACAATAGCCACCTTCCCTTGGATGGAGCCGAAGCCAGGCTCACTGGGAATACCGAATCCGGCATACGATATGGATTTGCTTACTTCGGACGGACGCCCTGCTGAGGACGGCGAGAGCGGTGAGATTATTCTTCATACAGACAAGCGTATTCCTGTAGGTCTGTTTGAGGAGTACTATCACAACCCCGAGCTTACCAAGACTGTTCATTACGATGGAATATACCACACAGGCGATGTGGCCTGGCGCGACAGCGACGGTTACTACTGGTTTGTAGGCCGTACCGACGATGTCATCAAAAGCTCGGGTTACCGTATTGGCCCGTTCGAGGTTGAGAGCGCTCTTATGACCCACCCCGCCGTTGTTGAATGTGCCGTTACAGGAGTTCCGGACGAGGTGCGTGGCCAAGTGGTGAAAGCCACTATCGTGCTGGCTAAGGAATATCGCGACGTACCGGACAAGGATGCGCTCATCAAAGAGATTCAGAACCACGTGAAGAGAGTATCCGCGCCGTATAAATACCCACGCGTCATCGAGTTTGTCGATGAGTTGCCAAAGACCATAAGCGGCAAGATCCGCCGTGTGGAGATACGTCAGAAGGACGCTGACAAATCCCGTTGAGCATACAAGGGCTTACCCGAAAAAACTGCGGGGATTTTCTGCGCCTTGTGTCAAGGCTGCAGTCAAAGGCTGTTGCCTTAAGGCTGCAGTCTGAGACTGTTGCGGCAAGGCCGCAGTCAGAGGTTGATTTTGGGGCTAGGCTCTACGAAGCCTACTCGCTACGGTGTGAGACGCTAAAACGCGGAACTCGCTGACGCTCAGACATCCGCGTTTCTTAACGCGTCTCACGCCTACTCGCTTAACGGCTTCTCCGAGAGACGCCCCAAAATCAGCCTCTGACTGCTACGGATGTGCCGTCTAAGGTGCCCGTTTCTTAGGTTCTATTGATGACAGGTAGGGGTCATCTATAGAACCTAAGAGACCCCCTTCTTTTATAGGTGTTTTTGGATTTGAGACGAGTGAGAAAAAAAACGGCATCCTGACTCTACTGCCATATCTCATATTTTGCTCGGACATTCTTGCTGCCGGTTGTAAAATATCCCAACAAATCAGCTCCACAAGAAAAGCCGGTGGATTACCGGCCGATGGACTTCATCAGGCCGGATAAATCGTAGGTGTAGATTTTCTCGGAGCCTATGTTGACGGCATAGAGCAACTGGGTATCTGGGTCGTATGAGCAGCAGTGAACATTTGTGTCCATCTTGGCACCGCCAAGGTAAATTCCCTCCCAATCGAACAGAAGCAACTCAAAAGTTACCATATCATTCTTTCTGGCATTTATGCTGTATTCACCTCCGCGATATGCGACCATAAACATATCTGAACTGCAATCTACGCTGCCAAAACCTTTGTTGTCATTCCACCAACTCCTGTCAACGTAGATGTCGGAAAACGCAGGTGTACCCTTCTGACGCAGTGCATAATACTCATCCTTATCCAAATCGAAGAACAGGATATAATTCATAAAGCTCATTGGCAATACTGCCAGATTCCTGTCCGGATGTTTCATCAGCCTTCCGTAATAGCACCGTTCAAAGTCATCCTCATTCTGGCAGTTGATGTGTTTCTTGAAGACTTCAATCTCCTTGACTGTATCGTTATTCTCGGTCACTACATACTGAGGCATCGTAAATCCGGAACCTACGATGTTACGTGGCTTACGGAAAGAGAAAGTCCTGTCAAGCGTTCCGTCAAGCATCACAATATTGTCATCATATCCGGCACGCTGTACAGTACCCTCCACAACGGTGTGACCTTCACGAAGTGAGGCACTTACATTTACCTCCTTATAGAATGAAGTACTGCCATCCAACAAAGGAAGTATCAGCTCACCGTTTTTGAGATAGTGCTGATTGTTCGTCCACAAAGCACTTCCTACAAACTCGTTCATAGCACGGCCTTGGGTACAGAATGAGCCTATTTTCTCAAGCGTTCTCTTGTTATATACCTGAAGCATACCTGATGGGTCTGTAGTTATGAACACAAGCAGCGAGTCATACACTACTACATTCCTGACTCCAGGCACCTCAAGGTTTAGCTCTTCAGCCTGAATCACATCGCCGGTCTTGTCCTGAAAATCCACCTCACGGGTTTCCAATGCGAACGTGTCATCACTCTGTCTGTTACTCGTGCACGATGTTGCCAGCAGCACTGCTGCCAGACTCATTAACTGAATTCTTTTCATAATCGAAAGTTATTGGGTAGTATAATTGCGGTTTATCGGTTAAACGATAGTTACGGAATCAACGCTTCCTTCACCTTGTTCTGCAGGCCTTCGTAAACATCAATTAGGGTACGCTGGCATTCTTTAGCTGAATCGGGCAGGTATCCGCTTAGCCCATACCAATTTTCAAATATTGCCGACTGCAATTTGAAAGTGTTCAGGGTTGTACTGAAAAGACCGGAATAGATTTCATTGGGCGCATCATGGGACTTGGCAAAATCCAAGGCTCCCTCAAAGTCCTTGCCCAGTATTTCAGTCCGTTTCGCAATTTTGTCAAAGCCTTTCTTGTCTCCAATATCCCATTTGGCAGGGAATGACGATGTGACGGCTATTTGGTCGAATTCCTTGCGAAACGCATTATACATTGATTCAAGCAGGTGGATATCATCTGCAATAGCTTCGAACTTTTTCGTAAATGCACGCTGGTCTGAGGAAGAAAGATTACTGAACCACACACCGAATCTGTCAATGGAATCTTTTTCTTCTACAATTTCTGTCCCGACAACCGGACCGCTACCATCAATTCTACCGTTGCCAATTCTACCGTTTTCGTCAATTATGATGGAATAACTCTTCAAATCCGTTTGGGCGGATTGCCTTGCCGACTGTCTGTTATTGTAGATTTCAGGAATAAGTGAGGTTACAAAAAAGACATCGCCTTCGACTATAAATTTATTCAAATTGTCTTCGTTGACATATCCTTCCATAGACCAAACGATAGCGTATGTATCGCGCATCATGGGGTTGTCGGGATTTTTAGTACTCATCAGCCACATTTCCTGATCTCTTGATGTTCTGACAGGCAGGGTCGTGCTTGGATTGCTATTGTCAGGACTGATCATTTCCAATAAAAATTTCTCACTTTCCCCTTTTCCGAGATGAAGCAGCTGGTAACTTTTCTCTTCATCGGCCGTAAATGCATTGGCTATATCGATACAAAACACTGGATATAGCTCATGTGCAAGCATATTATTTGATCCATGTTTATATAAAAAATGTACAATTTTCTTCTTCAGTTCCAGTTCATCCGTGACCGGGTTGGTCATTACAGAATAAGACACAATTTCTGTTTGTGAGTTTTCAATTATCTTATCCAGGACAGACATGACGTGTTCCGGACATTTGTCATTGCCATTTGCGTTTGCACTTATTGACACGCTGCATACAAGCAGCAGCATAAATATGTT
>CALDKD010000121.1 GCA_937898885.1 uncultured Bacteroidales bacterium | reverse complement strand
TCAACCTGGTTTACAAGTAAAGCTCCAAGTAGTCAGCATAAACCGTTAAACTACAATTCCCCAACTGGGAAATAATAATTCCCCAACTGGGAAAAAAAGTCCCACCAGGTGGGATTTTCTCACATCCGGCGCGTCTGTGATTTGCAGGCAAAATCTCCATATTCACATCAGGCCAACAGTCAGAGCGGCATCGCGATGCGAGAGAAGCCAGTAAGTATTTCTTACCAGTACAGACTATGATTCAAGCCACCGTGAGAGGAATAGGTTATAAACGGAGTATTCCTTTCCTTCCGGTGTGTCTGCCTCAAGAACAAGTTCCTTTTCTATCAGCGAAGCCATTGTGCGCCTTGATGACGCCGGTGTGCCTAAACCGTATTTAGAAATAAAAGAGCCGGAGGTAGGCTGGGTGACGATTTGCTCTTTTGCTATGGCTTTCAGGTATCTCCATTGACCCTTGGTGAGCATATTGCGGATTGTGAAGAAACGGTCTTCCTCTGCCTCAAATATTGATTCAATAGCACTATATACATTCTGCATGGATACGGTCTCGCCCGCGCGCATATAGACATTATTACAAAGAGTCTGCGTGTAGAAAGTATGGCATCGGGTCCATTCCAATATGAATCTGATGGTATTGTCGTCTATGCTCTTTCCGCCTTTGTCAAACTTGTCTTTTATGAATTCCGCGTAAATGTCTGAGTTGAGCTTGCGCAATGGAATGTTGACAGTGCTCTGGTAGAAGGGACTATTCGAGCCGGCGAATATGTCTGTCATAATATGCCTGCGGCTTCCGCTGAATATGAAACGGACATTCTTCAGATTCTGGATATGGCTTCGCAGAAGTGCCTCCATCCTGCAATCCTCGTATTCCCTTATTTGCTGGAACTCATCAATAGCGACAACTACTTTTTTTCCTGTTGAGTCCAGATATGACATCAGCGATTTAAGCGTTGTCTCCTTTTGAAGCTCTGTCTGATATGTTATGGAAACCTGAGGCTGTCCGCTTATGGGATCATAGCTGACGAGCGGCCTGATTCCTCCAAGCATAGTGAAGAATCTCTTTATCGCAGACTGGCTGCTTTGTGACACCACAGCTTCGGCCAGCACTTTTACAAAATCGTCAAGTCCTGATGTGGCATAAATGTCTGCATAATAAGTGTCGAACCCATATTTCTTTTTTCTTAATTCCTCAAAAGTCCGCAATATCAGTCCTGTTTTCCCTATACGGCGCATGGATATTAAAGTGACGTTGGCACCATTCTCAATGTGCGAGATAATGGATTCCATCTCTTTCTTGCGGTCGCAAAACAGCTCTTCCGACACATATGGCTGCAATACGAACGGATTATCAGGTATATTTGTCCTTTTCATACGGACAAAAATAATATCTATTTTGTATTATACAAAATGTTTAATCTCCATTTTTTGCACGATAATGCGGAATTTAGTAATTTCGCGGATACAAAACAAGACAACAACAAAAACAGCAGTATATATGGAACTGATGGAACAAATAATCCAGCACGCCAAGGAGAACAGGCAGCGCATTGTGCTCCCTGAGGGTACTGAGGAGCGCACGCTCAAGGCGGCGGACAGAGTGATAGCAGACGGAGTGGCAGACCTTGTCATCCTTGGCAACAAAGATGAGATTCTCAATCTGGCCAAGGAATATGGACTCAGCAATATCTGCAAGGCCACAATCATTGATCCGGACAACAACCCGGACAAGGACAGATACGCCAATCTGCTTTTTGAGCTCAGGAAGAGCAAGGGAATGACTATGGAGGAGGCGCTGAGGAAAGTGTGCGACCCACTCTATCTGGGATGCCTCATCATCAAGGCAGGCGATGCCGACGGCCAGCTTGCGGGAGCGCGCAACTCTACAGGCAACGTTCTCAGGCCTGCCCTTCAGATTATCAAGACCGCGCCGGGAATCAGCTGTGTATCAGGCGCATTCATCATGCTCACCAAGACCCCGCAGTACGGAGAGAACGGCATACTGGTATTCGCAGACTGCGCGGTGACTCCCGTTCCCGACGCAGCCCAGCTGGCTCAGATTGCCGTGGCATCGGCCGGAACAGCTACAGCCGTGGCCGGATTCAAGGAGCCGAGAGTGGCAATGCTGAGTTTCTCAACGAAGGGCTCGGCCAAGCACGAGGTGATTGACAAGGTGACGACAGCCCTTCAGATGGCACGCGAGCTTGCGCCAGAGCTCAAGATTGACGGCGAGCTTCAGTCCGATGCCGCACTGGTACCGTCAGTAGGCGCCAGCAAGGCCCCGGGCTCAGAGATCGCAGGCAAGGCAAATGTGCTTGTATTCCCTACACTTGAGGCAGGCAACATAGCCTACAAGCTGGTTCAGAGACTGGGTGGCGCCGATGCCATCGGCCCTATCCTTCAGGGAATAGCGCGTCCGGTCAATGACCTTTCGCGCGGATGCTCGGTTGACGATGTATATAAAATGGTAGCCGTAACGGCAAATCAGGCTATTGCAGCCAAAAACAAATGACAAGATGAAGATACTGGTATTAAACTGCGGCAGCTCGTCAATAAAGTACAAGCTGTTCGATATGGACAAGAATGATGTGATTGCACAGGGTGGCATAGAGAAGATAGGTCTTCCCGGCTCATTTCTGAAACTCACGACCGCATCAGGCGAGAAGAAAATCATAGAGAAGGAGATTCCCGAGCATACCTGTGGAGTGAGATTCATATTTGAGATTCTTACAGGAAAGGAGTATGGCGTATTGAGTTCACTGAGCGAGCTTGATGCCGTTGGACACAGAATGGTGCACGGAGGCGAGAAGTTCAACAAGAGCGTGCTGCTTACTCCCGATGTCCTGGAGGCGTTCGCTGCCTGCAACGACCTTGCCCCACTCCACAACCCGGCCAACCTGAAGGGTGTGAATGCCGTGAAAGAACTGTTGCCAGACATACCTCAGGTAGGTGTATTTGACACTGCTTTCCACCAGACTATGCCCGACTACGCATATCTCTACGCCATTCCATACGAGCTTTATCAGAAATATGGCGTACGCAGATACGGATTCCACGGAACATCGCACCGCTTTGTATCAGGAGAGATCTGCAAGTACCTTGGCATAAAGGCCGAAGGCTCAAAGATCATCACCTGCCATATAGGAAACGGCGGCTCAATTACAGCAGTCAAGGACGGCAAGAGCGTTGACACCACTATGGGCCTTACACCGCTTGAGGGTATTATGATGGGAACACGCAGCGGCGACATTGACGCGGGAGCCGTAACATACCTTATGGAGAAGGAGGGGCTGGACACTACCGGCATAATGAATCTCCTGAACAAGAAATCGGGCCTGCAGGGAATATCCGGAGCATCGTCCGACATGCGTGAGGTTACAGCCTCAATGGAATCGGGCAACGAGCGTGCCGCGCTTGCAAAGAAGATGTACTCATACCGCATCAAAAAGTATATCGGAGCGTTCGCAGCCGCTATGGGTGGCGTTGACGTCATAGTGTTCACCGGAGGTGTCGGCGAGAACCGTCACGAGATACGCGAGGCTGTATGTGAGGATATGGAATTCCTTGGCATCAAGCTTGACAAGGAGGTCAACTCTCAGATAATGTTCGGAAAGGATGGAATAATCTCAACCGCAGACTCAAAGGTCAAGGTTGTGGTACTGCCCACCGACGAGGAGTTGATGATTGCATCCGATACTCTGGCACTGGTAAAGTAACCCAGACTGATAAATAAAAAACGGGGAGACCGGTTGCGGAGCTCCCCGTTTTTTATTTATGCAATGTCTCTCTGAGTCAGGGTTTGGTCTCGCCCTCCACATAATTGCGCATCTCCAGCCGTACTCCGTCATACACTACAAATGTGAAATGCGTCAGCCAGTCTCCTATTATCATGACCTTGCTGTTGTCCGAGATTGGCTGCTCAACCTCTATATGCCTGTGGCCGAACATAAAGACGTTGATGTCAGGATGGCTCTTGAGATATTCTTTTGAGTAAAGCACCATATACTCCTTATCCTCGCCAAAGTATGGCTCCGTTCCTTGCTGATGATGTTTCTCCATACTTCTCTTGGCCCACGCGAGTCCAAGATACATACTCCAGCGCGTTGGAAGCAGCGAGAAGAGGAACTGGCACGGTTTGTTCCTGAAGAAGGTGCGCAGAAACCGGAACATGAGAGAAGGATCGCCCATGCCGTCTCCGTGTGCCATGTAGAAGACCTGCCCCATCAGTTCTACGGTAAGAGGCTCACGGTGAATAGTCACCCCACACTCTCTCTCCAGATATCCGTAACTCCAGATGTCGTGATTGCCAATAAAATAGTGAACCTCAACGCCTCTGTCTGTAAGTTCCGAGACTTTGCCCAGGAAACGGGTATATCCCTTTGGCACCACATACTTGTACTCGTACCAGTAGTCAAACATATCGCCGAGCATATATACGGCATCGGCCTTGTCCTTTATCTCATCAAGGAACCGGACAAGGCGGCGTTCCTGCATTCTGCGCTGAGGCACGGCCCAGGAGCCCAGATGAGCGTCACTTATGAAATAGATATTTCTCATATCATTCCGAGTTCAAGCTTAGCCTCCTCACTCATCATATCCTTATTCCATTCAGGCTCAAACACAAGATTCACCACAGCGGAAGTGACCTCTGATATACCCTCAACCCTCTGGCGGACATCCTCAACTATGAAATCGGCAAGAGAGCAGCCAGGGGCGGTCAGGGTCATCGTGACAACAACATTCGCGTCGTCATCAACGTCTATTCCGTATATCAGTCCCAGATCGTAGATATTCACCGGTATCTCCGGATCATAAACGCTTCTCAAGACTTCCACAATTCTCTCCTCAAGCTCAAATCTTTCCATTTACCAGCATATTTCAAAGCAACGGCAGTATTCACAGACGGCCCTCATCGGCATAGCTGTAATATCCGTGCTCAGTAAAGACAATATGATCAATCAGCCTTATGTCAAGAGCATTGACCGCACTGCTCAGTCTGAATGTCAGCCTGTCGTCGGCGGCACTGGGGCGGGCGTTGCCCGACGGATGATTATGGCACAACGCTATCGCCACAGCACGTTTCAATATAGCCTCGCGTAATATACAGCGGATATCCACCGACGCCTCGGCAATTCCTCCCACACATATCCTTGTATTGTCAAGTACACGGGCCGCCTGATTCACGAACAGCACGTGACACTCCTCTACGGTAAGATCGGCCATAAAAGGATAGAAGTAATCGTACACATCCTGCGAGTTTCGCACGGTTACAGTCCTTTCAGGCTCCTCTTCCTTTCTTCTTCGTCCAAGCTCACAGGCGGCCAATATGGAAATGGCCTTCGCCTTGCCTATCCCTTTAAAAGAGCATAGCTCCTCGACGCTGAGTTTTCCCAATTCGGAAAGACTGTTGCGGCAAGAAGCCATAACCTTCTGAGTCAAAGCCACCACCGAATCCTCAGTGTTTCCCGTATGTATCAGAATCGCCAGCAGTTCGGCGTTTGTGAGTGCCCTGGCACCCGAAAGCATCATCTTTTCCCTTGGCCGGTCCTCCGGGGCCCACTGAGCAAGATTCAGCTTGTATGGCTCATCCATTAATCTTTTATCAGGCCTTCACCCTGCCCTGATAGGAACCGTCGCGGGTATCGACCTCAATCAGCTCGCCCTCGTTGATGAACAAAGGCACTCTGACCTCGCAGCCGGTCTCAACCTTGGCAGGCTTCGTGGCGTTGGTAGCGGTATCGCCCTTCAGTCCTGGCTCTGTGTAAACAACCTTCAAAGTAACCTTCACAGGAAGCTCGGCGAAAAGAATATCACCTGTAGTAGCATTGGTGACAACCTCCACAATCTCACCTTCCTTAAGGTAATCTACGCCAGTGATGAGGTCCTTGAGAAGTGTAACCTGCTCAAAATCCTCCTGGTTCATAAACACATAACCCATATCGTCCTGATACAGGAACTGATATGGACGGCGCTCCACGCGTACATCCTCCAGCTTGAAGCCAATCTGGAATGTGCGCTCCAGAACACGGCCGTTCACAACGTTCTTAAGCTTTGTACGTACAAAGGTATTGCCTTTGCCCGGCTTTACGTGCAGGAAATCAATACAGAAATAAAGCTGTCCCTCCAGATTGATACAGGTTCCAATCTTAATGTCTTGACAAAGAATCATAAGTCTATCTGTTAAGTTAATAAATTCGTTCTTAGCCACAAAAGTAGTATTTCAAGGCTTACGTACAAAATCTTTCATCAAAAAAAGACATCACTATTTGTCATTAAGAAAAAAAAGTCTAATTTTGCAGTCCGATTTTGAAGCATCAGAATTAAATAACAAAATTATATAGATTATGAAAAGGACATTCCAGCCGTCAAACCGGAAAAGAAAAAACAAGCACGGATTCCGTGAGAGAATGGCAACCGCAAACGGTCGCCGCGTTTTGGCATCACGCAGAGCACACGGTCGCAAGAAACTGACAGTATCAGACGAGTACTGCGGAACCAAGAAGTGATCTTTCATTTCAATAATAGAAATGGCTGGCGCTATGCCGGCCATTTTTATTTTCACCCCACCGCAGCCTGACAGGCGTAAATTGGGCTCACTCGAAATAGTATGAGGACTTTTGCGGAGAAAAAAAATTCGCGTTTCGCTTCAAGGCCGCAGTCAGAGACTATTGCAGCAAGGCCGCAGTCAAAGGCTGTCTTTGGGGCCAGGCTCTACGAAGCCTACTCGCTACGCCGTGAAATGCTGAAACGCGGAACTCGCTAACGCTCAGACTCCGATGCCGCTCCGTTGTGACTTTGCTGTGACTTCGCCATGACTCCGCCCGCTTTCCGTTGTCTCTCCGTTAAAAAACGGACAAAAAACGGACCCAGAACGGAGGCAGAACGGAGAACGAACGGACAATGAACGGACAACGAACGGACAACGAACGGACAACGAGCGAACGCTGAACGGACACTGATTTACGTTTTGTGGGGTGCGAACGGAGCAAAATTACGTTCCGCTTCCCTTGATGCTTTTAACAAACAAATACCTTTGTGTATTCTACGTAAAAGACTTCGTTAAATTCCCTATCTTTTCTGCCGCATTCGGTGGAATGGGTATCAGCTCTCTATACAAGTAATCCGGAAGCGGCTACCAAGAAGATTGTAGATTTCGTGATGCACTCCAAAACTGCAGTCCCATAATTATTTTAAAAAAAAACTGCAAAATAGTTGGTGGTTGTTACAAAATGTAGTTTATTTGCAGCAGAAATTAATTTAAAATTTGACAAAACAGCTATATGAAAAAACTCACCGATAAGGAAATTGCAGTAATGAACGTGCTCTGGGACGGAGAACCAATGTCTATGCGTGATATTCTGGAGCGACTGCCCGAGCCTCAGCCGAACTTCAATACGTTGGCAACCTTTGTACGCCGTCTGGAGAGCAACGGTATGATAACCCACAGGGAACTGGGTGCCAGATTCTTCCTGTATGAGCCGGTCGTCAGTCGTGAGGAATACGCCGAGATGGTCAACAGGGAGAGCGTGAACCGGTTCTTCGGCGGATCCTATATGGAGTTTATCTCCTGTCTTGTAGAACGCCAGGAAGTTAGCATAGAAGAGCTCCAGGAGCTTATTAATATGGTAGGAAAGAAAAAGAAATAGCCATTATGGGTAGCATTGTCCTTTATATAATAGAATGGGCGTTTGCACTGCTGGTGCTGATGGCCATCTACAAGGCTGCCTTCAGCGGAACCACTCTGCACCGATTTAACCGGTGTTACCTGCTGGGAGCCACATTGCTCTCGGCCCTTCTCCCCTTTGTGAACGTGACAATCACTGACAACTCCCCCATGGCAGCCGGCCTCTCTATTGAGGAGACCGATTTTGCCCGGGAACTGTCAGGGACATTCTCGTTTGCCAGTGAGCCAGGGATATTACAGGCCGATGAAACCGCACCAGCCCAGACCCCTCAGTCAGGAAAGAAAAACAGTCTCTGGGCAGTAATGCTCATCGGCACATATACAATCTATGTGCTTACCCTCATAATCGGATGGAGCCGCGGCATAATCAGGACTCGCAAGTTCCTGCACGGCAAGCCCCGCAGACGTCTGAGCCGGACCGTCTGGCTGGTCACTCACAGCGAAAAGTACGGCCCGTTCAGCTGGATGAACTACATAGTGATATCGGACTCCGAGAACGGATTTGCCCGCCGCGCCAGCCTGCGTCACGAATACTCGCACGTAAAACTCTTACACTCAATAGATCTTTTTGTATTGCTGGCCTGCACCATTGTCAACCCGGTGTGCTGGCTGGTACTCCAGGAGATAAAGATAGTTCACGAATATGAGGCCGATGACGAAGTGATCAACCGTTACGGCATCAAGGACGAGGACTATCAGAGATTACTTATCCTAAGGACTGTAGGTGCAGAGGCCTATGCGCTTGCCAGTTCGTTTAACCTTAACATTAAAAAAAGAATCATTATGATGAACAAGTACAAGACCAGGAAGAGACGCCTTATATGGCTTCTGCTTCTCGTTCCTATGCTGGGAATGACATCTGTCCTCTTTGCGCGTACAGAAAAGGCCGTAAATCAGGATGACAATTTACGTTTCAGTTCCGCTGATGTTGAAATGTCTTTCAGGTTACCAGTACCTGCCAATGCTTCGTCTGCCGAAACGATGGACGAAATCATAAGAATTGTAGGAGATGATGAAGTAGTAAATGACGAGGATAGAAAAGGTTCTGAAATGATTGTACGCCAAAGAAACATCCTGACAATACAGATCAACTGGCTTAATGAGATACGTGTAAAAAGCGGAATAATGGAAAGAACGGTGACTGTTGATGAGCTCAAGGATATTGCCAGGCAGTTCATACAGAATCCCGATAATGACCCCAGGCTCCCTGTTATAAAAGATTATGACATCGAAGGATACGGGACTGTCAAGACCACGGTAACACATGTATTCTCATTGCAGCATGACCGTGGGACATCATCATCCGTTTATCAGGATGTAAGGTATGAGTTGCAAAAAGCATATAATGAATTGCGCAATGAACTGTGTGTGGAAAAATTCGGAAAAACATATGACCAGTGCACCGACAGTCAGCAGACGTTTGCCAGGGCATTTTATCCGATGAAAATAAGTGAGGCCCAACCAAGATCTTACAATAGAAACGGCAATCTTAATCAGGTTCAGGTCAGGTCTGCTGCCGCCAATCCTGAACAGGCAGACAAAGTCAATAAGGATTTGCGGATCAGGGTTAAAGGTAATCCCGCCTCGCTATACGTATCAACAGCATTGTTTGACATTGAGAACGGTCAGGATCGTCTCAAGAGTGAGACCACCCCAAAACAGATCAGCTTAGAAGACCTTGACAATTACATAGACCAGGCAATATCAGACGGAACTCGCATCCGCAAAGTCCGTTTTGCAATCCAACCGGATGTTACCATGGGAATTGTTACCGATATTAAGGAAACGGTCCGCAACAGGATGCTGCTGAATGTTGTTTTTGAAAAGTATGTAGAATTCGGGGACTAATCAAAAACCCCCATTTTCCTTACTCAAAAAGCCCGCTTCGGCGGGCTTTTTTCCGACAGCTTGATTGTATGGCGGACTGAACCGCGTAATCAAGGCTGCCAGTGAGAATCCTTCAGAGATAATCAAAAACGAATTGAATATTATAAAAACATCCGGTTGGAATATGAATAGTTACCAACCGGATGTGACATTAATCCTTATCGGCAGGGCTAGAGATTCTCAAGAATATCCATCGGCACGCCGGTGCATTGCGAAATGATATCCAATGAGACACCTGCAGCCTTGAATTTGGTTGCTGCCTCAATAGCTTTTTCTTTGCGTCCCTCTTCGCGGCCTTCTTTACGGCCCTGTTCACGGCCCTGTTCGAGGCCAACGGTAAGCCCAAGCTTAT
>CALDKD010000120.1 GCA_937898885.1 uncultured Bacteroidales bacterium | reverse complement strand
TATCTTTATTGAAGGTCAATAATTTCTCCGGTCCTTCCATTAATCCAATCCGGTGAAGATTTGCGTTATTACTTACAATGATTTTGCTTAAAAATATATAAAATAATCATATAACTTACTGATTATCGAAATATTTTCGCTATCTTTGCAGTGTTTTCATTTAATGTGATAATACTACAAATAATATGAAAATAGATTATGTAAACATATTAGGAACCAACGTACCGCTCACCATTGTCGATAAGAAAGAGGCAAAGGGGTTAACGGTAGGCATCATTGTGTCATTCTATATTTATAAAGGGTTCTTTCAAGATACTGAATATATTTTCTACCAGTCTAAGACCGAAAAAGAATTTCCGCCATCAGAGTACGCTTATTATTCAAATAAGATAACAGAAGCCTTTAACAAACCAGTTATTCTTATTACAAACAAGCGCGACTACAATAATCGAATCAGATTATATGATCAAGGTGTTTACTTTGTCGCGGGCTCCAACTATGTGTATCTGCCAAATCTGGTTATAAACACGTTAGGACGTACCCCAAAAAGAAAACGTGTGAAACAGCTATCACCTAAAGCACAGTTTCTTCTCCTTTACTGGCTACAAGAGAAGTCATTAGGTCCGGATGTTTCAATCGCGACTTTTGTCGGGAAGTGGAACTTCAGTTATATTTCTATATCACGCGCATTGGCAGAACTTGAGCAATATGGTTTTTGCGACTCTGTCAAAGGTATAGACAACAGCAAAACCTATCATTTTCTCAGAGAAAGAAAAGCCATTTGGGAAGACAATCAGGAGTTGATGAGAAATCCTGTCAGCCGTATTGTTTATTCCGACGAGCTAATACCAGAAGGGTTCCGTGTGACAAGCATCAATGCCCTCTCCCACTACTCTTGGCTGAATCCAGAGAATGTCGATACAGTCGCTGTACTTGATTCCGTATTCAGGGTGGCATCATGGAAAGCTCACACCAACGAGATTGAAGGAAAATATCGCATCGAGATATGGTGTTACGAGCCTGCCATGTTCAAAGGAGAACGATATGTTGACAAACTTTCGTTAGTTTTATCGCTAAGAGAAGATCCAGATGCCCGAGTAGAGGGCGAAGTCAAACGGGTAATAAATGAAATGCAATGGTAATTGGATTAGATAAATTTCGCGAGCAGTTTGCTGGTGAAGAAGACAAATACATCATTATCGGTGGTACGGCATGTGATGTAAATTTGAGAGATACAAATACAGAACCCAGAGATACTCCCCGGCCTACGACATTAACCCAGGAACAAAACCACATCAATGTTTGCTGATTGATGGGCACACCGAACAGTCGGATATCAATGCCCTACTCTCTGCCAGCGACAATTATATGCTGGAACGTCAGGAAGCGACAGAAATCATAGAGGAGGTTCGAGCCGCCATCAAAGACTGGCAGCTGGTAGTCACACGACTTCAAATATCCCCACGATTGCTTGACGCATATTCAAGCCGCTGGGACAGTTTACAACAACTCCTGTTTATTTTCTAGTCATAGTGTCATTGCTAGTGTGCCGCACGCCATCAACCACGTAGGTTCTGTGCAGTTTGAGGGTGTTGCCTGAGACTGTGGCTCCAGTAATATATTCCTCGTAGAGGGTCGCGGTATTATCTTTTACGTTGTCTATGAAAATCTCGTTTCCTGTGTATGAGTACGATCCTTCTGTCATACCAGACTGGTAATTGCCGTCAATGTCGGCCTCGTAGTAAGAGAAAGTATCATCGTTGAGTTCAAGTACATACAGATAGTCATCGCCAAAGGTAGAGTCTATGGTTCTTACCCAGGTGGTACCTTCAAATGGATTGGGATCTTTCTCCTCCTTCTTGCAACTGGAGAACAATAAAAGGACAGCTGTAAGTGATACGTAGAATAATGGTTTCATAATGTTTATTTTTTAAGTCAATAATATACCGTAATATGTTTCCCTGCAGAAAATCCTCAGGATTGTCGTTTTGTGTATGGGAACAAATATACCACTTTTATTATGATGCGCAAGCGCACGTTATTTTAAAATAAAGTCATATTTTTGTGATATAATTACCTGTAGAGTATGAAAACGATAATAAAGTATTTCCGAGACCTTACCTCTGAGCAGCTTGAGCAGCTGGACGCGCTGCAGCCGCTGTACGAGGACTGGAACGCCAAGATAAATGTGATATCGCGCAAGGACATTGGCAACCTGTACCTGCATCACGTGCTGCACTCGCTGGCAATAGCCCGTATGGTGCAGTTCTCCGACGGCACGCGGGTGGCCGACATCGGCACAGGCGGAGGCTTTCCGGGCATACCGCTTGCCATACTCTACCCCGACTGCCAGTTCACGCTGATTGACAGTATAGGCAAGAAAGTGCGGGTGGCTCAGGCTGTAGCCGAAAGCATAGGGTTGCGCAACGTGGAGTGCAGGCACGAGCGTGCCGAGGAGGAGACCGGCAAGTTCGACTTCATAGTGAGCCGTGGCGTGATGCCCCTGCCCGACCTTTGCGCGCAGGCAAACCGGCTGATAGACCGCAAGAACCAGCACAACGCCTACCCCAACGGTGTTGTCTGTCTGAAGGGAGGCGATCTGACCGCCGAGCTGGCCCGGTACCGCAACTCATCAGAGGTAATACCCATCAGCAACTGGTTCAGCGAAGACTATTTCATTGACAAGAAAGTAGTGTACGTACAGATATAAATGATACAGATAAAGACATTTCAATTCAATATGCTGCCCGTCAACACATACGTTGTGTGGGACGAGACCAAGGAGGCAGTGGTGATAGACCCCGGCTGCTACTACCCTGGCGAGGGCGACACACTCTGCGGCTTCATACGCCAGAACGGGCTTACCCTGAGACATCTTCTCAACACGCACCTGCATTTTGACCACGTTTTCGGCAATCCCGTAATAGAGAAAGAGTTCGGCATTTTCGCCGAGGGCAACGAGGCAGACCAGGACTGGATAATCTCACTGCCAAAGAGGCTGGCAGCGTTTGGAATGAGATTCGAGACAACGGTAGCCCCAATCAGGCCCGACCA
The DNA here is from genome assembly GCA_937898885.1 of uncultured Bacteroidales bacterium. GTDB lineage: Bacteria > Bacteroidota > Bacteroidia > Bacteroidales > Bacteroidaceae > Colenecus. The sequence goes on along the minus strand of CALDKD010000120.1, from coordinate 60,001 downwards.
TTTTCTTAACGAGGGCGATGTGGTGAGGTTCGGCAACACGAGCCTTGATGTGTTCCACATCCCCGGTCACTCCCCCGGCAGCCTTGTATTCCTGTGCAAGCAGGCCAAGACACTCTTCACGGGCGATGTGCTGTTCCGCGGCGGCGTAGGCCGCAGCGATTTTGGCGACGGTGACCACAATGCCCTGATAGACGGAATCTGGAAAAAACTTATGATACTGCCAGACGACACGGTTGTACTGACCGGTCACGGGCTGTCAACCACTATAGGCACAGAGAGAGCTGAGAATCCATATCTTTGACAATCAATTACAAGCAACAACCAAATATGAGACATAACTTAATGAAGGCTGTAATTGCAGCTGCCGTAACGTTTTTCATACCATTCGCCGTCAATGCGGCAGGCGATGACAAGTGGCCTCTCCAGTTCGATGCCCAGGAGTACGACTTCGGCCAGATTGAGGAGGCCGATGGAATTGTATCGCACACATTCATGTTCACCAACACATCCACAGAGCCAGTCACGATAGACTTTGTAACAACCAGCTGCGGATGCACCACCACATCCTACCCCACCGACCTTATTCCGCCAAGGCAGATGTGCGAGTTCATAGTCAACTTCAACCCGGCCCGTACCGACGGCCGTGTATATCGCGACATAGAGGTTTACGTCAAGGGCCGTAAGGACTGTATGCGCATAGAGCTTATGGCAACCGTGAATCCGGCTCCTGTGGGTATCAAGCAGATGTACCCGCACGTGATTGCCGGTACAATCCGCACCGCATTCAACAATCTGGCATTCGGCTACATCGGCCAGGGACACACAATGCAGAAGAGCGCTGTCATTGTGAACGACAGCGGGCAGACCGTCAGGCTTGAGGCAAAGGCTTCTACCAAAAACAGCCTGCTGAGCATTGAATGCCCCTCCTCGCTGGCCCCCGGCAAGGCTGAGAGCATAGTCTTCACATACACTCTTCCATCCACCCCGGTCTATGGCACCAGGATAGACTCTGTATGGCTGTGGACCGACGGAGTCCGCGGTGATGTGCCATTCGTTGTATCGGCCATCCTGACTGACGATTTCACTAAAGTGACAGGCCGCCAGCCCAAGCTGGCCGTAGAGCCATCGTACTTTGACTTCGGCGAGCAGAAGGCCGGCAAGATACTCAAGCAGAAGTTCACCATCAGGAACGATGGCGAGGCAGACCTGATAATCCGTGCCGTGGAATATTCCGAGGGAGTGACATCAGACCTTAACGCAAAGACTGTCATTAAGCCCGGCCAGAGCGTGGCGATGACAGCCGCCACCACCGTCCGTGGCGTGTCCGGCACAAAGACCGCCGCGTCGGTCAACCTTATAACAAACGATGCCGTACGCCCCCGCCGCGAGCTGCGTATGACCATTCAGACCAAATAACAGAGCATAAGACTTACTTAATACACCTAATCAAAATGTTATGAGAAGAATCAATTGTTTAATCGGAATGACCGCCCTGCTGGCATTGACAGCGTGCGGTAACAACTCGGAGTACGAGTATCCGTTCCAGAACCCGAAGCTCTCTATCGAGAAGCGTGTTGACAATCTTGTCTCACTGCTCACCCCAGAGGAGAAAATTGGCCTTATGATGAACGGATCCATCTCTATCGACAGCCTTGGCATCCCCGCCTACAACTGGTGGTCAGAGGCTTGTCACGGTATCTGTATGACCGGTGCCACTGTATTCCCGCAGGCCATAGCACTGGCGGCCACATTCGATGACGCACAGCAGTTCGAGGTATATACCGCTGTATCAGACGAGGCACGCGCCCACTGGAACACAAGCGACCACAATCAGTTCGGCAAGACCAAGGCTACCGGAGGCGCCTGGCATCAGGGACTCTCATTCTGGTGCCCCAACATCAACATTTTCCGAGACCCGCGCTGGGGCCGTGGTCAGGAGACCAGCGGCGAGGACCCATATCTGACAGGACGCATGGGAACAGCCCTTGTAAAGGGTATGCAGGGTAACGACAAGAAGTACTACAAGACCCATGCCTGCGCAAAGCACTATGCCGTACACAGCGGCAAGGAGTCAGAGCGTCACCGCTTTGATGTAAGCGTATCCATGCGCGACCTCTGGGAGACTTATCTGCCTGCATTCAAGACTCTGGTACAGGAGGGCAATGTGCAGGAGGTAATGTGCGCATACAACCGCTATGAGGGTGAGCCTTGCTGCGGCAGCGACCGTCTGCTCACCGACATTCTGCGCAACAAATGGGGTTTCAAGGCTCTGGTAGTGTCAGACTGTGGCGCCATCAACAACTTCTACACCCGTGGCCAGCACGAGACTCATCCAGATGCAGCTCACGCCAGTGCCGATGCTGTTCTCTCAGGAACCGACATAGAGTGCGGCACAAGCTACAACTCCCTTATCAAGGCAATGGAGGATGGTCTCATCAACGAGGCTGACATTGATGTATCACTGCGCAGAGTTCTCCGCAGCCGCATTGAGCTGGGTATGTTTGACCCCAAGGAGATGGATCCGTGGAAGGACCTCGGCGCTGACGATATCAGCAGTCCTGCCCATACTGAGCTTGCACACAAGGCTGCCGACGAGGCTATGGTACTGCTCAAGAACAGCAACAACATCCTTCCTCTGTCAAAAGACACCAAGAAGATTGCCATCGTAGGCCCGAATGCCGACAACGTATCAATGCTGTACGGCAACTACAACGGTACACCGGCCGAGCAGAACCGCATCTCCATCCTGAAGGCCATTCAGGACAAGATGCCGAATGCCGAGATTATCTATGACCGTGGCTGCGAGCTTGCCGACCCATTCCTTACAGTAAGCCATCTGCCTGAGATCAACAACGGCCAAGGCCTCTATGCTGAGTTTTTCAACAACGTAAGCCGTCAGGGCGAGCCTGTCGCAAAGGGATATTATAAAGAGGTGAATATGCGTACTATGGGTGACTACCGCTTTGCCGAGAACGTTGAGTTCAACAACTTCTCACTGCGTATGACCGGTAAGTACGTTGCCGACTTCACAGGAATGATGTCTTACTCAGTTCGTGGAAACGACATCTACACACTGGCCATCAACGGAAAGGTTATTGACGAGCAGAAAGAGCCTGCCGCAAACAACCGCCGTGGCTTCGGATTTGGCCAGCAGCCTCAGAAGCAGTTCAAGGTTGTGAAGGGCCAGACCTACAACATCACGCTTGACTTCGCAAAGGGCGAGACCGGCTCAGCATACCTCTCATTCGAGATGACAGACCGCAAGGAGCCAGACTTCAACGCAATTGCAGAGAAGGTTAAGGATGCCGATGTAATCATAATGGTAAGCGGTATCTCCGCACGTCTTGAGGGCGAGGAGATGAGAGTCAACTACGATGGCTTCGCAGGTGGTGACCGTACAAAGATTGAGCTTCCGGCCGTTCAGATTGGCCTGCTCCAGGCTATGCACAACACAGGCAAGCCGGTTGTCCTGGTTAACTGCTCAGGAAGCGCCATTGGTTTTGGCGAGGTTGAGAATCAGTACGATGCCCTGCTTCAGGCTTGGTACGGCGGTCAGGCCGGCGGTCTGGCAGTAGCAGATGTTCTGTTTGGCGACTACAACCCTGCAGGCCGTCTGCCGGTTACTTTCTACAAGTCAACGGACCAGCTGCCCGACATTGAGGACTACAATATGGCCGATGGCTTCACCTACCGTTACTTCAAGGGCGAGCCTCTGTACGCTTTCGGCTACGGCCTCAGCTACACAACCTTCGGTTATGGCGACGCTACCATCTCAAAGAGCAGCATGAAGAAGAACGGCTCTGTTGACATCACAATTCCTGTAACCAACACCGGCAAGCGCGATGGCGACGAGGTTGTTCAGGTCTATGTAAAGAGTCTTGACATTGCCGAGGCTCCTATCAAGTCACTTAAGGGCTTCCAGCGCGTGAACATCGCCGCAGGCGCCACCCAGAACGTGACCATCACCCTTACCTCAAAGGCATTTGAGTACTACGACGAGACCATCGACGAGCTCTCACCGATGTCTGGCAAGTACCAGATTCTGTACGGTTCATCATCCCGCGACGAGGACCTCAAGTCCATCAACTTCGAAGTTCTTTGAATCAGCTGAATCAGCAGGGACAGGTACCGTTGATTCATAAATATTAGCAAAGCCCATTGGAGTCTCCTCCGATGGGCTTTCGTTATTATATTGTGGAGCGTTGCTACATTGTTTAGCCTCCGCTCACCTTACCCGACTGACCTTGCCAGGAACTTACAGTTTGAAATGCAGCTTTGTATTGTAGTCCTTATCTACACAGACTATAGCAGTCCTCTTGGTCAGATTGTAAACAACAGACCACTGGGTGTTGCTGGTCAGTTCCTCAGGGTTCAGAAGTTGCATCACATCCTGAAGCAGATCCATTGCCTCGTCCTCTGTGAGAACACGATTCTTTTCCTGAAGTCTGTTGTGGATGATATCATAGCGATTTTGACCTACACCAAGGCTCTGCCATCCTTCTGAAAGATAGAAATTGGTAACGTGATCCTCGTTTAGTACATTGAGCGTCCAATCCTTGGCCTTTGGATCCTTGACAGGAGCACCCTCACCCGGACGATAATATTCCAGCACGACCGATTTGCCACTTGCGTCGGCAATCAGGAAATGATAGTTGTTCTCGGATTCCTCGCCGTCCGCATAGAAATTATGGTTGCGGAACATATTCACAGCCTCATCTACTGTACTACAGCTATCAAGTGAAAGACGTATGGCAAGTGATGGTACTATATTGGACTTCTTTGAGTCGCGCTGTATGGCACCACCACCTCGCAACGAGAGTACGCCAATGAAAAGTCCGGCATCGTTCATTCCGTCAAGGCAGCAGTAAACCGATGCGATTGCAGGGATGGAGATGTCGGTCTTGCCATCCGACAGGGAACCTGCTACATACTTTTCGCCAAGATACGGCATTGCAGAGATACACATTGACTCGTGTGTATCAGAGAAAAGGTCGCGTACCACAACGTTGGCGGATGAGCGGAAGCGGTAGTCAAAATTACGCCCCACAATCACGTCGCCTTCCGGAGACTTGGCGCAGAATGCGCTGCAACCATAATCCATACCGACACCAGCTTTCGTCACAGGCAGGCTCAGCAGGTTTGCGAGTACCTTTTCACTTAGTTCCAAGCTCGATGAGGCTCCGCCGCCAGCCATAAGCTCATCCAACTTGTAATCGGCGGTATAGTCCATAACGTACAGATGGCCGCCCTTGATATCACGAAGAGTGGCTAAGGTTTCCTTTTGATCATCTGTAACAAGGAATGCAGCTGGATTGCCAGAAGGCACCCCCTCAATTTCGGAGAACACTTTGTCTTTCTGAGATACCCCGTTCTTCTCACAGGAAGTGAGAAGGACAAGCACGGCCATTGTAAAAACAGCAATAACAGTATGTTTCATATCCATTCTTATGATGTTAAATCCGGCGTAAAATTATGAAATCCTTGAGACAAGAGTCTCTTTTAAGCAAAAAATAATGATATTACAGCCAATTATCACCACAGCCATCTTGTTCTGACTGCTCAAAAACGCGCCAGATTCCTGGAAATATCAGGGAATATAATTCCGGAGAAAAGAGGAAATTGACAAAATAACTTTTTTAAAGAGAAATAAATATCGTACTTTTACGGCTGCTAACAGAATTAAATGCGGCATGAATAGAAAGGATTCCCCTTCCTGGTGGGTATCACTTATTCCAGTCATAATGCTTGTGGGCCTTATGGCCCTTGTTATCACATTCTTCGGTGCGGATGCCCTGCTGGGAGGCAGTCAGGTAGCCCTGATTACGTCAATGGGCGTAGCCATTGCAATAGCGATGATTGGCTACGGCTGTCCGTGGGAAAAGCTTGGAGATGCGATAAACGACAATATCAAGAGCATTGGAACGGCAATCCTGATACTGCTTATGATAGGCACTATAGGTGGAAGCTGGATGATCAGCGGCATTGTACCTACATTCATCTGCTACGGATTGAAAATTATCTCTCCGTCAATATTTCTCTTTGCAGTCTGTCTGATCTGCGCCCTGGTGTCGCTGGTCACCGGCAGTTCGTGGACAACAGTCGCCACCATAGGTGTCGCTCTGATCGCGATAGGCAGCGCACAGGGTTATTCTCCTGCCTGGACGGCCGGAGCCATCATTTCGGGGGCATATTTCGGAGACAAGATATCGCCTCTCTCTGATACCACAGTGCTTGCCTCATCGTGCGCGGAAATTCCGCTCTTCACACACATACGATACATGATGATAACTACGGTGCCGTCTTTTGTTATCGCACTTATCATTTTCCTGGTGGTGAGCCTATGCCATGCGTCACAGGCTGCCTGCGAGGCTGACCAGATGGCCAACGTTCTTTCCAGTAAGTTCAATATCACACCTTGGGTATTCGTTGTGCCGGTCCTGACGGGTATTATGATAGCCCGGAAGATGCCTGCACTCCTGACTCTGCTTCTGGCATCACTGATGGCAGGCATACTCGCCCTCATAGCTCAGCCCGGAATCGTTGCGGAGATAGGAGGCGGAAGCACACTCACATTTGAATCGGCATTCAAGGGAACCGTAACGTCGTTTTTCGGCGACACCGCAATAGATTGCGGCAATGCCGGAATGAACGATCTGATAGCCACGCATGGTATGAACGGTATGCTGCCCACTATTTTCCTCATCATCTGCGCCGCCTCGTTCGGAGGAGTGCTAAAGGGCAGCGGAATGATACAGAGCATCACGGAAAGGTTCACACGCAGTGTGAGATCGCGTACCGGGCTTGTAGCCTCCACAGTAGGAACAGGCGTTTTCTGCAATATGACTATGGGAGACCAGTATCTTTCCATAATCCTGACCTCCAGTCTGTTCAAGAAACTGTACGCAGACCTTGGCTATGAGGGACGTCTGCTGAGCCGCAGCACCGAGGACTCAGCAACGGTCACATCTGTGCTCATTCCCTGGAATTCCTGCGGCATGACCCAGTCCACGGTGCTCCACGTGCCTACTGTGGAGTATCTGCCATACTGTTTCTTCAACATTCTCTCCCCCTGTATGTCCATACTTGTGGCAGCATTGGGATATAAGATAATATTCCGCAAACAAGCATTAGCGACAGAGCGTTATGAGGAACTATAACGATACAACAATTATCGGCACTGACATAAAGTGCTCCCAAGACCTTCGTGTCTATTTCAAGGACAGGCTCGGCAAGGGGTTTCATTTCCTTGTCCCGTTCCAGCAGTGGTTGCATGAGAATCCCGACAAGACTCTTGGAGATGCATGCGCTGCATACAAGGAGATATCCCATAGGGCAAGAGAAGAGCGACTGCCGATATGGCCTCAGTTCAAGTACAACCAATTCATCAGAGAACAGTTCGACAATGACCCGGCAATGACATTCGAGAAGGCTGTCAATAATTGGAATAACTTGAAAGCAAAATAACAGAATCAGTTACGTATGTGTTATTAAGTCAGAAGTTCCAGACACACATAGTGTCTGGAACTTCTTTTTCACAGCAATGAATCACCCGCCATTCCAATATCATCAAGATTGAGATGCCGCGGATTTGATACCGGCTTATTTGGTGCCATGTGAGAAGAAATACTCTCCAGTATAAGAGCTCTGACCTCTGAAGAAGACGTAGGTGCGCTCATCGCTGGCAATCGCCGCGCCGACTAGCTTCTTGAATTTTTCAAACCCTTGTACCTTAGGCGATTTGGCGAAGTCCGCATTTACTATAATATCCTTTGTACTTTCTTCGGCAGATCCGGTATATAATTCCTTGCCATCAGCATCCTTGAATACGGCGTAAACCTGCATCTTGAACTGATAGCTATATTCCTTGCTCTCATCTCCGGAGCCATCCCTATCCTCAACAGCAATTTTATAGGTAAACGGGCAATTGTCGTCTATGTTGTCGATGTTGACATTTTCCTTAACGAATTTATAACCACCGTACACTGCTGCAATATCTCCAGTGAAAGATTCGCCATTGAAATCCTTTCCACTTACAGTGATTTTAAAATTGTTGAAAATATCTTCTGACATATCACTCCAATTGATGTGGAATTCAATTGTCTGACATACCGGGGCCTCATCGGCCTTTTTCTGTTCCTCCTTGGAGCATGCTGCGAACGTTAACATGAAAAGGGCCGCAAAAAAAGCAATCTGAATTTTCCTCATAAGATAAAGTTATTAATAATATTTGAGTTACCTATGGTTTTCTTGTTGTACAAACTAATTCAATATGGAAGCACAACACTTTTTCAATGGGCAAAATTAATCATTTTGAACAACACACATAGTTTGTTGAATGAAAAAGTTTACGTTCTTATATAGGAATCGGTAAAGCACAAAAGTCAATTTGCCAATTTACACAAAAAAGCAGGTCAAGGGACCTTTCCCCTGACCCGCTGACTTAGTATTGTTGGTAAGGCTTAGAACATACCGCCGCCGAAGCCGCCGCCCATAGGCATGCCACCGCCCATGCCGCCGCCCATAGGCATTCCGCCGCCCATGCCGCCGCCGAAGCCGCCCATGCCGGCACCGCCGCCCATCATCATACCACGGCCGGCTGCACGCATGCTCTGACGGGCATCACGGTCACCGAACATAGAGAGACGATAGTTGAAGGTTACAAGGAAGTAGCTGTTGATATTGTTGGTGTATGTATCGGTACGTGAGTATGAAGACATATTACGTCTTACATCGCTACGCTGATGCAGGATATCGTACAGTGCTACAGCCAATGTCGCCTTGTTCTTGATGAATGAGAACTGTACCTGTGCGTTCCAGATAAGCTCGTTGGTGTTCATCTCCGCTGATGCATAACCACGACGGCTGCTCATGCTGAGGTCTGTGATGATACGTGCCTGATGCCAAGGAAGCAGGAATGATGCTGAAGGACCGTATGAGAAGTCCCAGGTATCCATATTTCTGTCTGGAAGCAGGTTGTTGGTGGAGTGTCGGTAGGTTACGTTACCCATAAGAGTCACCTCTACCCACTCGTCGCGATAAGAGGCGTCAAGTCTCTCACTGCCAGTGACAGTATTGGTTGAGCTCTCCTTGATGTCGCTGAATGAATCGATAGTCTTGCGAATATCAAACAACGGATTGTTTGACTTGAAGGTTGCAGACCAACCCTTCTGGTGCTGGAACTGACCAGATGTTGATGAGCTGAATGTGAAACGCTGGTCTGGCAGTGCGCCATTGAGGTTGAGTGAGAGGGATGAGTTCCAGTTGGAGAAGAATCCATCCATATTCAACGGCTGGCGGATTGACATACGGGTTATCTCGTCAACGGCCGACAACTGGCTGATGTTACGCAATGTGTTGCTGAAACGCGCGTTCGCAGAGAAGCTGAACATGTTTACAGGATTGTACTTGCTATAGCTGATGTTGAAGTTGTTTGAGAATGTAGGCTTCAGATCAGGATTACCCTTGGATACTGACAACGGGTTGCTGTTATCGGTGATGTCCATAAGGTCTGTCATTGAAGGCTGGCTTGAACGGCCGTTGTAGCTGATGTTGATCTGCTCCTGACGTGTCCAACGGTAGCGGAAGCTTACTGTAGGAGTCCAGTTGAATACTGTACGGTCAAGGATGGTGTCCTTTACGTTCATATATGAGTAGTTCATTGCTGAATACTGTGGCAGCAGGCTTGCACCGATGGTGAAGTTGTAGTTGTCATCCTGCTTGCGGAACTGCAGCTGGATGGTCTGGTCCAGGTTGTCGTAGTAGCTCTTCTGGCTGAGCTGCTCATCTCTAGGCAGGGTATCCAGAACATTGCCCAGATCCCAGTAGTCGTCAATACCCCACCCTGGAATAAGGTCTCTAAGGTCATATGTCGAACGGTCGCTGTTGGAGCGGCGGAATGAGACCTGATATGAGGCCTGGATGTATGTCTTGTTCGCGATAGGCTCGGTATATGACACCTGGCCGCTCAGGTTGAGTGACGGTGACGGAGAGTCGGTGTATCTGTTGAGCAGTGACTGTCCGGTGGCGCCTGGTATCATAGTCTGCTGATACTGGTCGTTGCGTGAGAACTGCTTGCTGCTGCCATCTGAATAAGAGTAGTTGGCACGGAAAGAGATGTTTCTGCCGTTCATATTGAAACGGTGAACGAACTGCAGGTTACCGCTTGTTGAGAAGGTCTGGCTCTCGCTCTTGTTGATACTGTTCTGGCTGTTACGTCTTGAATCAATCAAAGAATCAATCATTTCCATTGTAGCATCGGCAATCTCACCGCTCTCAATCTTTGAGTCAAGAAGTTTCTGACGGGCCTGAATTGTGGAATCCTTGTAATTTGCGAAATCCAGTACTACAAGAGGATTGGATACAAATTTATACGGGTCATAGTCGAATGATGCTGACTGGCTCTTGCTGCTTGAGTTTGACCTTGAGTATGATACCTGCGGTGTGAATACAAGGCTGGTATATTCGTTGGCATTCCACTCGAAACGGAGCTGGCCGTTGATGTTGTCGCTGGTGCTGAGGCTCTCAGAAGTGCTGTTCGAGAATGTGGTCATTCCATAGTTGAAGTTCTCGCTTGAGGTCTTGGAACGGTTGTCTGATGAGTTGTGTGAGTAGTTGACGCTACCACCTATCTCATATTTATAGGAGTCGCTATATACCTCCTCGCCGATGTTGCGCGCGAAGTTAAGACCAAGCTGGCCCGATGTTGATACACCGCCGCCACCGCCGAAGCTGCCCATACCACGCATGCCGCCAAAACCGCCTACGCCACCGCCACGGGTGTTACCGTATGATCCAAGGATTGTCATCTGACGGTCCTCTGCGAAACGGTTAACGTTTGCTGATACGGTATAGAGGTTATTGATGTCATACTCATTCTCCTTGGTAGGACGGCCGTAGCCGGCTGTGATGTTGCCGAACCAACCCTGAGCCATACCCTTCTTAACCTGAAGGTCAAGAACTGTCTCTTCCTCGCCGTCATCGATACCGGTCATACGGGCGTTGTCGCTCTGCTTGTCGTATGCCTTTACCTTCTGAATCATATCGGCTGTAAGGTTCTGCAGGGCAACGCTTCTATCGTTGTTGAAGAACTCCTTGCCGTTTACAAGAATTCTGGAGACGCTCTTGCCATTTACAGTGATGTTGCCGTCACTGCCAATCTGCACACCCGGCAGACGACGAACGAGCTCCTCTACGGTAGCGCCCTCAGGAAGATGGTAGGCATCGCCATTGAACACGACTGTATCGTTGACCATCTGTACCTTTGATACGGCTGCTGTTACGGCAACCTCCTTCAGCATCTGCGCATCGGCCTTAAGTGTTATCTTACCAAGGTCGGTGGTCTTGCTGTTGGCCTTAAGGGTGATGTTCTTCTCTGTTGTGACGTATCCGATGAATGATACACGGATCACATAGCTTCCAGCGCCAAGGCCGGAGATTGAGAATGCGCCATTCTCCTCACTTGATACACCTGTCACATAAGTTGAGTCCGGCAATGCCAGCACCTGCACGTTGGCAGGATAAAGCGGCTCTGCACTGCCGAAATCAAAGAGTGAGCCCTTGATTGTCAGATTACCTTTTGTCTGAGCGGATACCGCCATAGCCATAAGCAGCAGCATCACAGACACGATTGAAAATTTCCTCATTGTTGAAATAGTATTTAATTGTTTTTGATTCCTCGTATATAACTAACAAGATTCAGGCCAAAAGTTAAATCTCCCGACCGGAAAACAGCTTGAATTTACTAAAAAAGTGGCGTAGGAGGCCATTGTTGCCGTTGTTGTTAGTTTTACTTACCGATATTGAGATTGAAAGAACGTGAAAAGGTTTAATCAGATAATGAATAATTGTATAATTTCGCGGTTACAAAATAGAATTTCACACCGAAATGAGAAGAATATCAGTCATAGCGATGGTCTGCGCAATGCTCGCCACAGGGTGCGGCACTAAAAAGACTACAGAAGACACGGCGGCATCGGTTTACGAGGAGTTTCAGATAAACAGCTCTGCAATAGGCACAGAGCGTACGGTGGGCGTATATCTGCCAAAAGGTTACAGTGACAATGCCACCTACCCTGTTGTCTATATGGAGGATGGTCTGGTGTTCTCCACAGGCGAATACTGCCATCTGATGGACTCACTCATTGACAACAACAAAATAGAGCCTGTTGTTGTGGTTTGCTCGTACGAGGACCAGACACGCATCCCGGGCTTTGACCTGGCCGTGCGTAATGCCGAGTATCTGGAGACATTAGCATTGCAGGCACCTGAGCTGAAGGATATTTTTGACAAGCATCTTGATTATTTTGTAAACGAGCTGATACCTGCCGCAGAGAAAAGATACTCTATATCGGCAGAGCGCGACGGACGAGTCTATTACGGAACATCAAACAGCGCGGATTTCGGACTGACTGTCAGCATGATTCATCCGGAGCTGTTCCACGAGTACTGGTGCTTCTCTCCAGTCTGTTCAGACATTTCAACCCACGGTATGCTGGATACTCCTGTGGCATACAAGATTTGCTGGGGCGCGAAGGAAGAGACAGGTATGTCCTTTGACTATTTCCCAAACCTGATACAGTCCATCCGCAAGCGCGGAGGCTCTGTTACCAATTGGACATATCCGGGAGGACACGAGCGCCCTGTCTGGGAGAAGGAGTTCGTGAGACTGATGTCCGCAAAATTCGCTAAAAAATAGCACAGGGACTCAGGCCCATTGCCTGCCGGCTTCAGGACTCTTCCTTATAATAGAGTTTGTAGAACTTGCCGTGAGCGTCCTCGCCCTGCTCTACCAGGTCGCGGTTGCCGTGTATGTAGATGTGGAAGTTCTTGTCAAGCTTGATTACGCTCTTGAACGCACGGGTCTGCTTTTTTACGGCAGTTGGATTCACATCGAAGTTCTCCTCAAGGTCCAGCTGACGCTCTTCCTGATAGCGCTTGCGATACTCATCGAACTTGCCGATGACCTCAGGCTGAGCCATAACCTGCTGCTCGAATGACTGCAGCTCGAATTTCGGTTCTTTCTTGAAGTAATTGAGCGAGCGGTTTAGCATATCAACCTGGTCTGCACGACTCACCTCAAAATCGGTGGGAAGCTGCTCAGCCAGATAGTTTCGGCACATTGTAAGGGCGTTCTCGGTCTGGAAGTAGGCATCCTGGCGGCGGGTAAGATGCAGAAAATCATCAACCCAATACGCAGCCTCGCTGCGGTTGGTGTTATCCACAACCATCACATAGTAACCCTGCTCACGCTCGTGGTTTAGTATGAGGCAGCCTTTATCAAGTTTCTTCAGATTAACACCTTGTACCTGACTGATATCGAAGCCATCGGTGTCCGGCTCTACAGTGAGGAATGTATCCTTGTTCTCAATCTTGAACAGGCCTATGGCATCGCACGCCTCAGTACCTGCGCTAAGGCCGCTGAAACGTACCACATAGAAATCTCCGCCTTTTATTTTGGGATGATCGCAATTCTCATACAGATGGGTTGCCAGATCAACAGAGAAATCAAACAGGCGGTCGGGATTATCGAAGATGTCTGACACCACCTTATATACACGGTTCATCTCAAGATCTATGTTATCGTAGAAACGATACCTTTCCTCCGATTTGAAAGCCCCAATGAACCAGTCCGTAAGAAGCAGGTTCATATCCTTGTCCAGTGCGAAAAGTCTCTTTGAGAGCACGAATGGCTCATCATTGGCCTGATTGCCCACATAGTGCAATGCAAGCGCGGTTATCTGTTGCTCACTCATTTCTGATTATCTGTTTTCTATCTGCCCGCCGGCAAGGTCGAGCAGCTCATTGGTAATGGCTTGCTGACGTAATTTGTTGTACTGAAGCGTAAGCTCGCCTATCAGGTTGTCGGCATTGTCTGTAGCCGCCTGCATTGCTATTACACGTGCCGCCTGCTCTGAGCAGAATGAATCCAGCAATGCCGTATATAGCCTCATTCTGATTACTTGAGGAAGGAGTGTGGAGAGAAGGCCGTCGGCCGATGGCTCCAGAATGAAATCCCGGTCCAACCCACTGTCATCCTGCCCGTGAAGGGATACCGGCAGCAACTGCTCCTCTACTATTCTCTGTGTGCCGGCCGTCTTGAAATGAGTATAGCAGAGTATAACCTTGTCAATTGTGTTGTTTGCGAACATCTCCATCAAGTCATCTGCCAGCGATGCGGCATCCTTATACTCACGTCTGGCCAGGATATTGCTGTAAAAGCTGTTATTCTCAACTCCCTGTTTCCGGTAATGCTCGGTCACCTTGAGTCCTATGGTGTATAGCAGAGGGTCAGTGCCATACTCCTGCCTGCACTTGTAGTACAAGCCGCTGGAATGTCTGATAATATTGGCATTGAACCCGCCACACAGGCTGGAGTCTGACGAGACAACAATTATTGCGACACGATGAACAGTACGCTCACAAAGCATCGGGACGCACCTCAAATCAGGCATTGAGGCCAGTCCGTTAAGAATATTGTCCAGTTGCTCCACATATGGCAATGCAGACTGAACAGCCTGCTGTGCCTTGCGGAGCTTCACCGACGAGACCATCTTCATTGCAGATGTGGTCTTGCGGGTGTTACTTACGGATGCTATCCTGGCTTTTATCTCTTTAAGTGACATCTCACTCTGTTATATGCCCAATTCATCAATGGCCTGACTTGCCGCAGCCTTGATAAGCTCGCCTACCTGCTCGCTCATCTGTCCTGATGCCAGAACCGCAATGATATCGTCAGCGTGCTTTGCCTTAATAAGCTGCACGAAATGTTCCTGGAAATCGGTAACCTTATCCAGCGGCACGTTCTTGAGCAGGCCGTTGATACCGCAATACAGCACGGCAATCTGCTCGCCTACCGGCATTGGTGAATACTGCGGCTGCACAAGCAGACGGTTGTTCTTACGGCCACGGTCAAGGGTCATGGCTGTGACAGGATCCATATCGCTGCTGAACTTGGAGAAGGCCTCAAGCTCGCGATACTGTGCCTGCGCTATCTTCAGCGTGCCAGCCACCTTTTTCATAGACTTTATCTGTGCGTTTCCACCAACACGCGATACCGAGATACCAACGTTGACAGCCGGACGGAATCCCTGGTTGAAAAGGCTGGTCTCAAGGTATATCTGACCGTCGGTGATGGAAATCACGTTGGTAGGAATATACGCTGATACGTCGCCAGCCTGTGTCTCGATGATAGGAAGTGCGGTAAGTGAGCCCCCTCCCTTTACATGTCCCTGCAATGATGGCGGCAGGTCATTCATCTTCTCGGCCACATCCTGCTGGCTGATTATCTTGGCAGCACGCTCCAGAAGACGTGAGTGCAGATAGAAGATATCACCAGGATATGCCTCACGGCCGGAAGGACGCCTTAGGATAAGCGATACCTCGCGATACGCCACAGCTTGTTTTGAAAGGTCGTCGTAAACCACAAGGGCGTGACGGCCGGTATCGCGGAAATACTCACCGATGGCAGCACCGGCAAGAGGAGCATAGTACTGCAGGGCGGCGGGATCGGCAGCAGTGGCAGACACTACGATGGTATAGTCCATAGCACCGTGCTGACGCAATGTGTTGACAATGGTCGCTACTGTTGAGCCTTTCTGACCTACCGCCACATAGATGCAATAGACAGGCTCACCAGCCTCGTAATTGGCACGCTGGTTGATGATGGTGTCTATGGCGATGGCAGTCTTTCCGGTCTGGCGGTCGCCAATGATGAGCTCACGCTGGCCACGTCCGATAGGAATCATAGCATCAATTGCCCTCAGACCAGTCTGAAGAGGCTGATGTACCGGCTCGCGGAACACTACACCAGGTGCCTTACGCTCAAGTGGCATCTCAAAGAACGGACCATCAATGTCACCCTTGCCGTCGAGAGGCATTCCCAACGGATTCACGACACGACCGAGCATTGACTCGCTCACGTTGATTGATGCGATACGACCTGTACGACGCACTTTCATATCCTCCTTGATTTTGTCTGTAGGACCAAGAAGTATGGCGCCCACATTGTCCTCCTCAAGATTCATCACAATGGCTTTGACTCCATTGTCGAACTCGACGAGCTCATCGGCCTCTGCATTGTTCAAGCCATATATCCGGGCTACACCGTCGCTTACCTGAAGGACAGTGCCTATCTCTTCAAACTGAGCTCTGGTGTCTATGCCACGAAGCTGCTCCAGAAGCACCTCAGACACCTCGCTTGCCTTTATTCCGCTTGCCATTATATGATTCTGCTGTTCTTTTCAATCAATTCCTTTTCAATTATCCTCAGCCTGCGAGCCACGCTGGCATCCAGACGATAGTCGTCAACCTGAAGGACAAAACCGCCCATCAGCTTTGAGTCAACCCTTTCGCTCCACTCAACGGTACGGTTTGTTTTATCACCGATAAACTTCTTCAATTCAGTACGTTGAGTATCATTTACCGAAGTAGCTGTAACAAGCTCCACCGGTACTATGCCATACCTGTCCCTGTATAAGTTGCGATATGACGATGCTATGAAAGGCAACGCATCGGCCCTGCCCTTCCTGACAACGAGTTTAAGGAAATCCTGAAGTGGAGCACATGCTGGCCTGCCATCGCAATCCGCCACGGCTGCCGCCAGAAGCATGCCCTTATCCTCAATGCCGACCGTTGGGTCATTCAATCTGCCCATAATGTCAGGAAGCAGACGGATACAAGCCGTGAGCTGAAGCATCCTGTCATAGACCTCAGCCTGACAGCCTTGCTCCTCGGCATACTGCAGGAGCGCCTTTGCATATCTCACAGAGACAGTTCCGCTGCTCATTCTCTCCTCTTTTCGTCAATATCACTTACCAGACGGTCTATCATAGCCATCTGGCTCTCGTTATCGGACAGTTCCTTCAGGACTACTTTCTCCGCTATCTGGACCGACATCTCCGCAACCTGACGGCGGAGTCCGCGCAAGGCCTCATCGCGCTCGTGCTCAATCTGGACGCGCGCGTCCTCAACTATCTTGCCGGCAGACTCACGCGCATCGGCCTCAGCCTGACGCACTATGACATCGCGACGCTCCATTGCCTCCTTGATGATGCGCGCCTGCTCAGCACGAGTCTCCTTGAGAAGCTCGTCGCACTCACTCTGAATGCCGGCAAGCCTCTCATTGGCGGCCTTGGCAGCAGCCAATGACTTGTCTATATAGTCGTTACGCTTATCTACCATACCCGTTATCATAGGGAAACCCCATTTGACAAGGACAAAGAAGACAATACCGGCTGCAAGAAGCATCCAGATAACAGTTCCTGTCTCCGGAATAAGAAGATCCATCCCCAGAGTCTTTCAGTTATCCGAAGAATATAGCCATCAGACACGCAATCACCGCGAAAAGGCCTACGCCCTCTACCAATGCGCCTATCACAATCATAGAGCTTCGGATGTCACCGGCAGCCTCCGGCTGACGTGCGATTGACTCCATTGCGGCCTTACCTATAATACCGAGACCAATACCTGCGCCAACTGCGGCGATAGCTGCTCCCATAGTAGCTCCGAATGTTCCTAAGGAAACACCTGCTGCAGCCTGTAATACTGTGAATAATAACATAATAATACTATTTATTGGTTAAATCATTTTTCTCTTCCCTCACTCTGGACATTCCTATGAACATTGAGGAGAGCATTGTGAACACATACGCCTGAATGTATGCCACAAGCAACTCCAGACAGTTCATAAACACCATAAAGCAAATAGACACCAACGACATTGGCGCTCCGATAAACGGTCCCATCCTGGCCGTTATGAAAATAACGCAGGTCAATGCAAGAATTATGGAGTGTCCTGCGGTCATATTGGCAAAAAGACGGACTGTCAGAGAGATAGGTTTAGTAAATATGCCGAATACCTCTATAATCGGCATAAGCGGCACCGGACACTTAAGCCCTAACGGGACATCAGGCCACAGAATCTCCTTCCAGTAGTCCCGCGTACCCAGCACATTGATTGTAAAGAATGTGACTAATGCCAATGTAAGTGTCACAGCTATGTTTCCAGTGACATTTGCACCCGCCGGGAAGATTGGAATAAGCCCCATCAGGTTATTAATCAGGATGAAGTAGAACAGTGACAGCAGCAGAGGCGTGAAGCGCTTATAGTCCTTGCCAACCGCAGGCTTGATGACATCATCCACAATCATCATTGAGACATATTCAATAAGCCCAACAAAGCCTTTTGGAGGTGAGTCAGACGGCCCGTGCCTACTGTACCATCTGGCACAATACATAATGATGCAAAGCAGCAGCAGACTGCTTATGATTATGCCCAGTGCTACTTTGGTAAGCGACAGGTCAAACGGACGCACCTCAGTGCCGTCTGGAGCCTTCTCAACAATCTTTCCCTCCTTTACTCCGGAAGTACAGATATAGAAGCCCTCATAGTTGTCGCATCCCTTTAGCTTACTGGACATAAAGAGGTGCCAACCAGTATATTGGCTATGCAGGATTACAGGAAGGTGAAGGCTGATTTCCTTCTGTCCTATGGTAATGATATGCCACTCGTACGAGTCTCTCAAATGCTCGAAAATCACCTTCTTTGCATCAACAGGCTCTTTCTCACCGTCATTGGCGTCCATTGCGTATGCGGGCCAGATGCAAAGCATCATAAATGACAATATGAGCAGAATCCTTCTCATTCCGACACACCTGTTTTAGTTGATTTCATTAAATAAATGGTCTCATATACCAGAAGCGCCACATAGAAAATGGCGAATACCGATAAGAAAGGTATGATGTAAGTCCTGACAAGAAATATGTACGCAAGCACAAAAAGCATAAGAAGCAGTAGCCTGACAGGACGGTAAATCATAATGAAAAAGTAAGCAGGTTTGCCTTTCTTCTCAATTCTTTTATTGATATATACCATCACACCAAGCATCAGGACAAAGAAAACCGGCACAAGAAAGAGCAAAGGCGGGTATTGGGCGGGCAAAAACAACCTAAAAGAGACTACCGATATCACCGTAAGCAGTGATATCAGAGCCAGATAATTAATTATGAACCACTTAAAGCCTCTCATTGTTCCAAGCAAACTGATATCAAGTTATCCTCCACTTTAGCGAATCCACCCTTTGCGCCATACTTCTCCACCCCGTTCGCGGTCTTGCAAACCACTGTTCCCGCATCAAGAGCCGAAATCAATGGCGCGTGTCTGTCCAGGACAGTGAAACTGCCAAGCACTCCTGGAAGTGTGACGCTCAGAGCCTCTCCCTCAAAAAGGACTCCCGTCGGTGTTAGAATTCTGACGCTCAACATAGCCATCATCAGGCACCAGCCTCCTCCAGAAGTTTACGGCCTTTCTCAATGGCCTCATCTATGGTACCTACATTCAGGAATACCTGCTCGGGAAGATTATCAACCTCACCGTCCAGTATCATATTGAAACCACGTATAGTCTCGTCAATGCTTACCATCACACCGGGAACACCTGTGAACTGCTCTGCCACAGAGAACGGTTGCGACAGGAAGCGCTGGACACGTCTTGCACGTGCCACAACGAGTTTGTCATCGTCTGACAGCTCATCCATTCCAAGAATGGAGATGATATCCTGCAGCTCATTATAGCGCTGAAGTATCTGGATAACGCGCTGCGCTGTATCGTAATGCTTCTTTCCAACAATATTCGGGTCCAGGATACGCGATGTTGACTCCAGCGGGTCAACGGCCGGATAGATGCCCAGCTCGGCAATCTTACGGCTTAAAACAGTAGTAGCGTCAAGGTGTGAGAATGTTGTGGCAGGAGCCGGGTCAGTCAAGTCGTCAGCAGGCACATAAACCGCTTGCACTGAGGTAATTGACCCGTGTATGGTTGAAGTGATTCTCTCCTGCATTTTTCCCATTTCAGAAGCCAGTGTCGGCTGGTATCCAACTGCCGATGGCATACGCCCCAGAAGTGCGGACACCTCCGAGCCGGCCTGAGTGAATCGGAAGATGTTGTCTATAAAGAACAGGATATCGCTGTACGCGCCATCGCTTCCGGCGCCATCACGGAATGACTCTGCCACGGTAAGGCCGGACAACGCCACTGAGGAACGTGCTCCTGGCGGCTCATTCATCTGCCCATAGACCAGAGTGGCCTGCGACTTGGCAACCTCATCGTAATCAACTTTTGACAGGTCCCACTCGCCTTTCTCCATACTCTCACGGAAAGCATCGCCATACTTTATTACGCCAGACTCTATCATCTCACGCAGAAGGTCGTTTCCCTCGCGGGTACGCTCTCCCACTCCCGCAAACACGGAAAAGCCATTGTTCTTCTTGGCGATGTTGTTGATAAGCTCCATTATCAGCACGGTCTTACCCACACCGGCTCCACCGAACAAGCCAATCTTTCCACCCTTGCAGTATGGTTCCAGAAGATCAATAACCTTGATGCCTGTGAAAAGAACCTCCTCTACCGTGGAGAGTTCCTCAAACTTAGGCGGCTCACGATGAATCGGGAATGCTCCCTGCATATCAAGAGGTCTCAGATCATCAATAGGATCGCCTGTAACATTCATCATACGTCCCTTAATCTGCTTTCCTACAGGCATCGTAATGGGAGATCCCAACGCACGGGCCTCCATTCCACGATGCAAGCCCGTGGTAAGGTCCATAGCCACAGTCCTTACCATATTCTCGCCAATATGCTGCTGCACCTCTACAAGAAGACGACGGCCATCATCACGTATAATCTCCAACGCATCGTGGATTGACGGCAGATCAAGGCCCGCCCCTTCGAATGCTATATCGATTACCGGACCGATTATCTGTGCCACGTGTCCCTTAATCTCTGACATATCTATAATTTAATCTAGTTCAAAACAATTAATCCCGCAACCGTGGAATCAAATATCCTTACGTTTGAGCACCGACCTTACAAACCAGATAATCAATGCGATATACATCGCAAGTGAAAGCCATTCAGCCCACGATGTCTCAACCCAATTGGTCAGTGTAAGGTCCAGTCCGGCAAAGCGCAAGGCAGCGCTTACAACACCCATCAGCGCGCCACCGGCAATGAAGCCAGATGCGATAAGGGTACCATGCTCGGTGCGTGCGTTATTGAGTCTGGCATCTTTTGAGCGGCTTCCAACATACCAGTTGATAAGACCGCCTACCACCAATGGAATATTCAGATTGAACGGAATGAACATACCCAAAGCAAAGGCCAGTGCCGGCACGTGGCAGAAATTCAGAATCAGCGCAATTACCGCACCGGTAGCATAAAGCCACCATGGTGCGCCGGTTCCAGACATCAGAGGGTCAATAACAGCCGCCATGGCATTGGCCTGAGGAGCCACAAGAGCATTGTCGCCCACAAAGCCGTAGGTCTTGTTCAGGATGATCAGCACGCCACCTACAGTAAGAGCCGACACAAGTGTGCCAAGGAACTTCCAACCCTGCTGCACTGCTGGAGTAGATCCTAACCAATAACCTATCTTCAAGTCAGTTATGAATCCACCAGCCATTGATAATGCGGTACATACAACGCCACCCATTATCAGTGCTGATACTATTCCGGCAGAGCCTTTCAAACCAACGGCAACCATTATGACCGATGCCAGGATAAGCGTCATCAGGGTCATTCCAGACACAGGATTGGTGCCTACGATGGCAATGGCGTTTGCAGCCACTGTCGTGAACAGGAATGCTATTATGCCTACAACCAGAATACCTACCACAGCGTGAAGCAGATTGAAGTCCATTACGCCGAAATAGAAGAACAGGAATACAGCTATCAAAGCTGCGACAATACCTATTATTACTATCTTCATAGGAAGGTCACGCTGAGTACGTGGAATCTCCACAGTGGCCGCATCCTTGTTTCCCTTAAGCTCGCGTCCGGCAAGGCCTACAGCGCTCTTGATCACCGGCCACGACTTGATGATGCCCAGAATTCCGGCCATGGCGATGCCGCCGATGCCGATGTGGCGAGCATAGCTCGTGAATATAACCTCCGGCTCCATTCCCGCCACAGGTGCTGTGACAGCAGGGTTAAGTGTCTGCAGGAATGTATCGCCAAGCAATGGGAGCAGAGGCACGATGATGAACCAGACCACTGCCGAGCCTGCCGCAATGATGCAGGCATACTTGAGTCCTACAATGTATCCTAAGCCAAGAACTGCGGCGCCTGTATTGATGCTGAACACGAGCTTGGCCTTGGTGGCCAGAGCGGCGCCCCACTTGCATACACGTGTTGAGAACACCTCTGTCCAGGTGCCCAGAGTGGCAACCAGGAAATCATAGATACCGCCTATCAGACCTGCCACGATGAGCGGCTTGGCCTGTCCGGCGCCCTTCTCTCCTGAGATAAGCACCTGAGTGGTGGCCGTGGCCTCAGGGAAAGGATACTTTCCGTGCATATCCTTCACGAAATACTTGCGGAAAGGTATCAGGAAAAGAATACCGAGAATACCTCCAAGCAGCGATGCAAGGAACACCTGCATAAAGTTCACTGTCATATCCGGATACTTTGCCTGAAGTATGTACAAAGCCGGGAGGGTAAAGATGGCACCGGCTACAATAACGCCAGAGCAGGCTCCTATGGACTGGATGATCACATTCTCACCAAGAGCATTCTTGCGCTTTGCCACACTTGACACGCCTACGGCTATAATGGCGATAGGAATAGCGGCCTCAAAGACCTGCCCCACTTTCAGGCCCAGATATGCTGCGGCAGCCGAGAACAGTATAGCCATAAGGATTCCCCACCCTACAGACCACATATTGGCCTCTGGAAACACCTTCTTGGGCGACATCACAGGCTCGTATTCCTCACCCTCGCGAAGCTCACGTCCGGCATTCTCCGGCAACTCAATCGTTTTCTTCTCTTCTTCCATATTCTTATTATTACTTTCTCTTTGAACCTGCGAATATACCAAAAACAAAGTAATTTTGCAATCCGATGAGCAGGAACATTAACAAAGAAATATTAAAGCTTGCCATTCCCAGCATCCTTGCCAACATAACCGTGCCACTTGTCGGAATGGTGGATATAGCTGTGGCAGGCCATCTTGACGCGAATGCCGCCACGCTGATAGGCGGAATATCCATCGGCTCGATGCTTTTTGACTTACTCTACTGGAATTTCGGTTTTCTCAGAGTCAGTACAGGCGGTCTGACAGCACAGGCATACGGCCGTGGCGACAACGGCGAGTGCCGCAGGATTCTTAGCCGCAGTATGGGGCTGTCACTCTCCATTGCGGCCATACTTATCCTGATACAATGGCTCTTCGTACAATTCGCATTCCTCTTCATTGACTGCACGCCACAGGTACGCGAGCTGGCATCACGATACTTCTATATAAGGATTTGGGCTGCCCCTGCCACATTAGGCCTGATGGCAATGAAGGGATGGATGATAGGAATGCAGGACAGCGTAAGCTCAATGATTCTGGACTTAGTTGTGAACGGTGTGAATATTCTGGCAAGCATAGTGCTGGCGGCAGGAATAGGCAGATGGCACGGACTCGGTTTCACGGGAATAGCGGCGGGAACCGTGCTTGCACAATATTCAGGACTAGCCACATCGTCAGTAATCATCGCAATAAAATACAAGGATGTGTTCGCAGGATACAGGCTCGCTGAAGCCGTCGCATCGCTTTGGGACAGCGACACCCGCCGGTTTATGACAATGAACCGCAACTTGTTCATACGCTCTGTCTGTTTCATTGCCATATACATAGGCTATACAGTGATATCAGCACAATACGGAGACCTTTTGCTGGCATCCGCCTCCATTATGATGAGACTGCTCATGATATTCTCTTATTTTACAGATGGTTTCGCATACGCCGCCGAGGCGATGACAGGCAAATACATCGGCGCACGCGACAGTGATGGTCTTAAAAGTACCATACTATGGGTGTTCGTATGGAGCATCTCCATAGCAGTTCTGTTTATTGGGATATACTACATTGGCGGCACCTGGATGTTGCAGATAATGACTTCCGATGCGGCAGTGGTTGAATGCGGCCGTCAGTTCCTGCTGTGGCTTTTGTTTATGCCTCTGCTCGGTGTGGTTGCCTTTACCTGGGACGGCATATACATCGGAGCCACAGCATCGGTGCAGATTCGCAATGCAATGCTATGGTCTGTAGCAGCATTTCTGGCTGTATGGCTTACAGGATTACCTGTCTTGAGAAATTCCGGACTGGACAGTGGCGAGAACTGCATACACCTTCTTATGGGAGCATATTTCGCACACCTTGTGGCACGTAGCGTCTATCTGACAATTATCTTCAGAAAAACGACATTCATCTGAGGAACGTACTACCTCTTCTCCGCCAGCATCATACCTATGGTAAGGATGGCGGTGCCAAGGATGGCCATCCAGGTAATTCGCTCATCGAGTACCATATACGCCACCAGCATCGTAAAGAAAGGCTGGCAATATATGAGATTAGTGGTCTTGACTGTGCCGATGGCAGTGAGGCACCAGTTCCACGTAACAAAGCAGAGCAACGATGCCACAATACTCAGATAAAGCAGATTGCCCCACACCACAGGTTGGGACAATACCGTCATATCCAGGTTGAGAGGATGCACGAAAAAGAAGTATGGCAATATGGTAAGCAGTCCGTAGGCGAATACCTTACGTGTGATAAACACAGTTGAGTATTTGGGCGATACCTTTTTCATAATTAGGGAATATATGCCCCACACCAAGGCTGCCGTAAAAGCCAGAGCATCGCCCTTTGGATTAAGTCTCAGCATTACCTCACCGTTGAAAATAACAAGTATCATTCCAACGAACGCCACAACCGAGCCAAGTATCTGCCTTACGCTCATCTTCTCCTCGTCATAAAAGTACGACAGCAGAATTGCGGTGATTACAGGCGCGCCACATACAATTATGGCCACGTTCGATGCCGTGGAGTAGCTGAGTGCCGAATTCTCGGCAAGAAAGTATAGCGAGCCACCCGTCAGGCCGAGGAGAAGCATACGCATCTCATCGGCCAGAGAGTTGGCAAAAAGTCTTTTTGGCGAGCCAATCCAAATAAGCAGATAAGCCAGCACGAACCGCATTACGAATATGTCTGCGGGCAACAGTCCCCTTTCCAGCAGTATTTTACTGGACACGAACGTCTCGCTCCATATAGCCACCACAACGAAAGCGGCCATATATGCCAGTTTGGTCTTGAGACCGGCTCTCATAGCATCACTTTCCGATGATGCCAAGCTGGATAAGAAGGGCCTCCGGTTCTGGATCGTGACCTCTGAACTGACGGTACAGCTCAGCAGGATCTACAGCATCGCCGGTTGACATCATCTTGCGGAACGATGAGGCTGTAGTCTGATCAAACAGTCCCTCCTCCTCGAACAGAGAGAAGGCATCGGCAGCAAGCACCTCAGACCACTTATACGAGTAGTAACCGGCACTATACCCGCCACTGAAGATGTGGTTGAATGAGGTTGACGAGCAGCAACCGTCCACAGGCGGCATGACATCGAGCGGCTCAAGAGCATTGCGCTCAAACTGCAGCACACTCTCACCGGGAGCAGAGGTGACGGTGTGCCATGCCATATCCACAACGCCGAACTGAAGCTGACGCACGTGATAATATGCAGCCAGATAGTTCTTGGCATTCTTGATCTTGTCTATCAAAGCCTGAGGAATAACATCGCCAGTCTGGTAATGCTTTGCGAAAGTATTCAGATACTCTGACTCGTAACCCCAGTTCTCGTTAATCTGCGAGAACAGCTCCACAAAATCGTGATCAACACTGGTACCGGTCATTGACGGATAGCGACCAACGGCCGTTATACCCTGAAGTGAGTGACCAAACTCGTGCAGGAATGTGATAAACTCATCGTGAGTGATGAGCGCCGGAGTATCGCCTACAGGTTTCGTAAAGTTGGTTACGATGCTGATGAACGGTCTCTCCTCCACCCCGTTCACGATTCTCTGCGGACGGAACTCTGTCATCCAGGCTCCACCACGCTTACTCTCGCGAGGGAAGAAATCGGCATAGAACAGAGCCAGATGGCTGCCATCCGCATCCTTAACATCGTAAACACGGACATCAGGATGATATACCGGAATATCCTTGCGCTCCTCGAATGTGAGTCCATAGAGTTTGTTGGCAAGGCTGAATGCGGCTGGAATACAATCATCAAGCTTGAAATATGGCTTCAGTTCCTCATCGCTAAGGTCGTACTTCTCAACTCTCAGTCTCTCTGCCCAATAGCTGAAATCCCAAGGCATAAGAGTGGCGCCCTCAAAGCCATTGGCCTTGGCGTACTCATTCAGCTCTGCAACCTCCCTGCGTGCAGCGGGAAGAGATGGCTCAGTGAGCCTCCTTAAGAAGTCCTGCACATTGGCGGTACTCTTTGCCATACGGTCATCAATGGCATAATCAGCATAAGTGTCGAAACCAAGCAGTCTGGCAACCTTAAGACGAAGGTCAACAATCTGTTTGATGATACCTGTATTGTCGTTCTCAGGGGCCAGTCCCTTGGTATTATATGCGCGATACAGTTTCTCCTTAAGATCCCGGTTTGTGCTGTACTTCATAAATGCGGAATAGCTTGGCTGAGACAGGTCAATGAGCCAGCCCTCATCCTTGCCGGCCTCTCTGGCAGCAGCCGCAAACTGCTCACGCACGAACTCAGGCAGTCCGTCAAGCTCAGACTCGGAATCAATCACAAGCTTGAATGCATTTGTAGCCGCCAGCACATTCTTGCTGAAATCCAGCGAGAGCTGGTTCAGTTGCTCAATATAGCCGCTATACAATTTCTTGTCATCGGCAGAAAGGTTGGCTCCACTGCGTACGAATGACTTGTATGTGTTGTCCAGCAGTCTTTTCTGGTCCTGATCCAAAGCCAGAGACTCACGCTGGTCATATACGGCCTTTACACGCTGGAACAGAGCGTCATTCAGGCTAACATACATTGAGAACCCGGTCGTGAGCGACGAGATTGTGTCGGCAAGCTCCTGCATCTCTGGATTTGAGTCAGCTTCCAACAGATTGAAGAAGATACTGGCCACATCATTGTATCTCAATCCCACAAATTCCAGAGCCTCGATGGTATTCTGGAAAGTAGCAGGCTCCGAATTCTCAATAATACCGTCAACCTCAGCCTTGGCATCTGATATTGACTGTTCGAAAGCAGGCAGATAATGCTCCAGACTTATCTTATCGAACTGCGGTGCTCCGTATGGCAGCGGAGAGTCGGCAAGCAAAGGATTTACATTTTCCATCTTGTTACAGTTACAAGCGGCCAGAAGCAACAGCGACATAGCCGCGAAAGCAAGTTTTCTCATATAAGCAGACTTTATTTACTCAGTAACGACACTCTCCTCCGCAACAGGCTCAACTGTCTCAACCGGAGCATCCTTTGTCTTCTTCTCATAGTGAAGCCCTATGCACTCAAGACTGTTTGTGAAATAGAGTGCTCCAAATGCCACCACCAGAATCAATGCAATGCGGATAAGCCATTTTTTCCAAGGAGCCATTACATACGGATCACCATTCGCGGCGAACTTAGGAAGTTTGGCCATACTGGTAAGGGTAGCTCCGAAACGGGTGTTGACCAATGTCTTGGAGTTGACTGCCCAGCCATTGGCATTAAGCAATGGAGCAAGATTACGCTTACGGAGTTTCAGCCAGGCCATAATCATTGCAGGACCCGAGATAATCAGCATAATAGCGGCTATCAGCACCAGCCACTGCCAGAACTTGAATCCGGCCAGAGTCTTCGCAATGGCAGCGATGGCAGCCCCCAATCCGGCCAGCGCCAGTCCGAATGCGGCTGTAATTCCAGCGAACTTACCGATATCAAACGGTTGTTTCGCCTGACCGCCCTCAGCCTTTGCTGTTACGCTTGATGTCATATCGCCCATTGCCTTGGCATCCTTGTCAGATGCGGTCTTGTTCACAAGATTCTCAATGAATTGTGCGAACTTGCGGTAAGGGCGCCAGAAAGCCTGACGGATACTGATAGGATTATCCACAACTTTAATGATAGTGGCATCCCAGTCAAGGCCGTTGCGGTCGTAGAAAATCGCGTTCTTGCCCTCACGTATGTTATTCACATCGCCATCGGTAATCACAGCGGCAATGGTCATTGTCTCAGCACTATGCTTTGACACACAATTGCAGTAAGCAATGAACATATTGCTCAATCCGGCCATAGCGTCCTGCTTACCCATATCGCTCACCTTTATACACAGATCGCAGCTTCTCTGGTCAACATATAGAGTACCGGCCTGGAATATCGCCAGCTCTCCGGGAGCATAGAAATCCCTCATTGTCACAAAATTGCAGAGCAATGAATAGAAATCGCGATACAGATGTGTCAGTTTGTTCACCTCATCTATAGACTCACTCTCCTCCTTCAGGGCAAGGTCCTGATCTATAAGCGCCAGCAAGTCAGCCTTTCTGCCGGCAGTGAGGATACTCTTTGCCACCTCATAGCCAAGCGGCTCAACAGACGCGCCTGCCTTTTCGCCATTCCAGGCATTGAAAGCATCGAATTTTGCCAGTACCGATACCCACTCACCTTCGGTAATGGCATCCTTTGATGCAAACTCAGCATCAAGTACAAGAGCCTTCAATGCGGCAAAAGCGCCTCTCCAGGCCGGGTTGATGCCACCGTTCAACGGAAGCAGCTGCTCCTTGTTGACCTTGGCCAGAGGATATGTGGAAATCTCATCATTACAAGCAGAGAGATCATTTCCGCTTATAGCCCCTAATTTCTCAGTTGACACATCAAGAACAGCCTCGCTGTCATTGTGGAAGTCGGCAAGCTTGCAGCGCATAAAGAAATCCGCAACCTTCTCCTTGAGGGCTGCCACTGCCGCCCAGGCAGCCGCGGTGTCATCGCCGTAAGGAAGAATAGCGGCCTTGTCTGCCTCGCGGGCCTCAATCCAAGCCGTATAAGCGGCCAGCTCAGCGTAGAACTTCTCAACAAGCTCAGCATTCACACCAGCCACACCACTTCTGTCCTGTACGCCTCCTACGGCAGCCACAGCATTGGTCACCACAGACTTCAAGTCCTCATCATCGGTTGAGTCAGGAGTTACTATGCCATCACCATTCAGTTTTGTCTTGGCAAAAATAGCGATGCTGTCTGATGTATCCGCCACAGAGATGCTATCCTTCTTCAGATTAAGATTCGACAGAATCTGACGGGCTGATTTCTGAAGACGCTTACCCTCCTCCGTTTTCTGGTTGAATGCGGTGAGAGGAATGGTGTCATCCTTCTTGAAAAGGCAATCCAGATTGCCAAGTGCCTTGTTCAGCCACTCTGCGGTAGCAATGACATCGTTCACGTGAATCTTGCCATCCTTATCAACATCAATCATACTCAATGTGGCCTCATCAAGCTCAAGCCCCTTTACCGGGCAGCTGAGAACTGTCCACAACTTCTGATCCAACTCTCCAAGATGAGCGATATCCTCGCCACTCTCAATGTTAACTCTAGTCACTCCACCAATGGTAGAGAATTTCCAATCGTAATTTGACATAACACTATTCTATTAATTATTGAAATCAAATATAAAGTCTCTGAACCTCATCTACTCCGTGTATCATCGAGATATTCCGGATGGTACTTGCCAACTCATCGGCCGAGTGAACTCCAAAGTCAACAATACAGCTCACTATCTGATCAGACATAACAGTATTGAGATTGACCATCGACAAGCGCTGTTGCTCCACAATGCAGTCTATTATATCACGAAGCAGGTGATACCTGTCAATGGCCACAATATTAAGGCGTATAATGTAAGTCTTTGAGCAATCACTCTCAAAATTCACGGAGACAATCTCATCGCCTTGCTCCGATGCCAGTCTGATAGCCTCAGGACAGTTACGCCGGTGAAGCGTAATCTTGCCGTCCGCCCCATTGAAGCCCACCACCTCATCGCCAGGCAGCGGATGACAAATCGGGCACAGATGATATATATCCACATCATCGTGCTTTATCACACCTAGCAGATAGTTCTTTGCCTTGGTACTCTTTACATTGTCAATCCAATCGCGTTGCGGATGTATCTCACTGCTTGTACCAATCTCCACGCAGTCGCCACGGTGAAGCTCAGTCTTTACAGAACAGAGTTTTCCATTAACACGCGCATACTGTGCATGCATTCCAATGTCGGTATGGAGCTCAAACGCGAAATCCAGCGCTGTGGCACCCTGAGGCAGCAGAACCACACGGCCTTTAGGCGTAAGTACATATATATCCTCGTTGTAGAGGGATCTGGTAAGTCCCTCCATAAAGCTCTCCGTATCGCGATGCTCCGCCATATCCCTCAACACACCCTGAAGCTTGCTCACCCATTGGCGCATACTCTCCTCATTTGTCTTGACGATGCATCCCAGACGCGAGTTGCGCAACATCCTCTCGGATGATATATGCAACTCCTCCCAGCATCCCGGGCGCCCCAGAAGTTTCACGTGAAAGCTCTGATAGCCATTCTCCTTAGGGGTGTCTATATAATTCACCACACTTCCCGGACGCTCCTTAAACCTGTCTGTCAATACGGAATAAATGAAAAGACTTGTATCCTTCTCGCCCCACCCCTCCGACGGTGTGTAGATGACACGCACATAGTGCTTGAACTCCACTCTGGCAAAGTCCACGCCATTTTTCTTCATATCGCGCCATATACTGTACGGTTTGCGGTAACGGACCTGAGTCCTTGCCTGTATGCCTCTGGCCTTAAGAATCTCATCAATCTCGTTGGTGAATGACAAGACATCAGGATCCGTGCGCTCCCTATCCTCTGCAAGTTGTCTGGCTATCGCCTCATACTCGCTCTCGCAGCGATATTTGAATGACAGATTCTCCAGCTCAGACTTAACGTGGTACAGTCCCAGTCTGTTTGCAAGCGGAGCATAGAAGAAATCCGTCTCACCTGCAATCTTCATCTGCTTGTCAGTACGCATTGAGCTGAGCGTACGCATATTGTGCAGACGGTCAGCCAGTTTTATCATCAAGGCGCGTATATCATAGTGCACGGAGTCCAGAATCTGCCTGAAGTTCTCAACCTGCTTGGACTGACCATCCTGAGTCTTCTTCCGCTTGGTTACCACATCAACCAGGAAAGCGACATCATCGCCAAAGCGGCTGCGGATATCATCCAAGGTATATGGCGTATCCTCCACCACATCGTGCAGGAACGCCGCTATCACGGCATTGGCTCCAAGCTCAAGTTCCTCGGCGACAATCCGTGCCACGGCAATCGGATGGATAATGTATGGCTCACCGGTCTTGCGATGTTGTTGTCCGTGTGCCTCAAAGGCAAGTTCAAACGCCTCTCTGATACGGGACATTTCCTTGTCGGTACACTTGTCCCTTACCACAGAAAAAACCTCTTCGGCAGATTGCCTGATTTCCTCAACAGTCATCATATCGCTTCAATTTGCATATTTGGCAGTACACATACTAAATTCAGCAAAGATAATGATTTTCACTATTAATTAATATTATTTCATATTAATTAACAAGAAAGAGCCGTGTGATCCCAATACCACACGGCTCAATTATAAAGCACCTGATAATCACCGGTTTCTACTATTCCCCGGCATTAGCCCAGGCAGAGCCTTCCGGCGTACGGAGCCATTCAAAGTAACTGTCAAGAACTTTCATTGCCTCTTCCTCATGGACAGGACCGGCAAACGGCGCATCGCCACTGAGATTCATAACCTTGCCTCCCACTCCGCTGAATTCAGGCCACTCCGGCAATGCCTCACCATTCGGATTCCCTGTCTTGGCGAAATTCGTCCAATACTTAATCATTATGTCGGACAATGCACGGTCTGTAGGAAGGGCCGTCGGCTCGCGCAGGCTGCCGAACACGAAATCAACGTCCTGTCCGTGCGGTGAGCCCTGCCCATACATAGGAGAGCCCTCAGGATAGTCCGGATGCTGGTCAAAATAGTATAGATACACTTTCGCACCGCCCTTTTCAGCCTGCTTGCAGGCCCAGGCCCAGGTATGCCATCCGAATGCGACATCACGGGTCAGATTACGTCCGCTCTTGGGTACCGCAGTCTCTGTAATAGGATAAGCCTTGAGCAGTGTATCGGCAAACTTGCCATATCTGTCCTGTGTGTCCCTGATATGCTGCGCCGGATCCCTTGTTGCGCCAAAACTCAGGCCCTCGTCAGAGTTATATCCAACCAGAATGTCAACATTATTATAATTTCCAGACTCATACATCGAATACTGGTCTCCCGGTATCACATAACCATCGACCAGAGGCCAGGCACCTCCCGCCATTGAGAAGCCGCCGCCTAACGCATTTGGAGCCAGCTCACGCATCTCCTTTATTGATGCACAGCCAAGCGCTCTCATCTTTTCCAGTCCCTCTTGCTCGCAATCGGCCAGCATCCTCATATTCTCACCTGGATACGGGTGCCTCCTGGCAGGAGCGAATGAGCCGCCACTCTGCGAGATAGCCCTGCGGAACAGTCCTTTGGCAAGCGGGGATGCGCAAAGCATACTTACAGAGATTCCTCCGGCCGACTCACCGAATATAGTCACATTATCCGGATCACCGCCAAAATTGGATATATTCTCCTGAACCCACCTCAAACCGGCAATCTGGTCCAGAATGCCATAATTTCCAGAGACGTGGTCAGGACTCTCAGCGCTGAGCTCAGGATGAGCGAGGAAGCCCATAGTACCCACACGGTAATTCACGCTTACAAAAACAACACCATTCTCTGCCAGAGGCGCGCCATTGAACTGCGACGAGCTTCCCATAGCGAAGCCTCCTCCGAATATCCACACCATAACGGGCAGTCTGTCACTTTTAGTCTTGGCAGGTGTCCATACATTCAGGTAAAGACAATCCTCACTGCCATCTCCGCCCATAGCCTGAACCGGGCTGTCGCCAAACTCTTTGGCATCTCTTACGCCATCCCAAGGAATCACTGGCTGAGGGGCCTTCCAGCGTAAGTCTCCTACTGGCGGAGCAGCAAAAGGAATACCTTTATAAACGCTCATTCCCTCTTCTGACACACCCTCAATTACCCCTCCGGTAACACTAACCTGACTTGTAATGGCGTCTGAGCAGGAAGAGATCAACGGCAGAGACGCTATTGCAAGCAGACCAAACATTCTCACAATCTTTCTCATAATCTTATTCAAAACTATTTTTTCTATTCAGGCTGGGACATAATGTCTGTTCAAGCGATGTAAAATTAATACAAGAACTGTTTATTAACAAATTATATTTTAATTTTGCGGTGTCTGACCAATTCAAAGACAACGTAGTATTGAGAGCAAGGCAATAAACAAACATTATTTATATGAGTTTTAAAACATTCGCTATCACAATGTGCGCAATCGCAGGCATTCTTTCAGGCTGCAAGCCCAAGGCAGAGCAGCAGTACGAGCCTACAGACGATGTCTTCACATCAGGCAAGACCACAATCAGGATGTACTGCATCAAACACGGCAGTATCCGTATGATGATTAACGACAAATGGCTGTACGTTGACCCTGTGACCAAAGCCGCACAGCCTGAGACCGACTACACACAGTTACCGAAAGCCGATTTCATTCTGGTGACACACGAGCACTTCGACCACGTCGATACTCTGGCCCTGGCACAGCTGGCCAAAGACGGAACGCAGGTAATAGCCAACCGGAACTCGCACGACATTATCGGCTATGGCGATGTTATGGCCAATGGAGACGAGATGGCCTTTGGAAACGGTTGGAAGATAGAGGCGGTTCCAGCTTACAACATATCAGAAGGGAAACAACAGTTCCATCCGCAAGGACGCGACAACGGATACATACTTACAATAGACGGATTCAGAATCTACATTGCAGGCGATACTGAGGACATTCCCGAGATGGAGAATATCAAAAACATCGATGTGGCCTTCCTGCCGTGCAACCAGCCTTTCACCATGACACCGGAGCAGATAGCCAAGGTAGCCAATATCATCAAGCCGAAAGTCCTGTTCCCGTATCATTACGGCAATACAGACATCCAGCAGGTGGTCACTCTTCTTGATGGTACAGGCATCGACGTCCGCATCAGACAATATCAGTAACAAACAATTCACATAATATGATTATCCTATTAATTATTATCGCAGTACTGGCGGTCATTCTGATATCGCTGTACTTCAACTACAACAACCGCGAGGTTGCACTCCGCAAGGAAGCCAAGGCTCAGGAAGAAAAGATTACAACGGTACACGATACAATGTGGAAGATTCTCCAGCAGGAGGCCGGAGTAGCCAAAGAGTACCGTGAGGCATTCGAGAAGATTTACCCGGAACTGATCTCAGGCCGATACGGCAAGGATGGAGAGGGTATCATCAAATTCATTCAGGAGTCCAATCCTGATTTCGACACATCGCTCTACAAGCAGCTGATGCAGTCTATCGAGGTTCAGCGCAGTGCCTTTGCCACCTCGCAACAGCGTATGCTCGACATCATCCGCGAGCACGAGACTCTGCTTGAGACAATGCCAGCCAAATGGTTCATCAAGAACAAGAGTCGCATCAACTACAAGGTTATCAGCTCTACCTATACCAACAAGGTGATTGAGACCCGCGTTGATGACGAGGTGAAACTCTTCTGACGCAACCGCCTTGTACAAGCTGGCCTATCTGCTGCCCGTAGCGGCAATGCTGGTCTTCTACCAGCTTACGGGAAATACGGAATACTGGTGGCTCTACATTCTTTCTGTAGTGGCCGCAGAGGTTATTCTGTATCTTCTTACGCATTGGGTGGCAAAGGTCAAGGAGTATCTCAGCGGCTATGTGGTAGCGGTGGAGCACCATTTCGCCTGGGTGGAGAGACAGGTCTATACCACAACCGTCTATCTGAACGGAAGGGCTCACACGGAGACCCGTCACCGTTTCGTAAAGCATCCTGATCAGTGGTTCCAGATTCTCAACACGGGTTTGTCTATGTCTGTTCACAGCGGCACATTCACGGCTCTCAGCTCGCGCTGGGGAACCGCACCCTACGGTATATCGCCCTACCACATCAACTGCGTGAGCGGAGGCGGTGGTCAGCGCTATGACTGGAACAAGGTTGAGGATGACACGGATACCGTTACCTATACCGGACGCTACTCCAACCCCGTGCGCTACTCCAACTCAATCTTCAACTACAAGAAGATATCAGACAAGACGGCTGAGCAGCTTGGACTGATGCCCTACCCCAGAATCACAGGCTGCCACCAGAATGTAATCTGTTGCAGCAACAAGCTTCGCGAGGCGGTTGCCATTGACAGCGTCGCTCAGGAGGCTTTCCGCCGCATCAACGCCTTCTGCGGCTCCAGCAGCCAGATTCACGTGTTCGTGCTTCTGTTCGATGCCTCACAAGGCATAGGAATCGTGGAGCAACAGCGCGCCTACTGGAAAGGCGGCAACAAGAACGAGTTCACCGTCTGCCTTGGAATGAGCGGCAATACCGTAAGCTGGTGCCTGCCTTTCAGCTGGATGGATGCCCCCACCCTGGCTGTTGCCACGCAGAGCTATTTCACTGAACATCCTGAGCTTAATCTCACAGAATTCGCAACCTGGCTCCGCCAGAACACCTCCCTGTGGAAACGCAAGGAGTTCAAAGACTTCAAGTACTTGGGCACAAACCTCTCGAAAGGCCAGACAGTGGCTTTCTATGCGCTGGCCGTCGCCATCAGCGCTATCGCCATAGCAATTGCAAGTTGGGCAAGCGGGCAGTAATGCACAAACTGAATGGCCTGTTCTAGCAATGGTTTCATGGACTACTACTTAATACGCAGTCAGAGGTTATTTTGGGGCTAGACTCTACGAAGCCTACTCGCTACGCCGTGAAATGCTAAAACGCGTAACTCGCTTAACGGCTCCTCCGAGAGACGCCCCAGAACAGCCTCTGATTGCTCCGGAAAAACAGTTACTTGATGAAGTTGGTGGCAATGCCGCGCTCGCGCTCGGGGGCCTTGGCGGTGCCGGTCTGGAACTGATGGAGCATATATGCCATATTGTCGGCAAGGGTGCGCATTGTCTGAAGGCCTTCGGCATCCTGCTCTACCTGACCGGGAGTCATACCGTAGCCTATGTTCCAGTATTGCGATGTAACCACTGGCATATTCAGCATCTGGAATGGCATCTGAAGGGTCTGGAATGCGGCTGTGGCACCACCACGGCGGCATACTGTTACGGCTGCTACGGGTTTGCCACGCATAGCTGAGCCGCCAGCGTATGCCATTCGCTGGATTAGCGACAGCACCTGGCCGGCAGGTACGCCATAATATACCGGCGAGCCTACAATCAAGGCATCCGAGCCGGCCATTTTCTCTATTATGGAGTTGCATACATCATCGTCAAAGACGCATCGGCCTTGTGAGCACTGTCCGCAGGCAATACATCCACGTACAGCGCCTGTACCTATCTGGGCAATCTCTGTCTCAATGCCGTTCTTCTCCAACTGCGATGCCGCCTCCTGCAGCATACGGTATGTGTTGCCGCTCTTTCGCGGACTTCCGTTTATAAGCAATACTTTCATTTTTCTATTGTTTTCCGGAGCACAGGCAGCAAGAGCGTCAACGCCCGAAGCGCAGATGGCTGCGGCTGCCACTGTCTGCCCCATTCTCTTAATAGCCTTTCTTCTGGTTATCTCTTCCATAGAAACCATCCTGCTGAGAGTTAATAATAAACATATGGAATCTCCTGACCGGCGGCATTGTATGTATGGCCATCATCCAGAATCAGCATACGGCCGCCCCTCATCATCTTTCTCTTCTTCCCGTTCGAGAGAATTATCGTATCTACAAATGTAGGTGGATTCAGGCACAGCAGGTCCAGACAATAAAGCACGCCATCTCTTGAAAGGATATCGCCCGAGATGTACAGCCAGCCATTATCTATGGTGGCGAAATTTATTACGCCTTTATCGTACAGACGTATAAGGACAAGACTGTCTGAGGATACGCGCTGATATATCCGTACATCACGCAGGCTGTCATTTCTCATTGAATAGTTGCCCACGCCGCCCTCTGTCAGGATATCTATCTCCACGTGATAGTTGTCTTTATCGGCGCTCACCGTAGAATATCCCTTACTGGCGAATGTCTCAACATTCACTGACACGTCAGATGAGGACAAAACCACAGCCTCCCTGGTGTTCGGACGGATGTGGTTGAATGTAACGTGATAGCAGTTGCCGTCATAGGAATAGAAATCCGCATGGCACGAGTAATTATCAGCGCCACTCACCTTGTCAACCTTTATGTTGGCTATTCTCACAAGCCGGATGTTCTTTCCTCCTGCAGTGGCGAATGTGAATCCTTTTGACAATACATACTCAGGAATATAGCCGCCTGGTATATGAGTGGACTTTACAGCCAGTGCGAAGGCGTACTCATCATTGTCGCCAACGAACTGGAACGCACCCTGTCTGGTGGCATCACGCAGGTCAGCCACATTGAAAACCAGATCCACATCATTGTACTCAGCAGGAACCGCAGCCTCCTGATATGTCAAATTATATACAATGCTGTCCATTCCCAGCATCATTGCCTCAATACTGGTCATTCCATCCTCAGACAATGACATAACGAAACTGCACTCAACAGGTATCACATACCCGCCTCCTACAATACCGTATGTGAATTCGGCATCCATATCTTTCAGTGTATATCTCTGGCCTGACTTCACGGTAGATTTCTTTATGTTGAAGAAGAACTTAAACTCATCCATACTTGAGAATGCGCTATACAGCCAGTCATCACAGCTTTTGTCATAATGGCTGGATACCGAGCTGGCAACAAACCACACAGTGTCTCCTTTCGGACTTATCCTGATGTCACTCTCACCTCCGGTTACAAACAAATCCTCTAGTGTCAGACTAGACGCACTGACTCCGCACACTGACGCCAAAACGCAGACAAATACCAGAAATCTTCTCATTACCCCGAATATTTATACATTTTTACAGTAAGAACTCCAGCAGAATATGGCTCAACTGACAAAGACACACAGCCTTCTGCCACAGCAGGCTCCGCGTGCCTCAGCGCCACGGCATTCTTATTCTCCATACTATTTGCGGCCATAAGGTCACCCGGAGCATAAAAATCATACACGGCACCCTCAAGGCTCTTCCAATTGCCATTCACCTTCAGGGTATAAGGCTGATCCGTAGGATTAACCACCTTGACTATCACATCACGCCCGTTCTCAGACATTGTAGTGGCCACACTCACATCGCCAGTCTGGCCTGTGTATGACAGGCGGTACTTGGAGTAATGGTCATACCAGAGATTCGTAACCTGATAGTTCGGAGCCACGAACAAATCCTTGTAGTCGAAGTTGATGAAGGCATTGTTCCAGTCGGGCGAGTCTGTGCGGCGTATGAACAGTGCGGCGGCACCCATTGCCACAACATCCTTCTGCTCGCACATATTCAGGAAACCGCCGGCAAACAGGCCGGTACGCCAGTCGGTACTGTTCAGATTCCACTCCGAGATGAACAGTTTTATGTTAGGGTTCGGGCTTTCGGCAATCATTTTGGCATATCTGTCATACTGTTGTCCAAGACGTACAGGACCGGTAGCATAGCCATTGGCGCCCTCATAGTGATGCAGGCTCAGGTAATCGAAATAGTTGCCTGAGCGTTTGATGAACTCCTCATCCTCCTGGAAACCGCCACAGACTATGATCTTGATGCCAGGGTCTATCTCACGCATAGCGGTGGAGAACTCAATGACCGATTTCTCATACTTCTCTATGCCCATCTCCCACATCTCGTTGTCAATTTCCCAATACTTCACGTTGTATGGCTCGGGATGTCCGTTGGCGGCACGCTTCGCGCCCCACTCGTCTGTAGCCGGGGCATTGCAGTAGCGAAGCCAGTTGAGCGCATTCTGGAAGATAGCCTCGTGCTCCTCGTCAGGACGGTCAAAGCCCACGCTCACCACTATCACCGGCTCGGAATTAATCTCGCGGCAGAAACGTATATACTCGTCGGTACCGAAAGCGTTCTGGTCATAGTCCATCCACATCCAGTGCGGCCAGCGCTGACGTTGTTCCTGCGGACCTATACCCCATCGCCAGTCATACTGAGCCACATAGCCGCCACCTGGCCACCTCAGGCAGGTAGGATGAAGATCCTTGACAGCATTGAAGATATCCGGGCGGAAGCCGCCAAGGTCTTTTCCTGTCTGAGTGGTAAGGCTCACCTCATCAATCTGAACGGTGCCGTTCTCCACACATACCGCAAAGTCAGCATCGCCCTCATAGTCTGGCGACATCATCTCAAACTCGAACTTCTTCCACGCTCCGCCAGGTACTCCGAGCTTGCAGGACGCCACAGCCTTGTCGCCGTTGCGCATCTCCACAGAGAGTGTGCCGTTGCCCTTGGCATAAATGTAGCCAAGATATTTCTCTCCTTTTATTACGTTCTGAGGTCCCTGAGACACACCACTCTTCTTTATGGCCGTTACCTGCTGGGAATAGTCCATATTGACAGCGTCGCCTTTAACCAGGGCGAACTGACCGTCACCGAAACTGTTCCACTGCGGAGCCACCTGAGGAATGCGCACATCGTCTGGCGTACCCTCAAAATAGACCTCCTGCCCGTTCATTGATGTAACCTTTATGTTGCGGAACAGCGCCTCAGTGTAGTTCACCCAAAGAACAATGTCATTCTGCCCCTTCTGAGCCATCTTGGAATACTTCAGCACCTGCTTGCCATCCCAATAGACCTTCACGCTGCCGCTCACACAGGAGATGCGCAGCTTATGCCAGTCGCGGTTCTCATTCACCTGAGCCTCTGTCGCGGCTTTCGATACCAGCGCATCGAGAGCGCGGACCTTTCTGGTCCTGCCGCCAAAGCCGGTACTCTCCTTCTCGGTCATAGCCGATATGGAGAAATCGGGAACAAGCGACTGCTGCAAAGCCTGCCGTGCGGCGGCCTGCTCGGCAGCCTGTATCTGCGACTCAGTCTGAGCGGTGTTCAGGATACGGGCCTCGTACTTCGGGTCGTGCAGACGGAAATAGTACGGCTCGTCGTTCTCGCCATTCTTGAAAGCTATGCGCATATCAAGCAATCCGCCGCTCCAGGCACGCCTTGCCAGACGGTATGAGCGCCAGCTCACATCCATTGTGATATCGTAATCGTCAGTATAGACGGTAGTCACCTTCAAGGGCTGCTCATATCGCGTAGGTGAGTGCAGCACCTGGTCATCGTCCATAAACCAGCCGTCGAAATAGCCATCGCGCGGGTGAATTCCCGGATAATGCTCAGGCTCAAAAGAGCGCTCGTAAATCAGTTCCTGCCACACTCCATTGTTGGCAGAGAAATATATATGCTCAAACAGCTGACCGTACAGCATAGGGTCTATATAACCGGAAGGGGCCTTGGTGTCAACGTCAATGCTTATCTCTTTCTGCGCGCTTATTGACGTAGCGCCAGACAGGAGTAAAAGTGCCATAACGGCAAAACGGAAACTCTTCATACACATATTTATATTTTGCGCGAAGATAGTGAAAAAAATAAGATATGAAACGGCTATTGCCAACAACATATTATGGCTACCTTTGCAGCCGCAAAAGAATATGACGATGCAAGAGAAGTCCGATAATGCGCAAAAGCCAGCCAGATTACCGTTTCTGATGGGACTAAGAGATGGAATTCCCATCGGACTAGGCTATTTCGCAGTGGCATTCTCGCTCGGCATCATCGCAAAGAAGGCCGGACTGACAGCCTTTGCCGGTTTCATCTGCAGCCTGTTCACCAGAGCCTCCGCCGGTGAGTACGGAGCATATTCGCTTATCTCAGCAGAGGCCACATTCGCCGAGCTGGCGCTTATGTGCGTCATAACCAACCTCAGGTATCTGCTTATGGGAGCATCTCTCACACAGAAGTTCGCTCCAGATACGCCACAATGGAAACGCATTCTGGTAGCCTGCTGCATCACCGACGAGGTGTTTGGCATCTCCATAGCCTACAAGGGGTATCTGGCACCATCATACACATACGGTGCAATGCTCATAGCTGGTGTCCTGTGGGCCGCAGGCACGGCATCGGGAATCATAGCAGGAGGAGCGCTGCCCGCGAACA
This sequence comes from uncultured Bacteroidales bacterium, assembly GCA_937898885.1. GTDB lineage: Bacteria > Bacteroidota > Bacteroidia > Bacteroidales > Bacteroidaceae > Colenecus. Next base: position 18,988 of record CALDKD010000120.1, on the reverse strand, counting down.
TAGTATCGGCATTGAGTGTGGCGCTATACGGAATGTTCATCGCCATCATTATTCCCCCGGCAAAGAAAGACAAGGCCGTGCTGGGTGCCGTCCTGACGGGATTTATCCTGAGCTGGCTATGCTCTGTCCTGCCCTTCACATCAGGCATCAACTCAGGCACGCGCACTATAATACTCACAATTGTAATTTCGGCAGCGGCGGCCTTACTGAGACCGGTATCAACAAAGCCCGGAACATTCGTGCCTAAAGGAATGCAGTAATTAAGGGATAGTATGGAAAAGACGCATCTTATTATTTACCTTGCCATTACCATTGCGGTGACCAACATCATCCGCATCATCCCCGTAACGCTCATACGCAAGCGCATAGAAAACCAGTTCATCAGAAGCTTTCTGTATTACGTGCCCTACGTGACCCTCGCTGTCATGACTTTCCCAGCCATAATGGAGGCCACCGGCTCTCCCATTGCCGGAGCGCTTGCCTTCGTCATTGGAATAGCAGGCGCCTGGCTAGGCCTGGGGCTTCTGCCCGAGGCTTTGCTTTGCTGTATTGTGGTGCTGATTGCGGAGTTCCTGCTATAAAGCCTCACGTCTGAGACGGCTCAGGCCTCAGCATTCTCCTTGGCTCCGGCATTCTCAATGTCATCGTCCGAGGCAAGGCACTCGGCAATCTTCTCAATGTTCAGGCTACGTGCCGATGCATCCACAATCTCCTTGTAGATACCGCCCTGGCGATACACCTCCTCCGGAATACCACCCTGCTCCACGTGTCCGTTCTTGAGCGCGTAAACGTAATCGCTGTCAATGATCTGCGACAGATTGTGCGATATTATGATTACTGTACGGTCTTTCTTTATAGCCTCAATACTGTTGCGAATCTGCTCGGTGGCCACAGCATCGAGACTAGCGGTAGGCTCATCCAGGAATATAATCGGAGGATTCTTAAGGAACAGACGCGCAATGGCTATTCGCTGCTGCTGACCGCCAGACATAAGCAGCGCCTTTGTCTGGAAGCCATTCGGCAGGCTCTCTATCTGGTCAAGGATATAAGCCTTGCGCGCAGCCTCAACAACATCCTCGTGCGATGCGCCCGGGCAGCCGTAAAGGATATTCTCCTCTACCGTACCGTCAAAGATATGGTTCTTCTGCAACACCAGACCTATGTTCTCGCGCAGGTAATGTGTATCCCACTCGCGCAAATCCACTCCATCCAGACACACGCTGCCTGTCTGAGGCTCATAGAACTTGTCAAGCAGATTGATGATGGTACTCTTGCCCGCGCCAGACAATCCCACGAAAGCGGTAATATGTCCTGGCGTAATGCTCATATTGATGTCTGTGAGAGCCTTGTTTCCGTTCGGATAAGAGAAATCCACATTCTTTATATCGAAGCGGCCCTCAATGTGGTCGGGACGATATGTGCCGCTGGTCTCCTGCTGGTCATCGGAATCAAGTATGTCAAAGAAGCCCTCGGCATAGATAAGCGCATCGTTGATGTCATCATAAATACGCTGCAGCTGACGGATAGGCGCGGACACATTGCCGAACAGCATGACGTGATACATAATCTTACCGATTGTCATACCCGGATACTCAATCAGTACCAGATATGCCGTAAGAATAATTATCAGTACAGTACCAACCTGCTCCACAAATGTCTTCAGGCCGTCAAAAGTGTAGCTCAGACGGCGTGTCTCAAGCTGATTGTCGGTTACCTTGTTCTGCAGGTCAAGCTGCTTGTCGCCCTCAATACGCTCGCGGTTGAACGATTTTATCACAGTGATGCTCTCTATGATGTTCATTATGCCGTGGCTCTTGCTCTCACGGTACTGGCGCATGTTCCTGCGCCATCCCCTCAGCTTGATAGCCTGACGCTGTGTTATCAGGAAATACAGGGGAAGTATGGCCAGTGCCACAAGGCCCACATATACATTTGCCGCGAACATCAGGATAAGTGCCAGGATAGCACTGGTACACATAGGCAGCAGGTCTATGAAGAAATTCCTCACCGTCATTGACAGACTCTCCACTCCACGGTCAATACGGGTCTGCAGTTTGCCTGGCTCATTGTTGTCGGCGGTAAAGAATGCCATCTTGAATGTAAGGATTTTCTCAATGACGGCCTGTGCAAGGTCCTTCGACACCATAATCCTCATACGCTCGCCGAAATACTTCTGCGCGAACGACAGTATGGCCGACAGGACTTCCTTTCCAAGAAGCACTATACTGATTACCGTCAGAATCCTCGCAGCCTTGCCCCACTCAAAGTCGGCAGCCCCTACAAGAGCGTTTACAGCATCAACAGTCTTGTCCAGCACAACGGCATTAACCTGTGCCATAAGAGATGTGATGAACGTAAGAATCAACGTGGCGAGCACAAGCCATCTGTAAGGCTTGACGAACGGCCAGATTTTCTTGAACAATGTAATCAGGTTCATACTTTCTAATAAATAAAAAGCCGGCGAAAGGACAATGCCACGCCAGCTTTATTGTTGTCAATCCAATTTGTGAATAATAAGTCCGGAACGGAGCTTCGGCTCAAACCAGGTGGTCTTTGGAGGCATAATGTTGCCACTGTCCGCAATATCCATCAGCTGTCTCATTGAAACCGGATACAGAGCCAGAGCCATCTTCATCTCGCCACTGTCAACCCTGCGCCTCAGCTCGCCAAGTCCGCGGATGCCACCCACAAAGTCTATGCGGCTGTCACGACGCAGGTCCTTTATGCCAAGCAGCTCGTCCAGAATAAGGTTCGACGAGATGGTCACATCCAGCACTCCAATCGGGTCATTGTCGTTATATGTACCGGCCTTTGCCGTAAGCTTGTACCACTCGCCCTCCAGATAGAGTGAGAATGTGTGCAGCTCTGACGGTTTGAATATGTCGGTGCCTTTCTTCTCAACAACAAAGTTCTTCTCAAGAGCCTTCAGGAACTCCTCAGCGCTCATTCCGTTCAAATCCTTGACCACACGGTTATAGTCAATGATTGTGAGCTGGCTTGCAGGGAAGCATACGGCCATAAAGTAGTTATACTCCTCAGTTCCGTTGTGTGCCGGATTCAGACGGGCCTTCTCGGCGCCCACCAGAGCGGCGGCAGCCGAGCGATGGTGACCATCTGCTATATAGAGCGACGGAATAGCCGCAAAACGCTCTGTAATAGTCTTTATATCCTGTGGCTTGTCAATAATCCAAAGTCTGTGGCGGAAGCCGTCGCCCTGAGCCACATAGTCATACTCAGGCTCGCTCATTGTGTAATCGGCCACAAGAGCATCCAGCACGCTGTCATCGGGATACGCAAAGAACACCGGCTCTATGTTGGCGTTGTTCACGCGCACGTGCCTCATACGGTCCTCCTCCTTGTCGGCACGGGTCAACTCGTGCTTCTTGATGTTGCCGGTAAGGTAATCGTTAACGTATGCGCCCACAACAAGGCCGTACTGTGTCTTGCCGTTCATTGTCTGGGCATAAATATAGTACTGCTCCTTGTCATCCTGAACCAGCCAGCCCTCTTTCTGGAACTTTGCGAAGTTCTCGGCGGCCTTTGCATATACTCTCGGGTCTGTCTCCTCGGTACCTGCGGGGAAGTCTATCTCAGGTTTGATGATGTGATAAAGCGACATCTCGTTACCCTCGGCCTCTGCGCGGGCCTCTTCTGAGTTCAGCACATCGTATGGACGGCTCTGTACTTTCTCTACAAGACTCTTCGGTGGGCGGATGCCCTTGAATGGTTTTACTATTGCCATAACAATATTATATTTAGAAAACAAATCCTCCGTTTCTCCCTTGGTAGTCAGAAGCGGAGGGTAGCCATCGGCCAACAGCCAAAAGCTAAAGTTACTTATTCACCATAAACTTGGTGCATCCATCCTTGATGAAGCCCACAATCTGTCTGGCAGCGGCAAGACCGGCGTTGACATTGGCCTCGGATGTCTGGGCACCCATTTTCTTAGGTGTAGAGAAATATCTGTTCGGGAAGAGTTCCTCAAGCTTTGCGAAAGCAGCCGGCTGGATGTCGGTGACGAACTTAATATCGTCGCGCTCCTGCATAAGCTGAATGAGCTCGTCCTCGTTGATTATCTCCTTTCTGGCAGAGTTGACCAGAACCGCATTCTTAGGCATAAGGCTTACAAGTTTCCTTCCTATGGAATTCTTGGTCTCGTCTGTCGCAGGCAGGTGCAATGATATGAACTGGCACTGCTTGTACATTTCCTCCACACTGTCAACAGCGTGAACGCCCGCAGCCTCAATGACATCCTTCGGGCAATATGCATCGTATGCATATACGTCCATACCGAAGCCCTTGGCTATGCGTGCCACATTGCGGCCTACATTGCCGAATGCGTGGATTCCAAGTTTCTTGCCCATCAGCTCGCAGCCTGATGTTCCGTTGTAGAAATTGCGTACGGCATATACCATAAGGCCGAATACCAGCTCAGCCACGGCATTGGCGTTCTGTCCAGGAGTGTTCATTACGCACACACCGTGAGCGGTGGCCGACACAAGGTCAACATTGTCGTAACCGGCACCGGCGCGAACCACAATCTTAAGCTTCTTAGCGGCATCGAACACCTCGTTATCTATAATATCGCTACGGATAATGATGGCATCGGCATCGGCCACGGCACTAAGCAATGCAGCCTTATCGGTATATTTCTCCAACAGGGCCAGCTCGAACCCAGCCTCCTCAACAATCTGACGTATTCCGTCAACAGCAACCTTTGCAAAGGGCTTTGACGTAGCAAGCAGAACCTTCATAATATCTTTTCTTTTATTTATTAATGCTTAGCCTCGTACTCCTTCATGCAATCAATCAGAGCCTGAACGCTCTCCTTTGGAAGAGCATTGTAGCAGGATGCGCGGAAGCCGCCAACCGAGCGGTGTCCCTTGATGCCTACCATTCCCTTGCCCTGAGCGAACTTCAGGAAGTCTTCCTCAAGCTCCTTGTACTCCTCGGCCATTACCCAGCAGATGTTCATATATGAGCGGTCCTCATCAACTGCGGTGCCCACGAACAGTTTGTTGCGGTCAATCTCGCTGTAGAGCATATCGGCACGTACCTTGGCACGCTTTGCCATCTCCTCTACACCACCCTGTGCCTTAAGCCAGCGCAGTGACTCCATTGCGGCATAGATTGTGAATGTGGGAGGTGTGTTGAACATTGAGCCGTTGTCAATATGGGTCTGGTAGTTCAGCATTGTAGGTATGTAACGCTCTACCTTGCCAAGGGCATCGTTCTTTACAATTACGAATGCCATACCAGAAGGAGCCAGATTCTTCTGGGCGCCACCATATATACAGTTATACTTGCTCACATCTATCGGACGTGAGAAGATGTCTGATGACATATCTGAGATCAATGGCACCGGGCTGTCCAGGTCCTTGCGGATCTCAGTACCGTAGATGGTGTTGTTTGTGGTGAAGTGGAAATAATCCGCATCGGCCGGAATCTCAAAGTTCTTTGGAATGTATGTGTAGTTCTTATCTGCCGACGATGCTACCTCTACGGCCTCGCCGAATGCCTTTGCCTCTTTCAGGGCTTTCTTTGCCCAGACGCCGGTGTTCAGATAAGCGGCTTTCTTATTAAGGAAATTATAAGGTACGCGACAGAACTCCATACTGGCACCACCGGCAAGGAAAAGTACTGAATAACCCTCTGGAACTGAGAGAATCTCCTTTACCAAAGCCTCTGCCTCGTCAACTACCGGCTTGAACTCCTTTGAGCGGTGACTGATTGACAGAATTGAGATACCTGTACCCTCGAAATCGTTAACAGCCTGAGCTGACTTCTCGATTACCTCCTGTGGAAGGACGGCTGGACCTGCGCAAAAATTATGCTTCATTACTGTAGGTTTTTATTTTTGACTCGCAAATTTACCCCCTATTTTTCATATTGTGCAATAAAATTCGTGTTTTTATTCTTTCTGTTGAAAAATCGCCGTCAGCAATGGCATTTTGAAAGATGGAGTCGGCAATTTAGGGAAATTGCCGGTTACGGGCTTTGACGGTTGCGGGCTTTGACGGTTGCGGGCTTTAGCGGTTTCTCCGTGAAGGTGTGCGGGACAATACGCTCCGAAGCCTGCTCATACGGGACTCCGGCCTAAAGTGCGGAACTCGCTACGCTCAGACACCCGCACTTCTTTACGGTCTGCGTCCCTACTCGCTTACCGGCTTCTACACGGATAGTCCCGCACACCTCCACGGAGAAACCTTGCGGAATTGCCAGAAAGAACGGTTTTTTTAGAAATTCTTACCGGTAAGGTGGTAAGGTTTTCAAGCTATGCTAAGAAAAAATATCCCCATTTGTTTACAATCATCAAAAAACTACCTATATTTGTAAACCTCACACTATAGCGATGAAAGTTATTAATCCTAACAAAATCAAGAACGCGCGTCTGATACGCAGGCTCTCAATGAGCCAGATGACAGCGCGGATGGGCGAATATGCAGTAAGCAGGATGGCAATCTCAAAAATTGAGCGTGGGCTGATGCAACCCACAGAGCAAACGCTTGCAGCCATAGCGCAAGCCTGTATGGTGCCGGTTGAGTATTTCTTCAAGAACGACATAAAAATAAATGAGTTTGAATTCAGGTTCCAGCAAAACACCCCTGCCAAAAAGCGTATGGCCATTGAGGCGCAAGTGATAGCAGCTGTGCAGGACTATATGGAGCTAAACAACAACATTCCAGAACAGATCAGCTTCAAGAATCCGCTAAAAGGAACTACAGTGCGCAACTACCCTGACCTTGAGTTGGCCGCAGAGCGCATCAGGAGTAAATGGAGCATCGGTCTTCAGCCTATCTTCTCCGTATATGAGCTACTGCAGGATTACGGCATTCACATTATAGAGATTGACATAGACGACACCTGCATAGCCGGAGTCTCAACATTTATTAATGGCACCACACCTATTATTATAGTAAACAGCCGTAACAACCAGACAACAGAGCGCAAGCGCTTTACCGCATTGCACGAGCTTGCCCATCTGCTGTTGAGGCTCAATCCTATATCCGAAGAAGAATTCTCCGCCTACACCAACTCATTGCCAGAGCTGCCCTACTCCGCCACACTGAAGCAACCAGACAAGGAACGCCTGTGCGAATGCTTTGCCTGTGCCATGCTGTTGCCACGGCAATGCGTATTCCGCCGCTTCGGCAATTCACGCGCAGACGTCCACATAGACGAGCTGATTAACGTAAGGCAGAAATACGGAATAAGCATAGCCGCCACCATTCACCGTCTGCACACCTTGCGCATAATTGATGATGTACATTACCATCAATACTACGAGGAGATTATCAGCCCCAACGTCTTAGAGACGGGTTTGGGCGACTTCCCTATTAAGGAGGTGGCGGACACAAAAACGATGCTCCAGTTAAGATTAAAAGACATGCACGATACGGACAACATTTACTAATATGGATACTTCGACATACATTTCTCATATACGCAGAACTGATTCAGGGGAGTTGGCAATTCAATCAAACGAGGAGCACCAGCAAGGTGTTGCTACTCTTGCCGCTACTTTTGCAAGAGAGTTTGATATGTCTGATTGGGGGTACTTCCTTGGTGCTATTCACGATAAAGGTAAAGAGAGAATTGATTTTCAAAACTACATTCGTAATGAGAATGGAATTGAAGCACCTACTTACACAGATAAAACTCATGCATGGATTGGCGCATTGCTTGCAAAACAACTTGGACCTAAATTATATCCGTTAACCGCATTCCCTATTTTGGGACACCATACAGGACTTTGCGATTACACGAAATTGGATGAACTGAAAAGTAAGTCTATTCCATCTGAAGTAAATTGTGATATAAATCCACAAATTCCTTCTCTTGATTTTTTCTATAATAACAATTTATTATTGCCGCACCGACATAAATACATCCATCATGTAATTCGTATGTTATTTTCAAGTTTGGTAGATGCAGATTTTCTTGACACGGAACAATTTATGCAACCAGATAAATATGTAGCTCGATTAAGCAGTTGCGAGTTGAGAGATTTATTGCCAAAACTTGAATTGTATTTATCAAACCTAAGAGCCGATACTCCAGTAAATAAAATCAGGAAAGAAATACAAGATTGCTGTCGTAAATCCGCAGAAAAGCCACAAGGAGTATATAGTCTCACTGTACCGACAGGTGGCGGCAAGACATTATCATCTCTTCTTTGGGCAATGCTCCATGCAATCAAAAATGGTAAGCGTAGAATAATTGTAGCCATTCCTTATACCAGTATAATTTCACAAACAGCGAAAATTTTCAAAGACATATTTGGTGAGGAATCAGTACTTGAACATCATTCAAACTACGATTATCACGACGAAGAGAATAGATATGAAGAGTTCAATCCTGAACGTATGGCAACTGAGAATTGGGACGCACCAATAATAGTGACCACAAACGTCCAGTTATTCGAATCAATGTACGCTTCGCATCCGGGTCGATGCAGGAAACTGCATAATATAGCCAATAGTGTTATTATACTTGATGAAGTACAGACCTTACCAGGAAAACACCTACAAGCCGTTGTAGATGCGTTAATAGCATATAATGAATTATTTGGTGTATCATTGTTATTTACAACCGCAAGCCAACCAATTCTACAAGGGGAACAAAAAGGTCACGAGAATAATCTGTTCGGTTTTAACAGAATAGAGGAATTGATTCCAACTTCCATGCAGTTACACAATAAACTACGTCGTGTCGAAATTGATTTTATAAAGGATCAACTTACATACGAGCAAATTGCGGCCCGAATGATGCATTGCAATCGCGTATTATGTATTGTAAACACACGAAAAGTTGCGACAGAAATATTCAATTACTTGCCTAAAGATGAAAATCATTTCCATTTGTCACGCAATATGTGTGCAGAGCACGTTGACACAACATTGGCTATCATAAAAGACAGATTAATGGCCGACGATGGCAAACCAATACGAGTTGTAACCACGCAGTTGATAGAGGCAGGCGTTGACATTGATTTTCCGGTAGTAATGAGACAGGAGATAGGACTGGACTCAATATTACAAGCGGCTGGCCGATGCAATCGTGAAGGTAAAATGGCCCAAAACGGAATTACATATGTATTCAGGATTGCCGATGTTAATGTACCACGTGGTACAATGAGTTACGCCAATGATGCACGACTCAGTATGCACCCACAAGAAGATTTGTTCTCTCCAAGCGCTATGAGCGAATATTTCACGCAGTATTATGCTCGGATTCCATCTTTTGATGAAAAAGATTATAAAGGAAACAACATTCAGGCTCTGCTTAATAATGCACAGGAACTTCAATTTGATACCGCAGACAAGTATTTTAATCTGATAGATGACAACGGCTATCCTGTTGTTGTCTCCTATCAGGATTCCTCATTGTTGGTAAACGAAATGCGTAATGGCAATATCAACAATAAAATGTTCCGAAAGTTAGCAAGATACACTGTAACTATACCCAAATATGTGTTTGACAAACTGAATGTAAACGGACTGATTGAAAAAATCGAGGTACACGGAAGTGAAACTGGGCTTTATTATATTTCTGACTCAAAACAATACGACAAAACAATAGGATTGTCATTTGACAATCATTTTCAATACGAAATGCTTATTATTTAAAAACTACGATATGGAATATACAGACAAAGAGTATTGTCTTGAAGTTCGTGGTGACATTGCCTGTTTTACACGACCCGAATTAAAGGTAGAACGTGTAAGTTACGATGTAATAACACCATCCGCGGCACGTGCCATCTTCGAGGCGATATTATTCAAAAAAGGAGCTATGCGTTGGGAGATAACACGCATTGACGTATTAAATCCTATCAAATGGATTTCAATACGACGGAACGAGGTCGGTGCTATAGCCTCGCCAAAGACAAGCGAAATATACATTGAAGACAAGCGTCAGCAACGTAATTCATTAATGTTACGTGACGTTGCGTACCGCATTTATGCAAAGTTGGTCTTCATACCTGTTGCTAAACGTGACGCAGCTTTGCAGAGCCGCGAACCTGGCAATGATGAGAATCCAATGAAATATTATCAGATGTTTGAACGGCGGGCTGAAAAAGGCCAATGCTTCACCCAACCTTATCTTGGTACTCGTGAATGTGCAGCACAGTGGAAGTGGATAAAAAATCCAGAAATTGAGCCAGCTCCTATTGCGGAAAGCAAAGACCTGGGAATTATGCTCTACGATATGGATTTCACTAATCCTAAAGACATTCAGCCGATGTTCTATCGTGCTGAAATGAAGAATGGAGTAATTAATGTGCCATCATTAAATAGTGAGGAGATATTAAGATGATACTTAAAGCGTTATATGACTATTACCATAGGAGTGGAGATCTACCACCTATGGGATTTGAAAAGAAGGAGATATATTTCATTATTGTTATTAAAGAAGATGGTACATTTGTTCGCATAGAGGACACCCGAGATGGTAAAACGCCTAAATCATACATTGTTCCGCGAGGAGAAGTAAGATCAGGAACTACTCCAAAAGCTCAATTACTTTGGGATAATATTGAGTATGTATTAGCTATTCCTAAGGAAGACAATGATTCCGAAAAGGAAAAAGCAATTGATAAGAATAATGCTTTTATAAAACGCTGTTATCAGATAGCAGAAGCAATGCCAGATACTGTTGAATTCAAGGCTATTTGCGCTTTTTACAACAATGGTATCAATCAGATTGTCAATTCTGAGATTTATGGAACCATACTTAAAGAACGTACTAGAAATATTACTTTTCAGCTGGAACATTCACTAGAGATAATACCTTCAATAGAGGCCGTAAAAGATTATTTGTCCGCAAATGACAAAGAAAGTAAAGATTCTAATTTGCAGTATTGCCTTGTTACAGGCAAAAAGGGAACTCCTGTACGATTAACGACGAGCACTTCAATACCTGGTAGCCAAGCCACTGCTAGTCTTGTCGCTTTTCAGAAATCATCTGGCTACGATTCTTACGGAAAAGAACAATGTGGAAATGCTCCAATCAGCGAAGAGGCAGAGGCTGCTTACGTGACAGCCTTGAAAAAACTCACAGCCAAAGACTCAAAAAACAAGTTCCACATTGGCAATCGCACATTCTTGTTTTGGGCATCGAACACAAAGCAAGAATCACAAGAAGTGGAGGAAGGATTTTTTGCATTACTTGGCAATGCAAATGTTGATGACCCCAACAAGAATATTGCAAAAGTCAAAGAAATAATGAAATCCATTTGGTCCGGATTGACGGTAACATCGTCTGATGACCGATTCTACATACTTGGACTTGCGCCCAATGCGGCTCGTATCGCTGTGATTTATTGGAACGATTGTTCATTAAAAGATTTTGCTGGTAAAATCCTGCAACACTTTGACGATATGGAAATTGTTGATAACAGGAAAGAGAGAAAGCCATACGCGGGCATATATTCTATGTTAAGTGCCGTAACACTTGGTGGCAAATCCAGTGATGCTCAACCAAATCTGCCAGAAGCAGTATTAAAAAGTATTGTTCAAGGATTGCCATATCCATTTCCGCTTTATTCTTCATGCTTAAGACGTATTTCTGCAGAATTGTCAAAGAAAGATTCAAACGGACGAACCATTAACCCTTGTGATATCCGGCGAATGGCAATCCTTAAAGCATATTTGAACCGATTAAATATTATTGACAAAAAAATAGAAATTATGCTAGACAAAGAGAACAACAATCAAGGCTACCTATGTGGCCGATTATTCGCAGTTTTGGACAAAATCCAAGAGGATGCGAACAAAATCAACAGCATTCGCGAACGTTACATGAATGCGGCAAGTACTACACCTTCGTCAGTATTTGCAACCATACTCAATCTTTCTTCACATCATGCCGAAAAATTGAATGAAGGAAGCAAAGTGTTCTATGAGAAACTGAAGCAAGAAATCATTGGCAATATGCCATCAGACGGATTCCCTGCGCACCTTGATTTGCAGGACCAAGGCCGATTCTTTGTTGGCTATTATCAGCAAAGAGCCGATTTCTTCAAAGGAAAACAAGATAACGATTAACAATAGTAATAACTTTTAAAAATATAAAACATGAACAGAATTGATTTTGTCTATTTGTTTGACGTACAGGATGGCAATCCAAATGGTGATCCAGATGCTGGTAATCTTCCGCGTGTTGATGCCGAGACTGGTCAGGGGTTAATAACCGATGTTTGCCTAAAACGCAAAGTTCGCAACTATGTGCAATTGGCAAAAGGAGCGGAATATGGCTTTGATATCTTCATCAAAGAAAAGGCTGTTCTTAATACACTGATAGACGCTGCACACGAAGATGAAAATGTAAAATCAAAAGATAAAGATGCTGATAAGACCTTGGCTGCACGTGATGTTATGTGCAAGAGGTACTACGATATTCGCTCTTTTGGTGCAGTTATGTCAACCGGCAAGAACGCCGGACAAGTCCGTGGTCCAATACAATTGACTTTTGCTCGCTCTATTGACCCTGTAATGACTCAAGAGCATTCGATAACTCGTGTGGCTGTTGCCACAGAGAAAGAGGCCGAAAGTATGAAAGGTGAGAATCATACCATGGGACGTAAGTCAACCATTGCCTATGGCCTATATCGCTGTCATGGCTTCATCTCTGCCAATCTTGCAAAGCAAACCGGCTTTAGTGAGGAAGACAAGCAACTCTTCTTTGAAGCATTGAAGAACATGTTTGATCAGGATCATTCTGCTGCACGTGGTTTGATGAGTGCACGGAAACTGATTGTATTTGAGCACGATTCAGAACTTGGTTGTGCATCTGCATCTGAATTGTTCGACCGCGTTTCAATTGAAAAGAAATCTGAAGCTCCGGCACGCAGATCCACTGACTACGATGTTAAAATCAACCGTGACAAATTGCCTCAAGGTGTAACTATTACTGAATTAATATAATGACCGACGAACAGAATTTTGTCATTTACAATTCCGAAGACGGCAAGGCATGCGTTGCCTTACTGGCACAGGATGGTAATATCTGGCTTAATCAAAATCAGATGGCAGAACTTTTTGCCACCTCTAAGCAAAACATCGGGCAAATAATATTTAAAATATTAAAAGAGAACGAATTAGCTACAGAGGCAGTTGTAAAGAAATACTTTACAACTGCCTCTGATGGCAAACGATATAACGTTGTTTTCTACTCTCTGGAAATGATTATTGCCGTTGGTTATCGTGTCAGAGGCGTACGTGGTACACAATTCCGCCAATGGGCGACACAACATCTGTCGGAATATTTGGTAAAGGGTTTCACCATAGACACCGAACGGCTAAAGAATCCTGACGGCAGGCCTGACTATTTTGACGAGCTGCTTGCCAAGATTCGCGACATCCGCGCATCTGAAAAACGTTTCTATCAAAAAATCAGAGATTTGTTTGCTCTCAGCAGTGATTATCGTTCTGATGACAAATCAACACAGATGTTCTTTGCATCAACGCAAAACAAATTGCTGTACGCCGTCACCAATCAGACCGCAGCTGAGATTGTTTCGTCAAGAGCCAATGCAGATGAAGCAAATATGGGATTGACATCGTGGCAGGGAAATATTGTAAGGCGGGGTGACATAGTGATAGCCAAGAACTACCTTCGCGAAGATGAGATAGATACATTGAACCGTCTTGTAACTCTATTCCTTGAGGATGCCGAGCTAAGAGTAAAGGGGCGCAAGGACCTTACACTGGACTATTGGAAGAGCAATGTTGACCGCTTGCTGAAATTTCAAGACAGACCAGTCTTACAAGGTAATGGAAGAATTACCACTCAAGAATCTGAGCGTATGGCAAAAGAGCAATATGAATTGTTCGATGCCAAACGAAAGAAAGTCGAAGCCGACAGAGCCGATGCATTTGACCTGGAGTTATTGGAAGATATTAAGAGACAATATAAGCAATGACAGTATATGGGATACTCAGAAGATGATATGCTTATGTTGTCGGGAATACAGCACTATGCGTTCTGTCCCCGGCAATGGGCATTGATTCACATTGAGCAGAAGTGGAATGAGAACAAGCTGACAACAGAAGGTCAGATTATGCATCAACACGTAGATGACCCGTTTTATCGCCAGAAGATTGGCGACAACATCTGTTTGCGTTCAGTCAATTTGGCATCACAAAAATTAGGACTTTACGGAATATCAGATATAGTGGAATTACATCCAGCCGAGAATAGTTTAAATGCCATCACCCACCCTTCCTATTCTGGATATTGGACACCATATCCAATAGAATACAAGCACGGGAAACCAAAGCAAGGCAATATAGATCAAGTGCAGTTGGCAGCCCAGGCTATGTGTCTGGAAGAAGTTTATGGGATAATTATACCTGAAGGTGCTATTTTTTATGGCGAGACCAAAAGACGCGAAATTGTTTTGTTCACTGAAAAGTTACGCAACGATGTTATTTCGTACGCAACTGAAATGCATCAGTTATACAATGGTGGTACTATTCCTACTGCCACCTTTCATTCGTATTGCAAAAGTTGCTCTATGAAAGAATTCTGTATGCCAGAAAGCTCAGGAAGAACAGTATCCAATTATCTAAAGAAAAACCTCTATGAGGAAACTTCTTAATACACTATACATAACGACACCAGAATCATACATCAGTAAAGATGGAGAGAACATTGTTGTGTCTGTTAACCAGGAGGAAGTATTCCGTATCCCTATACTTAACATTGAGTCAATAGTAACATTCGGATATATGGGTGCCAGTCCTGGGGCTATGAAATTATGCACAGATCGTGGTGTCGGACTTACATTCCTATCACCGCAAGGTCGCTTTATCAGTAGGATTCAAGGTCAAGTAAGAGGAAATGTTTTGTTAAGAAAAGCTCAATATAGTCTTACCGAAAATACAGAAAGCTCAACAGCAATAGCTAAAATTTGTATAGCTGGTAAGATTCAGAACTACCGATATATCCTACGACGCTACGAACGCGATTACGGTCTGCAAGATGAAATTGAAGTTGCTGTATGTGAAATGGACAGAGCAAAAAGAAATGTCTTGAATGCAACCACAAAAGAACAAATCAGAGGCTTAGAGGGAGATGCGGCCAGTTGTTATTTTTCAGTATTTCAGCATTTGATTATCAATCAGAAAAAAGAATTTCCTTTTACAGGGCGCAATAGAAGGCCGCCTAAAGATGCCGTAAATGCGATGTTATCACTAGCTTACACATTACTTACTAATGACATAACTTCTGCGCTTGACACTGTAGGTCTGGACCCTTACGTTGGTTTCTTCCACACATTAAGGCCTGGTAGAGCATCATTAGCCTTAGATATGGTTGAAGAATTACGAGCGTATTTGGGTGATAGATTTGTTCTTTCATTGATAAATCGCAAACAAGTATCTGCATCAGATTTTCTATACCAAGGAGAGAAAGGCGTTGTTTTAACCGACAATGGACGCAAAACATTTTTATCCGCTTGGCAGAGTAGGAAAAAGGAAATAATCACCCACCCTTTTTTACAAGAAAAAATCCCAATTGGGCTTATTCCTTACGTGCAAGCAATGCTTATGGCAAGGTGCATTCGTGGAGACCTAGACTCTTACCCAGTATTCCTAATAAAATAAGACTATATGTATATACTTATAACATATGATGTTCAGACCGAGACACCAGCAGGACAACGAAGACTACGAAAAGTGGCACGGTTATGTATGGACTATGGACAAAGAGTTCAAAATTCAGTTTTCGAATGTGTCCTTACAGAAGTTCAATTGTTAGAGTTGAAGAATAAACTACAGCAGATTATTGACACCACGAATGATAGCATAAGGCTGTATTTCCTAAATAAGAACGAAAACCGTAGAACAATCTCTTTGGGTCAACAACGTGGTTATGATGTAGAAAGTGCTCTTCTTATTTAAGTGCGAACGTATAGCGATTCAAAAAAACTATTACTTTCGCACTGCTTGTGTTTCAAGGCTATACGTTTTCCACATTCGAATCAGTATAGTTTTTGAGAAGTTGGCTCGTCATTTCGCAGATTCCATATCAGAACGCTGTGACTATCAAAACTTTCAGGCATAAGCGGTCGCCCCTCCCGTAGGGGCGTGGATTGAAACAACTGTCGTGCCGGCAAGGGCACGCTCTATGGCGTCGCCCCTCCCGTAGGGGCGTGGATTGAAACGTTTGGAGCAGATAAGATAAAGACAATTATCCAAGTCGCCCCTCCCGTAGGGGCGTGGATTGAAACATTACTGAATCCGCACGCCTTCCTGACCCGCCGTCGCCCCTCCCGTAGGGGCGTGGATTGAAACTGAAGCTGAACGTGTGATAGGTCCAGTTTGGCGATGTCGCCCCTCCCGTAGGGGCGTGGATTGAAACCCTTGCCGATATACTGCAGGGAAAACTTGCGGGGGTCGCCCCTCCCGTAGGGGCGTGGATTGAAACGTCCTCGTTCGTTTGCCATATATGCCAGGCATCGTCGCCCCTCCCGTAGGGGCGTGGATTGAAACTCTCCTCCTCAATGCTTTGATTGGCGGAGCCAAGAGTCGCCCCTCCCGTAGGGGCGTGGATTGAAACATAAGCTTTAATCTTACGTCTGAGTATACATATGGTCGCCCCTCCCGTAGGGGCGTGGATTGAAACTAGCGTGGCGATGACGGCAATCTATGTCGGCCATGTCGCCCCTCCCGTAGGGGCGTGGATTGAAACAGGCAGCATCTTCAGCAGTTTCGTACGCGTCGGTCGCCCCTCCCGTAGGGGCGTGGATTGAAACCTGTGCTGGAGGCTGTCAGCTACTCACCGCACGGCGTCGCCCCTCCCGTAGGGGCGTGGATTGAAACTCTGTATCCGTAAGTGTGGACACGCCATAGTGCGGTCGCCCCTCCCGTAGGGGCGTGGATTGAAACTCAAGGTCAAGCTCAAAGCGTATGGCGTTTGTGGTGTCGCCCCTCCCGTAGGGGCGTGGATTGAAACCCGTCACGGGGTGCCCGCTCACATTGAGCTAAGGTCGCCCCTCCCGTAGGGGCGTGGATTGAAACTATTTATTAACCTTAACTATTTTTACATTATGAAGTCGCCCCTCCCGTAGGGGCGTGGATTGAAACCTCTTCGGGCGTAACTTTTCGCAAGTCACACAAAGTCGCCCCTCCCGTAGGGGCGTGGATTGAAACTGACGGATGAAACCGACATCGCTGACACTCTCAGTCGCCCCTCCCGTAGGGGCGTGGATTGAAACCGTCATGTAAGGGCTCAAAAAGTTTAGATCTCCAGTCGCCCCTCCCGTAGGGGCGTGGATTGAAACAAAAATATAGCAACTCATCGTCTCATTTTCGGAAGTCGCCCCTCCCGTAGGGGCGTGGATTGAAACCTGCTTACCTCCCTCGATTGGTATGTGTCCTCGCTTGTCGCCCCTCCCGTAGGGGCGTGGATTGAAACACGGAATAATTGGCGCCCTGGCCACCGGCTCCACGTCGCCCCTCCCGTAGGGGCGTGGATTGAAACTCTGCAACGTATGTATCCCACATTTTGACGCGTGTCGCCCCTCCCGTAGGGGCGTGGATTGAAACATTAATTGGTTGTTTAAATATACTTTGCAATGCGGTCGCCCCTCCCGTAGGGGCGTGGATTGAAACTTAACATCGTGATAGGTCTGCTTTACAAGGATGTCGCCCCTCCCGTAGGGGCGTGGATTGAAACAATTCTGTCTTTTCTCATTTTGAAATCACTTTGTCGCCCCTCCCGTAGGGGCGTGGATTGAAACTCCACGACCGGTGACATATAGTAATTCACCGCCAGGTCGCCCCTCCCGTAGGGGCGTGGATTGAAACGTAGTTTAATTACGATGCAATGACGGCGCCAGTGTCGCCCCTCCCGTAGGGGCGTGGATTGAAACACAGGACGTGGCTATCAGCCACCAGAAGTATGTAGTCGCCCCTCCCGTAGGGGCGTGGATTGAAACTTCCATACTATACGATTAGGTACAAAGAAAAGGTGTCGCCCCTCCCGTAGGGGCGTGGATTGAAACATCGGAGAGCTGCGTCCTGGTTTGCAATACAAGGTCGCCCCTCCCGTAGGGGCGTGGATTGAAACTCCATAGGGCTAAGCGTTTTCGGGTTGAACTTTCGTCGCCCCTCCCGTAGGGGCGTGGATTGAAACATTCCTGGTTGATTGTAAGCGCTCGTTAACGGTGTCGCCCCTCCCGTAGGGGCGTGGATTGAAACTTAGGTGGTTGGACTTCCCCTGTCCAGGTTAGTGTCGCCCCTCCCGTAGGGGCGTGGATTGAAACTTTTGATGGACGTGGATCATTTGATATGGGACAAGTCGCCCCTCCCGTAGGGGCGTGGATTGAAACTGTCGGAACCATTCCTGAGCTGAGGCTTGCACAAGTCGCCCCTCCCGTAGGGGCGTGGATTGAAACAAAAGGTATGGGACAGCCGTTGCGGTCCCTGGACGTCGCCCCTCCCGTAGGGGCGTGGATTGAAACCTACAGATCAAGAAACGAGAGATGGAGGAGAGTTGTCGCCCCTCCCGTAGGGGCGTGGATTGAAACAGCAATGAAGTAAAATTCTACTCTCTGAAGGACAGTCGCCCCTCCCGTAGGGGCGTGGATTGAAACCCATTGGTTATGATGGTTGAAACAGAGGATATTTAGTCGCCCCTCCCGTAGGGGCGTGGATTGAAACAGATCAGCGGCTTTCGCGCATTGGCAGGTTCGACGTCGCCCCTCCCGTAGGGGCGTGGATTGAAACAGGAGGGCGAGAAAAAGGCCGAGAAGGCCTGCAAGGTCGCCCCTCCCGTAGGGGCGTGGATTGAAACCAAAGCATAAAGTGATAATGTGCGCGTCCGTGCTGTCGCCCCTCCCGTAGGGGCGTGAATTGAAACTTTTCAGCCATCGCCGATTCGTACGCGGCTTTAGCGTCGCCCCTCCCGTAGGGGCGAGCAACAGAATCAACTTCTTCGATTACCTCTCAGATGTCCTGAACAAAGCCGCAGACCTGCC
>CALDKD010000119.1 GCA_937898885.1 uncultured Bacteroidales bacterium | reverse complement strand
CCGACCCGATGACCAAGGCGGTCATCACAGGGACGTCATTCACAACGGACGAGGCGGCAGCCGGCATCGGCCTGTTCCTTCTCGACGGGAGCGGCAATGCCTACGGCAAGAACGCAGGCAACGTCCGTTACGGATACAGCGACGGCAAATGGACCGCAGCGAGTCCTCTGCGCATAGGCAACACCGAAGGCACCCTTGTTGGCTACTACCCTTACAGCAGCACCGTCACAGACATAACCGCCATCCCCGTGGCGTCATCAGTCAACGGCACCGACTACCTATACGGCAGCATTGCGGACCTTACCTCGGCCAATGCGAAGACGGGAACCCTCACCCTCAGCCACGCCCTCACAAGGCTCAGGATCACCTTCAAGCGTGATGCCTCGTTCGTCGGCTCGGGAACCCTTTCCAGTCTCACCATCGAGGGCGACGGCATAGCGGCTTCTGGAACACTCGACGCCACTTCGGGCGAAATCACGGCCACGAAATCCGCATTCACTGTCTCCGGTCTCAACGCTTCAATCAGCACCGGCCTCACCGAGGACTGCCTGGTTGTCCCGTCAGACGCTAAAGACACGCCTCAGGCCGTGACACTGAGGTTCACCGTCGACGGCAAGTCATACAAGGTGGGCCTCACGGACGGCCTCGCAGTTAAGCTTCAGTCCGGCATCCAGACCGACATCACCCTCACGGTGAAGAACACCAGCGTCTCCGTTGACGGCTCGTCCATCGGCGCCTGGGGCGACGGCGGCAGCCAGACGGTAACGGTAGGAGGTGACTATACTGTGACGGTGAAATTGTCCGATGCAGCAGAGGATGCAGGGATTGCCAACAATCTCACAGTGCAATGCAAACCAGAATCAAATTCGGTAAAGGTTGAAGTATATTCCAAGACAGTGGTTCCTCTTGTCATCCGGATTGGGGACGATATAAGGATTATCCCTGACAAGGATGCAAACTTCTGTACGTTCACGATTACTGACGTAACATCCGACATCACCGCCACTCTGGCTTACGCTAAGACATTCAGGGTGACTGGAAGTATAGTGCCCGATGTGACTCCCGCGGGTGGCTATCTCGACAATGTCAAATTTGAAGGGTTGGGAGATATCCTTGAAGGCAGGACGAGGACTGTTAAGGTCGGGACTGTCCCTGGTTATAGTTTCAAGAAATTAATCTGCGATGGCAAAACACTAACCCTAAGCACCATTGTCCTTGAAGGCGTTTCCAAGGACCTTGAGGTGTCTGCGCATTACGAGTTCTATGACTACCCGTTGCCGGGAGTCTTCACCGTGGCCGATGATGGGGAAGGCAATGTGAGGAAGGTGAAGTTCGCCCGAGGGAACATGTGGTGCCAGAACAATGTGCTTCATAACGAAGACGAACAGTATCAGTTCTCAAGTGCCGATTGGTCGAAAGACGGACATATCTCTCATTTCATGTGGAGCAAGAGCCTGACCGAGTCCGTCAAACAGAAATACGTAGAAAGTGGTACAGGCTCAGGAGACATTTTCTTCACCAACGCAGCAGATAACCAACTTTCGCCGAACCCCGACCTTGTCGTGAACGGTCAGAAAGGGATATGGAGAGTTCTTTCCGGAGGAGATAATGGAGAGTGGAATTACCTTTTGAACAAACGGTCATCGGAATATCATCGTTACGCGGAGGTCAAGGTAAATGATATGCCAGGCCTTCTTATTTTCCCGGATACATTCACCTGGCCATCAGAAGCGGGCGCCGAACCTATAAACTTTGATACTGCCTGCAGCAACTGGAACGGCGTGAATTACCAAGATGCTGCTTTCTTGACCCTGCAGGCTGCCGGCTGCGTCTTTCTCCCTGCTGCCGGCTATCGGCTTGGCGACGACGGCTATACGGTCATCTACTTTGTGGGCGGCCGCGGCTACTACTGGTCCTCTACTCCTCGCGGCAACAACTTTGCGTACGACCTGTACTTCGATTCGGGCAATGTCGATCCGGCAAGCGGCATCACTCGGCTCTACGCCTACGCTGTTCGTCTCGTCACAGAATCAAATTAATAAAAGCAACTTTCCCAAGCCCGTAGGGCTAAGGAAAGTTGACCTATTGAAATCCTTGAAAGCCATTGTCCAGCGCCCGTGGGGCGCTGGTCGGTTTTAGAACTGAAGCAGCGGTCTCTGCCAACAGCAGGGGCCGCTGCTCTTATTTCCCCACCGCCCCACGTCCACCCGGAGGCGCTTACTTATGTCCGTTGAATTCTTTCTGCTGATTTCTGTGTTTTGTTTCATCAGAATATTTATTTATTTTTTTTGATTTCTTATAACTACAACGAGGCTACAAACTCATTCCACTTGGCAAGATCCAATTCCTTTCCCTTGCCAGACATCGCTTCCTTCATAGCAGCAATAGTAATCTCGTTCGGCTCATCATAGGCGACGGACATAAGAACTCTCTCAACATAATTATTGAGACTTCTGTTTTCACAATCAGCTTTCTCCTTGAGTTTTTCAAGTAAATCATCATCCAAGCGGAAGGCTGTCTGCTTCTTCTTTGCTGCAGGTGTCTTCATATTGAAACTCATATTCCGACACAAATATTTAACACTTTGTTGGTGTATCCAACTATTACGCTAGATTTTTATGTTATACAGACACGGAAGTTTGCAAGTGAGCCTTATTCTGCCTTGTTTATATCTTCAAGATAACTTCTGAAAGGATAGTTTGTCAGCATGTATCTGTATGCCTCCTCCTGAACCAGCTTAATCCCTTGTTGGTGGAGTACATCACCCCCTTGTCCGAGCAGAGGATGAGCTCGTTTCCGAAGGATACCATTTCCAGATTCAATACGAACATAGTGCTGTGGAACCTCACGGCTTTTAACTATTTAGCAAGCACGGCGCGGACGGAGTAGCCTTTGCTGCGGGTGACGCTGTTCACCCACTGGTCGCCCCCATCGAAATACAGGCCGTACGCGTGGAGGGAGTCATCATGCGTGGAAGACCAGTAGTACCCGTAGCCACCCTGGGAGCCGACTTTGCCGAAGTCGCAGATGCCTGCAGCGGGAAGGAACACGCTGTTGGACGAATAGTCGCCCTTGCCTGTGAATTTGCATCCATCCAAGCCATAGAGATTAGTCCTTTCCACAGTGCAATTTGCAATAAGGTTGTCAAATTCTTCTCTTGTCGGCATACGCCAATTTTCGCCCCAGATCATGGTGGCTGTGTCATTATTGCCACTGAGGTCTTCATCACCCCTTCTGCCTTCACCTTTTGGGTCTTCATTAATAAACATACCCCAGCAATAAAGGCCACCATAGTCCGTTGCTGATCTGGCACCTACGTTGTACTCAGCGAACTTAGGACCTTTATCCCAGAGCTGTACCCATTTAACAATACCGAAGACTGAGGCTGCTGCCTCACCTTGTCCGAATGGGAATATCGTCAGATTATAATACTTGCCTGCTGTGAGACCTTTTTCGCCTGTTGACTTGATGACCGTATCACCATTCTTGACAGCGAGTTGTACGCCTGCTGGCACGGCAATATAATAAGTCCCAGGAGTATTCGTTGTAAAAAGCGATACTTTCGTTTCTGCTGTTACAAGATCGAATCCCTTCTCCCCAGTCTTCGCCTTCAATGAGTGGACCCATGAATCCTGGCCTGTCTTTACGTTGATGTCGATTGAGCCTCTCTGGTTATCAATTACCAGGATTGCCACCTGAGGCTCCATGGTGATGCTCAAGCCGTCTTTTCCTGTAGTCGTACTTGCCGTGGTGCCTGAAAGGGCATATAAGTTTGCAACATCTTCCTTTTTGCCTGACTGCTGAAATAGGTATACCAAAACTTGAGGGAAATAAGCATACCATGTAACTGGAGATTTGGTCTCTATGGCAGCAACGCAAATAAAGTCGCCAGTACCTTTGGTAAACATATAATGGTTATTGGGGCCCATCTCATCATTTCGAACAAACACATTGTCGTTTTGCGAAAAAGCGAATGTCCAATCGTTGTCAATAGTGGCGCGAGTCTTTGTCGGTTGTTCCACCGTGGCACGGAGTACCATGCCCTTCTGGTTGCTGTCGTTGTTTACGTCGAGGACATCCTCGCTGCTGCAAGCAGTGAAACCAAGTGCCGCAGCAATAAGTCCGAAAATAAATGTCTTTTTCATTTCTTCTTCCTTTTACAGATAAACACTTGGGTTACCAGTCGAGGTTTGTGGCGCTCCAATCCTCTTCGCTTCCTTGTTCTACTTTACCGTCATTGCTAAGACCGAATACTCCGGTTGGACTTGCGCAGATGATGCTCTGCTCGTTGACCGCAATGACTTTCGTAATAGGGGCCACATACTTTTTGATATCTTCCTTATTCATGATTTGTTTGTGTAACTTTAAATAACAAGCAACAGTCAATTTCCAGACTCCAAATATAGATAAAAAAATGATCTTTTGATACCGCATTGTGGATATTCATCCCTAAACCAATTCCATCTGTCCCTGACTATTGTGTAATTGCTTGATAATATATACTTTTGCGGCAGTTTCCAATAAGTCAAAATAGATCGAAGTATGAAAAATGAAAATGAACGCAGACAGACGATTCTTCAAAAGGCTAGCGATGGATGTAAGCGCATTCAAGCGTTTGTTGTATGCCTTGTGGGTGTACTTATATTTCTGGAGTTATTTGATGTTAGGATAGACTTTGGTAATAGGCACAGCATAAAACTGGCTGTGTTCAACTTTACACACTAGTGGCCAAAAAAAAATTTTTATAAGCCTTTGTTAGTTGTTGTAACAATTTCGCAGGCCATTCGTCATTATTACAAAGAATGACAACAGATATCGGAAAATGATGAGGAAAATGATTGCTGCATTGATTGCCTTATGTAACGTATGTTTTGTATGCAATGCCCAGAACCTGACGGAGTTCACAGGCAAGGTAATGAATGCCACGCTTGATGAGCCAATGGAATTCGCATCGGTCGCACTTCTCAGGAATGACAGTATAATCACAGGTGCAATGGCCGACGAAAACGGCATTTTCAAAATGTCAGCCATCGAGGGCAGATACGTTCTTCGGGCATCATTCCTTGGTTTCAAAGATGTGGTTCTGCCATTGGAACTGAAAGGTGCCAGTGTTGATGCCGGAACTGTGAAGATGGAAGAAGATGCCAACATCCTGAATGAGGTGGTCATAAGAGAAACCCTTCCAAAGACCGAAATCAAGGGCGATGCCGTCATTACCAGCATTGAAGGTTCGATGCTTGAACATGCGGGCAATTCTCTTGATGTACTGGGAAAGGTGCCCGGCATGATAAACAGGAACGGCACTCTGGAAGTGCTTGGCCGCGGAGAGCCCGAATATTACATTAACGGCCGGAAGGTCACGGACAATTCAGAACTGCGCAATCTCATGTCCGAAGATGTCAAATCCATTGAGGTGGTCAGCAATCCCGGAGCCCTTTATGGAGGCGATGTACGCTGCGTCGTTCGTATCAGAACTGTGAAACGTCAGGGTGAAGGATTCAGTTTCGCCCTTACCAGCCAGGCTAAGAAATACACCACCTGCAGCGATTTTGATCCATCATGGACCGTTCTTGACCTGAACTACCGCAAGGGCGGCTTTGACCTGTTCGGAAAAATCGTATATTGGTCAAACCACGGTTATCAGATTTCTGATATCAACGGCGGCACCAGGACCATGAAGGACGGGCAGCTTCTGTCACAAATCCAGGACGGAACGCTCAGCTACATATCTGAGCAAGGGGGCATACAGCATATTATCGGTGCCAACTGGCAGATCAATGACAAGCATTCCATCGGCATGAAGATTGACAAGAGCACATCGGGATACATGAATCAGAATCTGGTCATTGACAATGATTTTGTCGTGAACGGCATCGTAGAGGACCACGTCTATTCAGTAAACCGCACCAGAACACCTGAAAGTTATCAGTGGAACGGCAATCTGTATTATGACGGAAATGCCGGCAAGATGAACATCAACTTCAATGCCGACTTCATGATAGGCCGTGGGCACAATGAAACCGAAATCAACGAGACCAGCTGGACAGGCCCGGTTTCCATGAAGTCCATCGCATTGGCAGACGGTAACATGTATGCTGCAAAACTGGTGCTGTCATATCCTGTCTGGAAAGGTCTGCTGCAGTTCGGTTCTGAAGAGACATATTTCACCGGCCTGCAGAAGTATTCCATCAACAAGTCAGACATACCTGCCGCCGATGGAGAGAATACTGAAAACACCATTGCCGGTTTCGCCCAGTATTCCCTGACCTTACCTTTCGGGCAGTTGAGTGCCGGCCTCAGGTACGAGCATGTGAATTTCAGATATGACGACAACATCAATGACGACAGTGACATGTCACGCCAGCATGACGACTGGTTCCCTTCTGTCAGTTTTTCCACACAGTTGGGCGAAGTAGGCATGTCATTGAGTTACACTGGCAAGACACTGCGCCCAAAGCTCCAGTATCTGACCAATGAGATAACATACAACAACCGTTATACCTACCAGTCCGGTGACCCCAGACTGCGCAGCGAAGCACAGCGCACACTGACGCTCAACGCCGCCTGGAAATGGCTGACATTCAGTTCATCATACGAAAGGGCAGACAATCACATCACACAGTGGGCATCGCCATTCAATGACAATGGTGTGGTCATACTCCGTTACTCAAACATGAATGACATCTGCCGCAATCTGAATTTCCACCTTACAGCTTCACCTACATTCGGTGTATGGAATCCGCGCTATACCATCGGATTCGACAAGCCGTTTCTCAAACTGCACGTGACCGACCCAAGCGAGAATACAGGCCGGCGTGTCATCAGTTGCGACAGACCAATGCTGTTCGTTCAGGCCGACAATGCCTTCAAATTCAAACACAACTGGTTGTTGGAAGTGAACTTCCAGTACATGAGCAGAATGAATCAGAATATAGCATACATAAACAAGCCATTGAACAGTCTTGACATGAGCGTGCAGAAGTCTTTCCTCAAGAACGATGCCCTTACCCTGCGTCTGTCGTGGAATGACATTCTGAACGGAATGATTGAGTACATGGATGTCGATTACGGCTGCTATTCTTTCTCACAGAGCAATGACCATCGCAACCCCGGCATCGTTCTAAGGGCATCGTACAGATTCAACAGCGCAAGCAGCAAGTACAAGGGCACAGGCGCCGGCCAGTCTGTCAAGGACAGGATGTAAGTCGGACGCTCGCAGAAGTGTGACAATTCTTATATGTCGTATGCCGTGGAGTCCGGTGACATCTGCGCAACAGGTTGATCCGCGCTTGTCACGTCCGTCAGACAAAGTTTTCTCACATCAGTCTGCCGCCTCATCAATGGCCTCAAGCAGGAACGACACAGGACGGAAGCCGTCGTTGCAGGAGATCATTGCGGACTTCTTGTCTTTCATCCAACCGTCGTAGAAGTCCTCGCCTCCGGTGGATAGCGCGAGTACGAAAGGCGATATGCTGCTCCAGGCACTGTCGCAGAACCCATCGGGCCTCTGCCAGCCGTTTGCTATGAACACCTGCCCCACCCGCATATCACAGGCGTGCTCCATAGGGTTCTCGTACTTCTCTATAAGGTCCTGATAGCAGGCCGTCCTCATTACCGTAATTCTGACTTTTCTCATATACGGGCAATTATTCAATCTCCTTAAACAAATCCAGGTCATTGCGGACCGACTCCATAATGACACCGTCCTCGTATCTATAGTGCCACTCGTAGAAGCATTCCTTTTGGACAAGGCAAAAGTATATAATCCATCTGGTAAAAACAAAGGACCCGGCAAAGTATGGTTATCCGCAAAGTTTATTATCTTTGCGGTATTACCAACGAACAGACTATTTCAATGGAACTGAATATTACAGAGAATGGAGCAATCATCACTGCGGTCTTGACTGGAAGGCTCGACACCACCAGCTCATCGCAGTTTGCTGTTGATATGATGCCGCTTATGGACAATGCGGACAAGCATATAGTGATAGACTGCACCGGTCTTGAGTACGTAGCGTCATCCGGCCTGAGGCAGTTGCTTCTGCTTCGCAAGGAGACGATTGCAAAACGCGGAGACGTGACTCTGAGAAATGTCACGCCAGGCGTAAGGCAGGTGTTCACAATTGCCGGATTCTCTTCCCTTTTCAGCTTTGAGTGATGGAACAGCAGCAGGAGATACTGGAGCATCTCAGGCAGATGCAGGAATGGGAGGCCAACGGTGTACCATCGGATGTTGACATCAACGCATATGTATCAGACGTCCTGGAGCGGTGGGCTCCTATGGCAGAGACCCTGGGCATGTTCCCGGAGCAGGGAGAGCTGCAGGAACTGTCAATGAAGCTCGGACATCCTGAGGACTACAGGCATCTGAAGCATCTGCTGCAGGAGGCTGAGATGTCGTGCGAGATGGTATTCCGCTCGTTCGCACTGCCTATCCGTGCCATGCTGGACGAGCTTGGCATTGAGTACGAGTTCAAGTACCGTATGAAGTCTGTATATAGCATCTGGCGCAAGATGCGCGTTGACAACAAGTGTTTCGACGATGTCTATGACCTGTTCGCCACCCGCATTGTATATAAGCCGAAACCCGTAATCGACATGTTGCCGCACACCGTTCCGAATATTGTTGACAGCAATCCCGATACTGCGGCGGTAAGGCAGTGGCAGCTTGAGAATATGGATGCCGAGAAGTTCTACTGCTGGCGCATTTATACAGTAATATCATCGCTATACCGCATTCATCCGGACCGGGTGAAGGACTGGATAACCAACCCCAAGCCATCAGGCTATCAGGCTCTGCAGCTTACGGTAATGGGACCGGATTTCAACTGGATTGAGATTCAGATACGCTCGGAGCGTATGGACTATGATGCCGAGCAGGGAATAGCGGCACACTGGAAATACAAGCAGGAGAAAAGCGTTCAGTGACGCACCTTGCGCACCACCGCGATACTTACCTCGTACAGCAGATAGATTGGTACGGCCACAACCGTCAGTGTGAAGACATCGGTTGTGGGTGTGATAATGGCGGCTATCACCACGATAGCCACAATGGCGTGCCTGCGGTATTTCCTCATAAACCCGGCATTCACAAAGCCAAGCCTGGCCAGGAACCAGGAGAGTACAGGCAGCTCAAACATCACACCCATCATCACGGTGAGCGTGAGCAGCATATCTATATAAGAGGTGATGGTTATGACATTCGGCACGTCGGGGCTGACCTGGTAAGTGCCCAGGAAACGGAATGCCAGCGGAAAGATTATAAAGTAATTGAGCAGGACTCCGGTCATAAAGAGGATATATGACCATATGATTATCCTGACGGTATATTTGCGCTCATTGCTTCTGAGGGCCGGGGCCACAAAGCCATAAAGCTCATATATTATATATGGTACCACGAGTATCACGCCAACCCAGAAAGCCATTTTCATATGGGTCATGAACTGGGCGGTCAGCATATTGCTGAACAGCTCAACATTGAAGTCGGCAATGCCTGACGCATCGGCGCCCAACATTGCGGCGACTTTCTCAAAAAGGCGGTATGTTACGAACTGCGGCTTGCCAGGGGCAAGAATAACCCTAAAAAGAACATCCTTGAGACAGAATGCCACCACAGCGGTGCCAGTCGCTATGGCAAGAATCCTCAGAATTACTTTTCTAAGTACTTCCAAGTGATCCCAAAATGTCATTCTGGAATCGTCCACCGGTAAGACGGTAATTGTAAGGCTTGACGATTACTCTTTCTTGCTCTCGTCCGTTTTGCCGCCATCAGAGTTGATGTCCTTCTCTATCTCGCTCATTCCCTCCTTGAAGCTGCGCACGCCCTTGCCCATACTCTTCATCAGGTCTGGAATACGCTTTGCTCCGAAAAGCAGGAGAATAAGAAATACTATAACAATCAGCTCGGGCATTCCCAATGCAAACAACAAAGTAGTCTCCATCAAATTTGCAATATGTGTTAATAATTGACAAAGATAGCTATTAGAACGGTTTTTTAGGCTATCTTTGGTTTTCATTTTGAAAAAGAGAGTATTTTTCCAGCATTATGGGTAATCTGGTTGATCTTATAAGGCAGGACATAAGATATAATGACGCGCTGAAGGCGTGTATGAACTGCGGTATATGTACTGCCATATGTCCTGCCGCAGAATTTTATGATTATGACCCCAGACGCATTTGCGACACGGTTCAGAGAGGCGATGAGGAAGCCGTTGAGAAGCTGCTCCGCTCTGATACGATATGGGAATGCGGACAATGCCTTTCCTGCAAGACCAGATGCCCCAGAGGCAATGTGCCGGGAATGGTAATCAGCATTCTTCGCAAGGTATCGCAAGATGTAGGCTACTTTACAGACAGCCATCTTGGCCGTCAGCAGGCAGACATCATAAACGGTGTGGGAAAGAACATTATCGATCTCGGATACTGCGTGCATCCCGACAGGGTTAATCCTGCCATGCATCCGGAGCAAGGACCTGTATGGGAATGGTACATACAGAATATCAAGGAGGTGGCGCCGAAACTCGGGGCAAACTATCACGGTGACGGAGCCGGCGCGCTCAGAACCATAGGCAAGGAGACTATGGATGAGCTCCGGAGCATTCTCCGCGTTACCGGATGCACTGATTTTCAGGAAGAGATATTAAGTAAATGACTATGCCTGATTTCGGATTTGCCATAAAAAAGCCACGAAGCGAGAATCTGGATGACACCACACAAGCCAAATTCAGCGAGCTTACACGCAGGGTGCCATCGTTCAAGCGTTGTTTCCAGTGCGGCTGCTGCAGCGCCACCTGCTCGGCCAGACAGTTCACAGACTTCAATATCCGCAGGGCGCACACATTGTTCCGCCGGGGTAATATCGAAGGCCTCTCAGAGGAATTGAGGAAATGTATGCTGTGCGGCAAGTGCACGCTGGTCTGTCCCAGGGGCGTAAATCTCAGGCAGATGATAATAACGATGCGTAAAATGCTGGACGAGACAAAATGAAGATAGCGGTTTTTCCATACAGTTCTTTTGTAATCCCATTCCTGGCGGGAGTATTCCTGCTGGCTGTCATCTGCATTGTAAAGTTCATACGATGGTTCAGGCAGTTTGATGAGACACAGCGTGGTGTGATACGCCACAACTGGTTCTCGTGGAAAACCATACCGGCACTTTGGGAGATGTTCCGCGAGGGACTGCTTCACTTCCGCATAATACGCAAGAATGTGGTGCTGGGCATAATGCATCAGGCGTTTGCCCTGGGCTGGGCCTCACTGATAGTTGTGGGAGGCATCCAGAGCAACAGAGCCATCAGTTGTATGAACCGCGAGCAGTCCATAGCCCAGCTGAACACTCTCATTGAGCAGGACGGCTGGTACTCGTTCGACAGAGACCGTAAGCATCTCCTTACAAAGCGCATCACATTCGATGAGGCAGGCAACAAGATTCATCTGCAATACCACCGTCCGTTCTATGCGGCGATTTTCTACAACTACTTTATCCATAAGGAGCCTGATTCGTTCAAGCAGGCGGATAATTACGCGAATGTTATGGACGGACTGCTGCTGTACGTTTTTCTAGGGCTTACGCTCGCATTTGCCAAACGTCTGTGGGCCAAGAGTGTAGGAATGCGGAAGACGCCGTCGCACAATGTGTTTGACAGGTTCGTGAAACTGTCGCTGTGGCTGATATTCCCACTCCGGCTGCTGGCAGAGTCAATCACCTCTTGCCTGTACGGCAATGGAGGTTTCCTTACCAGGGCTGTGGGCGGACTTTTCAATCCTGACATAGTACAGTATTTAGAGTGGACAACCTGGCTCAGCTACTCCATAGCCCTGACGGTGTTCTTCGTATCACTGCCTTTCACCCGCTATATGCATATCTTCGCCGAGCTGCTTCTTATATGGTTCCGCAAGATAGGCGTGACAGAGAGCGGTCAGCCTACAGGTTACACCAAGTTTGAGCTGAACGCCTGCTCGCGTTGCGGTGTCTGCCTGCAGGGGTGTCCGATGGACAAGGAGACTGACAACCATCGCATACAATCCATCTATCTGATACGCGGCCTCAGGAACAAGCGCAGGATAGAGAGAATGAGAATCATTGCCGACAACTGCCTTATGTGCGGACGGTGTGTGGAGGATTGTCCGGTAGGCATCGACATTGAGGCTATCAGGCGGATGACACGCAACAAAGGCACTCTGGACACACAGGGCAATTATGATTATCTGAAAAAGCCTCAACCTTTCAACGCCATAGGACGTATCGCCTATTTCGGCGGATGCATGTCACATCTCACGCCAGGAATACCTGTGGCGATGCAACGCATATTTGAGGCTGCAGGCCAGAAATACTGGTATATGGACCAGAGCCAATCAATCTGCTGCGGAAGGCCGTTGCGCCAGCAAGGGTTCCTTAATCAGGCAGACGAGCTCAGACAGAAGAACACCTGGATGATTGAGAACTCAGGAGCCACAATGCTGGTCACCTCCTGCCCTATCTGCTATCGTTCATTCAAGGAAGAGTACAATCTGGGCATTCCTGTAATGCATCACACCGAATACATTGACATGCTCATTGCAAAAGGACAGATTAAGGTAAGGCGTGATGACAGACGGGTGGCATACCACGACCCGTGCGAGTTAGGCCGTGGATGCGGCATCTATGACCAGCCTCGCTCAGTGCTGAATGCTGTGACAACGCTGCAGAAGAACAAGAGCCAGCGCGAGAAGAGCATCTGCTGCGGTTTCAATCTGGGCAATACGGTCATTTCCATTGAGGAGCAGACTAAAATAAGGAATGCTGCCCTGAGGGATCTTACCGCCAAGCCTGTCGATGCCATAGCGACAGCCTGCCCAATGTGCAAGAAGTCATTCCAGCACGCCACAAACGAGTATCCCGTACAGGATATCGCTGAGATTGTGGCTGCGAATCTCATTAACGACAAATTATGAACAGATACTGGAACGAATATCAGAAGGCCATTGCCGATGACCATTATTTCTATGAGAGAAGTTGCATCAGGCAGACATTCTTCCCTGGTTCCGAGACCGCCTTTCTTAAAATGCTGCGTCAGGAGCTTGGCAAGGATGTGTTTGACGATTTCAGGCAACACACCTGCACCGGCATAGGCTATCACGCGGACATTGTCCCTTTGGAGACCACAATGACCGTTGTGGCACGTCTGTTCTCACTTATGACGGAAAACGGTTACAGGAATTTTGTTCCATCGTGCGTGACATCGTTCGGAGTTTTCTCCGAGATCACGCACATGTGGCAGGAAAAGCCGGAATTGCTGGAAAAGACACGCGAGAACCTGTGGAAGGCTTGTAAGCGTGAGTTTGAGATGCCGGAGAACATAGCTCACGCATCGGATATAATATATAAGTTCCGCGATGAGCTTGGCCAGAGGATGCGATACAAACTGATAAACCGCTTCACAGGCAAGCCTCTCAAGGTTGTTGAGCACATAGGATGCCATTACGCCAAGATATTCCCCGACAAAGGTGTGGGCAAGGCCGAGTTCCCGTATGTACTTGCCGGAATGATAGAGTCCTGGGGAGGTGAGGTCATTGACTACCCGGAGCGCCGTCACTGCTGCGGTTTTGGATTCAGGCAGTATCTGGTGCAGGAAAACCGTGGTTACTCGGTATCCAACACCAAGAAGAAACTTGAGTCGATGGAGCCATACGAGCCCGATTTCATAGTCACCAATTGCCCCGGATGCAGTCTTTTCCTGGACCGTTGGCAATACACCATAGCCGAGATGGAGCACAAGACTTATGACCGCGAGGGATATGGCATTCCGGTACTCACATACGAGGAGATGGCAGGTCTTCTGCTCGGCTACGATCCCTGGGAACTTGGACTGCAGCTGCATCAGGTTCAGTCAGAGAGGCTGATGAACAAGATTGGAATAGAGTACAACCCAAAAGACAAATACCGCGCGGCCTCAGGAAAGATTCTGCGCAACCCGGAGAAGCCGGGAAACCTTTTAGTATAGAAGACTATGAAAAAAGTTGCAATCATAGGTGCGGGACCCGCAGGAATAGAGGCGGCGTCAGTGTTGGCAAATAGCGGTGTGGAGGTTATGCTGTTCGAACAGTCATCATCTCCTTTGAAGAACCTGCGTGACAAGGCTTTTCTCTTTCCTGATTTTCAGGCTGCGGATGAGATTGTCAACGACCTTGAAAGCAAGCTCCAGACAGATGGCATCACACTTTATACAGGAACCTTCATAACTGGTCTTAAATGGAAAGGCACCACCTGGGAGCTGATAGACAACGACTCGCAGAGTTGGACAGTCAATGCGGTTCTGATTGCCACAGGATACCAGACTTTCGATGCCCGTAGAAAGGAGGAGCTTGGATACGGCATTTACAAGGGAGTCATCACATCCATAGAGATGGAGAAGATGATAAAGGACGGTAAGATTGTGAACTCCAATGGCGAGACTCCGCAAAGGATAGCATTTCTGCAATGCGTTGGCTCGCGCGATGAGAAATCAGGAAATCACTACTGCTCTAAAGTGTGCTGTGTCACTGCGGTGAAACAGGCAATTGAGGTGCGCAAATTGCTCTCCAAGACAGACTTGACCGTTTTCTATATGGATTTGAGAATGTGGGGACAGGGATTTGAGGAGATGTACAGGGAATCGCAGGAGAGATACGGTGTGAACTTCGTTCGCGGACGCATCTCCGAGGCTGCGGCTACATTTGACGGAAGAGTCCAGATAAAGACCGAGGACACTCTGCTCAGCCTGCCGCTGAAGACCACCGTTGACCTTTTGGTACTTATGGTGGGTATGGAGGCATCCGAGGGGACAAAGACACTTGGCAAGTCTTGTGAGGTATGCGGAGAGTACGGTTTCATCAAGACAATCAACCCACACCTTTACGACAATGAGACCGGCCGGCCGGGACTGTTTGCGGCAGGAACCTGCAAACGACCGTTATGCGTATGGGACTCAATAAACGACGCGCGTTCGGCAGCCCTGGCCATCACTGATTATCTGGAGACGCTTCCAGAAGATTGACAAAGGCCAGAAGCTCACGGTAAAGCCTTTGGACAGGAAGGCCTACCACATTGAAATAGGAGCCGTCTATGCGTTCCACGCCCACATATCCTATCCACTCCTGTATTCCGTATGCGCCGGCCTTATCCAGCGGACTATACTTATTTACATAATAATCTATCTCAGAATCTGAGAGTTGCGAGAACCAGACCTCAGTAGTAACACTGAAACTATGCCGGGCCTTGACAGTAGTCAGGGTCACACCCGTAACAACCTGATGACTGCGTCCGGAGAGCATTCTGAGCATTCTTCGGGCATCTTCAGCAGAGACGGGCTTTCCCAATATCGTATTATCCACAGCCACTATGGTATCGGCGGTTATTATCAGTTCATCTGATGACATACCGGAGCGATAGGCGTCGGCTTTTTTCCCGGATATATACAACGGTATCTCAGAGACACTCAACCCTTCAGGATATGATTCGTCAATGCCATTTATCACACGTGTCTCAAACTGAACTCCTAACCCTGCCAGCAGTTCCTTCCGTCTTGGAGAGTTGGAAGCGAGTATCAGACGATAGCCAATATCCATTATTTGTAAGAATTATTTATATCTTCCGAAATCAGCTCATACAGCCGTTGCCATTCCGGATACTCTGCAAGAAGCGCCTTATGCATCTCCATCACACGTCTGTCGCCACGGACGGCAGGTCCGGTCTGAGCCTTTTCCGGCGACATCACGGCGCTCTTTGCAGCAGTCTCTGCTATGAGCGGCGACATCACATTGAAAGAAATGCCGCATTCCTGCAGCAACCGTTCCGATATGGCATACATCCTGTTGGAGAAATTACAAGCGAATACAGCTGCCAGATGAAGTTTGCAACGCTGATCTGAATCAAGTACCTGAACCGATTCTGACAGTGACGAGGCCAGCTCCCTGACTCTTTCAAGTTCATTGCAGCCTGACGCCTCTATGAAGATGGGCACGCTGCTCCACTCTATCGTCTTGCCCTTACTGAATGTCTGCATAGGATAGAGCACTCCACAATGACGTGCCCCCGCATCACTCAGTACCGACATTGGGACGCTGCCCGATGTATGCAGCAGCAAAGCATCCGGATGTGTTGCCACGATACGGCCGGCAAGCTGCAGAAGAGCATCGTCGCGCAACATCAGAATCAGGCATTGAGCATACGGGATATCCTCTATCCGGGTGACGTATGGCACTCCAAGAGCGTCGGCAAGAGTCCGTGCGCTCTCTTCCGTACGGCTATAGACACATTCTATTGTATGACCTGCGCTCTTAAGGGCTCCAGCCATACAGGAGGCGACATTTCCCGCGCCTACCAGAGCAATCCTCATATTCAGGCTCAGAACTTGTTCTTGTGAATTTTCTCCCACTGGAGAGTCTCCTCGTTGAAAGGCTTCCGCTCCATTCCCTTATGTCCTACGGCAATTATGCACAATGGCTCATACTCCCCCGGCACACCAAGCAACCGCCTTACGTTGTCGGCTGCCGGAGTCCCGTCAGCAGCAAAACGGTTTCTTATATGGGCCCAGCAACTGCCAAGGCCAAGATCCGCAGCCTGAAGCTGCACCATTATTGCGGCAATAGCCGTGTCCTCAATCCAGGCATCGGTAAGCCTTGGATCACCGAATATCGCTATGGCGAAAGGAGCATCCGCCACAAATGCGGCACCGCTCTCCTTGCTTACCGCAAGCGCCTTCAGAAGCTCAGGGTCATCTACCGCCACGAACTCCCATCCGTTGGTATGCTTGGACGTCGGAGAGATTAGAGCCGCGCGAAGCAGCAGACGTATCTCATCGTCAGTCAATTTCTCATCCGTAAACTTGCGCATACTGCGCCTCTTTGCCGCCAGGCTGCTGAAATCCTCCATAATTCTTGAGTTTTAACACCGCGAATATAGTCACATTCCTCATTCCCTGCAAAAATAGTTTCACGCGTGATATAATCTAATAACGTTTTTTGCGTTATATTTAGGATGATTGGATTCAATGTCCATATTTCCCGTTTACTCAGGCCGGCAATTCTTGTCGTTCTGCTGGCCGCTGTCGCATTATCGCTGAATGCCAGAAAGGTCTATATCTACGGAATTGTCAGGGATGAGAACGGAGAGCCTGTGGAATTAGCTACGGTGAACGAGTCGCACCAGATGGTCAGCGCTATGACAAATCTGCAGGGACGATATGAGATAAGCCCCGCATACAGTGACACCCTCGAGTTGGTTTTCCGGATGATAGGGCACGAGACGCGCAAACGCACAATCACCTCTCCCGCCGACACCGTCCACCTTGACGTGATGCTGCCGACAAGCGGATATGCCCTTCAAGGCGTGACCATCAGTGATATGAGACGCCAGACCGACGCGAATCAGACAATAGACGTGGAGAGAATGCGTCTCTCCCCCGATGCGTCAGGAGGCTCAGTGGAGTCCATCATAGCCACACAGGCAGGAGTAAGCAGCCACAATGAGCTGAGCAGCCAGTACAACGTACGTGGAGGTAATTTTGACGAGAACAGCGTCTATGTGAACGGCACTGAGATATTGCGTCCCCTTCTTGTAAGGGCCGGCCAGCAGGAGGGTCTGAGTTTCATCAATCCTGATATGGTACAGTCCATATCGTTCTCAACAGGCGGTTTCGCAGCCATGTACGGTGACAAGATGTCGTCTGTCCTTGATATAACATACCGTAAGCCTGAGGCATTTGAGGCGAATGTATCAGCCAGTCTGCTCGGAGCCAGTGCCTATGCCGGATATGGCGACAGCAAGTTCAGCATCAGCAATAGCATCCGGTACAAGACAAGCCGGTATCTGCTGGGTACTCTGGATACGAATGGCGAGTATAGTCCGAATTTCGTTGATTACCAGCTATTCGCCACCTGGAGACCGTCTGACGGATGGGAATTGGGATTCATAGGGAACATTGCAAGAAACAGCTATCAGTTCAAGCCTACCGACCGGAACACATCTTTTGGAACGGCCGAGGACGCAAAACAGTTCAAAGTATATTTCGACGGATGGGAAAAAGACCTGTTCAACACTTTCTTCGGCTCCTTTGACATAACGCGTAAGATTGACCCTCAGAACAGCGTAAGTCTTAAGCTGTCGGCCTTCAGCAGCCAAGAGCGTGAGACATACGATATAACGAGTCAGTATTGGCTGAACGAGGCTGACCAGGAGGAGAATATGAGCGTGGGTACATTTTTGGAACACGCCAGAAATTATCTGGACGCTACAGTATTCGACGCCGGGCTCACCGGCAGCCACAGAATGGACGCGCATCACATACGCTGGGGAGTAGATATCCGACGCGAGAACATAGTGGAGAATATGCGTGAGTGGGAGACACGGGACTCCGCCGGCTATATGATTCCGCACACAGAGGAAGGGCCTCTGAGTATGATTTACTCGATGCGCTCCAATCAGGATATCAGCAGCAGCCGCATATCAGCCTACCTGCAGGACACCTGGCGAATCAACGCAAACAGAGGATTGCTCACTCTGAACTACGGCATCCGTGCCTCACACTGGGACTGGAATGAGGAACTTATAGTAAGCCCACGCCTCACTGTAGGATATATCCCAGCCGCAAACGACAACCTCACTCTTCGCCTGTCCGGAGGCGTGTATTATCAGGCTCCTTTCTACAAAGAGCTCAAGGATTCCGTGAACGGTGGAGGCATAGCGACTGTAAGGCTTAACCGTGCAATTAAATCACAGCGTTCCATACAGATTGTCGCAGGCGGTGATTATCATTTCCGAATGTTTGACCGGCAATTCAAATTCACAGCCGAGGCATATTACAAGAAACTGGACAATCTCATTCCATACAATGTAGATAACGTGAGAATTGTCTATTACGGAGAGAACTGCTCTTCAGGCTATGCGTTTGGGTTTGACACGAGACTTTTCGGTGAGTTTGTACCGGGAGCAGACTCGTGGATAACATTCTCCATCATGAAGACCCAGGAGCAGATAGGTGGCAAATGGATACCCCGCCCCACCGACCAGCGCTATAACCTGTCACTACATTTCACAGACTTTTTCCCAGGCACTGACAGATGGCAGATGACACTCAGAGGCGTGCTTGCCGACGGACTGCCGTTCGGTCCATCGCACAGTGGCCGTGAGAATGCGGTTTTCCGCGCACCAGCCTACAAGCGAGTGGATATCGGTATGTCTTACCGTCTTCTGAACAACGAGAACGGACAGCGGGATTACGGAGCGGCAAAAGCGTTCCGGAACATATGGCTCGGACTGGACTGCTTCAACCTGTTCGGCATCAATAACGTCAATTCATATTACTGGATCACAGACATCAGCGGCACCCAGTTCGCAGTGCCGAACTACCTGACCGGCCGTCAGATTAATTTCAGGATTCTGATGGAATTCTGAAAGCCCTTTCTGGTGGATAACTTTTTATTTTATAAATAGGTGTATTCTGAAGGTGTTTTTGTACCTTTGTGAAACTTTGCGCCAACGGGAGCCCCCTCTGGAGCGCCTGGCACCGCTTTGTTGTTGATTATTAATTTTTTAACCTATAAATCAAAAGAAGTATGAAACCTTCACACATTGAGCATTTAGGTATTGCCGTAACCTCTCTTGAGGAGACAATGCCATTCTTCGAGTTATTAACCGGCAGCAAGTGCTACAACATTGAGGAAGTAGCTGATCAGAAAGTAAAGACCGCTTTCTTCAAAGTAGGCCAGACCAAGATTGAGCTCCTTGAGCCGACCTGTCCTGAGTCAACAATCGCAAAGTTCATTGAGAAGAACGGCGGCCGTGGCGGAATCCACCACGTAGCATTCAATGTTGAGAGTGTAGCAGAGGCTCTGAAGGAGGCTGAGGCAGCAGGCCTGAAGCTCATCGACGTAGCACCACGCAAGGGCGCAGAGAACCTGATGATCGCATTCCTGCATCCGAAGAGCACATGCGGTGTGCTGACAGAGCTTTGCGAGCAGCCTAAATAAGTTTTTTCCGAACAAAAGACAAACAGATATGGCAGACAATCAGAGCAAGCTCCAGAAGCTTGTTGAGAAGCGCGCCGAGGCAATGGCCGGAGGTGGCGAGAAAGCAGTTGAGAAGCATCACGCAAAAGGTAGCTACACAGCCCGTGAGCGTATAAACATGCTCCTTGACGAGGGTTCATTTGAGGAGGTGGATATGTTCCTGACACACCGTTGCAACGACTTCGGTATGGACAAGAAGGTTTTCCTCGGTGATGGTGTGGCTGTAGGCTCAGGTACAATAGACGGACGTCTGGTATTTGTTTTCGCACAGGATGCAACCGTTATCGGCGGCTCACTGTCTGAGACAATGGCCCAGAAGATCTGTAAGGTGATGGATATGGCCATGAAGCTTGGCGCTCCTATCATCGGTCTTAACGACTCAGGTGGCGCACGTATCCAGGAAGGCGCTTGCGCACTGGCAGGATATGCTGAGATCTTTGAGCGCAACATTCTTGCATCAGGTGTTGTTCCTCAGATTTCAGTAATCTTTGGTCCTTGCGCCGGAGGTGCTGTTTACAGCCCGGCTCTTACGGACTTCATTATGATGACCGAGCAGAACTCTTATATGTTCATCACTGGTCCGAAAGTTGTAAAGAGCGTTACAGGAGAGGACGTCTCAGTAGAAGACCTCGGCGGCGCGCGCATTCACGCCACCAAGTCTGGCGTTACTCACTTTGTGGCGGCGACCGAGGAGGAGGCCATTCAGGAAGTACGCCGTCTGGTAAGCTTCATTCCGCAGAACAATATGGAGGAGGCTCCTCTGGTAGAGTGCACCGATGACCCTGCACGTATAGAGGATGCGCTGAACGACATTGTTCCAGCAGACCCGAACAAACCATACGATATGAAGAACATCATCTACTCTATCGTAGATAATGGAGACTTCATGGAGGTTCAGAAAGACTACGCCAAGAATATCATCTGCGGTTTCGCACGTTTCAACGGCCGCTCAACCGGTATCATCGCCAACCAGCCAAGCTGGCTCGCAGGCGTTCTTGACTGTGACGCATCACGCAAGGCAGCACGCTTTGTACGTTTCTGCGACGCATTCAACATTCAGATACTCACACTTGTTGACGTTCCAGGTTTCCTGTGCGGTACCGGTCAGGAGTATGCCGGCATCATCGATCACGGCGCAAAGTTGATGTTCGCTTACGGTGAGGCTACCGTTCCAAAGGTAACAGTAACCGTCCGCAAGTCTTACGGCGGAAGCCACATCGTAATGAGCTGCAAGCAGCTTCGCGGTGACATGTGCTACGCATGGCCAAATGCAGAGATCGCAGTTATGGGCGCAAGCGGTGCCGTTGGTGTTCTTGAGGCAAAAGCCATCAAGGCTATCGAGGATCCGGAGGAGAAGAAGAAGTACATTGCCGAGAAAGAGACAGAGTACAAGGACAAGTTCGCATCACCGTATCAGGCAGCCAACCGTGGTTACATTGACGATGTTATTGAGCCACGCTATACACGTGCCCGCATTGTCCGTGCATTCGAGAACCTGCAGACCAAGCGTCTCACCAACCCGCTCAAGAAGCACAGCAATATTCCACTCTAAAAGGCAGACACTATGACAGCAATTCCATTAGTTGTAGATTGGGGTCACACCTGGCTTATCACAGGCGTAGGCTTCGGAATGGTGTTTGTTCTGCTGGTGGTTCTGATTTACATACTGAAGCTTTTCGGAATCCTTATGCACAGGGACGAGAAGGCTTCCAAGAAGACCGAGGCTCCAAAAGCCGTCGCAGCTGCCGTGGCTCAGACAACAGCCGCCCCAGCATCGTCAGACGACGATCTGGCTGCAGTAGCCATGGCTCTCCATCTGTACTACAATGGCGTACACGATGAGGAGCCCACAGAAATCACCATAAGGAATATAGAGCGCCGTTACTCGCCGTGGAACGCCAAGGCTTTCGGCATTAACAACCTACATCGTTAAACCCAAGCAAAATGAAAGAATTCAAATTCACAATAAACGGCAAGCAGTATCAGGCAGCCGTTAACGAACTTGAGGACAACAAGGCCGAGGTAACCGTAAACGGCAAGTCCTACAAGGTTGAGATTGAGAAAGAGGCAGCTGCCGCAGCACCGGCATTCCGCCGCTCGGCAACAGCCGCTCCGGCAGCAGCCGCAAGACCGGCAGGAGTTCAGACCGTAAAGTCTCCGCTTCCAGGCTCCATTATGAAAGTCCTTGTAAAAGAGGGTCAGGCCGTAAAGAAAGGCGATATCCTGCTTACTATGGAGTCCATGAAGATGGAGAACAACATCATGGCTGATGCCGACGGCACCGTAAAGGCCATTTTTGTTGAGCCGGGCAAGAATGTCATGCAGGACGACAAGCTAGTTGAGCTTGAGACCGTAGCCGTAGCAGCAGCTCCGGCTGCAGCACCAGCCCCGAAACCGGCAGCACCTAAAGCCGCTCCGGCTCCAAAGGCTGAGGCACCGAAGGCAGCTGATGTTCCGGCAGGTGGCTACAAGGTGACCAGCCCTCTTCCAGGATCTGTAATCAAGGTTCTTGTAAAAGAGGGTCAGGCAGTCAAGAAGGGCGACACACTGCTGACACTTGAGAGTATGAAGATGGAGAACGCCATTATGGCCGACCGCGACGGCGTTGTGTCAAAGGTTGTTGTCTCAGCCGGACAGAACGTAATGCAGGAGGACCTGCTGGTTGTTCTCGGTTAGTGTTATTTGTGAACCTATTGAAAAAGTAATAGACATGAGTGACATTATCAAATTTTTCGAAGGTATGGGCTTTATGCAGATAACCTGGGGACAAGGGCTTATGATTCTCATAAGTTTCCTGCTGCTCTATCTGGCTATCGTTAAGAAATATGAGCCCCTGCTGCTTCTCCCTATCGCATTCGGTATGCTCCTGACAAACCTGCCGGCCGCAGGTATGTTCCACTCGGAGCTCTGGACGGCGTTTCTTGATGAAAGCAGCCCTGCATACCACAGTTACGGCGCGATTATGAAAGAGGCCGGACTGTTGGATGTTATGTATATGGGTGTCAAGCTCGGCCTTTACCCCTGCCTCATCTTTATGGGCGTAGGCGCTATGACCGACTTCGGTCCTCTGATTGCAAATCCTAAGAGTCTGCTTCTTGGAGCCGCCGCACAGCTTGGTATTTTCCTGACATTCATCTGCGCCAACGCATTTGGTTTCACCCCAGCCGAGGCCGGCTCAATCGGAATCATCGGCGGTGCCGACGGCCCGACGTCAATCTTCCTGACGTCAAAGCTTGCTCCGCACCTTCTTGGACCGATTGCCATCGCCGCATACTCCTATATGGCTCTTGTTCCAGTTATCCAGCCCCCTATTATGAGAGCTCTGACAACCAAGAGCGAGCGAGCTATCAAGATGAAACAGCTCCGTCCGGTAAGCAAGACTGAGAAGATTGTATTCCCAATAATCATTACGGCTATTGTAGCTCTGATTCTGCCTGACGCAGCTCCTCTTGTAGGATGCCTTATGCTTGGCAACCTTGCCAAGGAGTGCGGTGTCATTGACCGTCTGAGCGATACAATGCAGAATGCAATGATGAACATCGTTGTAATCTTCCTGGGTCTGTCAGTAGGCGCTACCGCCACAGCAGAGTCTTTCCTCAACTTGAAGACCATTCTGATTCTTGCAATGGGAATCGTGGCATTCGGTTGCGGAACAGCTGGTGGTGTCCTGCTTGCCAAGCTGATGAACCTGTTCTCAAAGGAAAAGGTCAACCCGCTGATCGGCTCAGCAGGCGTATCTGCCGTTCCTATGGCAGCACGCGTATCGCAGAGCGTAGGTCAGGAGGAGAACCCCAGCAACTTCCTGCTGATGCACGCTATGGGCCCGAATGTGGCTGGAGTTATCGGTTCAGCTGTCGCAGCCGGTATCCTTCTCTCCATGTTGGGATAACTTTGATTAATGGCCGCCAGTTGCTGGCAGCCATACGGAATGAAAAAAGCTGCGAGATTTCGCAGCTTTTTTCATTCAAATAGCCAGCAATTCAATTAAGGTATTACCACCGTTGGCTTGAAGGAACGCGCCTCCTCGGGAGTCATCTGGGCATATACCATTATTATTACGGTATCGCCAACCTGGACAAGACGTGCGGCAGCGCCGTTAAGACAGATACAACGGGAGCCTCTCTCACCCTTGATAGCGTATGTTATCAGTCGTGAGCCATTCGTCACATCCACCACGTGGACCTGCTCACCCTCAATGATACCGGCGGCATCCATCCAGTTCTCGTCTATCGTAATACTGCCAACATAGTTAAGGTTGGCGTCGGTCACCTTCACGCGGTGAAGCTTGGATTTCAGTACGGTAATCAGCATTATCCTCTATATTTGATATTATCAATAAGCCTTACCTTTCCGCAATAGACGGTGATGCAGCCCACAATATAGTCTCCGCTGCCCCATACAGACAGAGGCTGAAGGGTATTGCCATCTACGATCTCAAAATACTCCACCTCCAGACCGTCAATGGCATTGATCGAATCAATCACATATTTTCTCACATCCTCTATCGAATGGCTGTGAGCATACTTACGGCTGGCGAAAAGAGTACGCGATATATTGGCCGCAATCTTTCGCTGTGATTTGGTAAGAAGCGCGTTGCGCGAGCTCAGGGCCATGCCATCCTCCTCGCGGACAATCGGGCAGCCCACAATCTGCACCTTCAGATTGAGTTGACGCACCATCTCGCGGATAATGGCAAGCTGCTGGAAATCTTTCTCGCCAAAATACGCGCGGTCCGGCTCAACAGCATAGAAGAGCTTGCTTACAATCTGAGCGACTCCATTGAAATGACCGGGACGATGAATACCCTCCATAACCTTGTCAAGCGGTGTGAAATCAAACTGACGGGTATCTGGCTCCGGATACATTTCCTCAACAGACGGTGCGAATACATACTGCGCGCCTATCTTCTCCAGAAGAGCGCAATCGGCCTCCATCGTACGAGGATAATTCTTCAGGTCATTCTTGTCATTGAACTGTGTAGGATTTACAAAATCACTTACAACGGTAACATCATTCTCGCCTACGCTGCGACGTACAAGTGATGCGTGTCCCTCGTGAAGAGCACCCATAGTCGGCACAAGGCCTACACTCTTACCTTCTGCACGAGCCTCGCCAAGAATTTGTTTCAGCTCATTGATTGTATTGATAATCTTCATATTACAATTTTTGTATAAAAAAATGCCTTGTTGATTGATAAAATCGCGCAAATTAAATGAATTATTGTCAAATTTCAAAAAGTGCGGGAAACAGTTTGCTTTTATCAGAGTTTTTTTTTATATCTTTGCAAGGTATTCTGAAACTACGCGGAATGCCACCTTATAAAATGAGTGATATGGACAAAAAAAGGATTTTATACATCTCGAGTGAGATATTCCCTTTCGTAGGGGAATCTGAAATCTCCAGCACGTGCAAGAATGTATTGACAGCAATGCAGGATGGCGGGCACGAGATCAGAACCTTTATGCCCAAGTGGGGTCCCATCAATGAGCGCAGGAACCAGCTTCACGAGGTAATCCGCCTCTCCGGCATGAACCTCATCATTG
Source organism: uncultured Bacteroidales bacterium (assembly GCA_937898885.1). Lineage (GTDB taxonomy): Bacteria > Bacteroidota > Bacteroidia > Bacteroidales > Bacteroidaceae > Colenecus. The sequence continues at coordinate 15,281 of CALDKD010000119.1, read as the reverse complement.
ATGACACAGATCACCCTCTGTTAATAAAGGTGGCTTCACTACCGGCGGCACGTCTGCAGGTGTATTTCATCGATAATGATGACTATTTTCAAAATCATTTGTTCACAAACGACAAGGACGGCTCTGAATACCCGGACAACGATGAGAGGACAATCTTCTTCGCCCGCGGAGTACTTGAGACGGTCAAGAAGCTCCGTTGGAACCCTGATGTGATACACTGCTATGGTTGGATGTCAGCCCTCATTCCACTCTACGTAAAGACAGGCTTCAAGGACGAGCCCGCTTTCCGCGACGCCAAAGTGGTATTCTCACTTTGCGACGAGGGGTTCACATCGAACTTCGGAGACAAATACTGCGAGAAGCTCCTCACCAGAGGCATGACAGAACAGGATGCAGGCAAGTTTGAGTCTCCATTCAGTTATGTTGAGCTGATGAAAAAAGCGATTGAGTTCTCAGATGGAATAGTAAAGCACTCCAGAGAAGCAGACAAAGACCTATATCAGTACGCAGGCAAGCTCAAGAAGGCCAGGATAGACTGCTCCACGCACGTTGACTCAGGCTCCAAACTTGAGACTTTCTACGATTCCCTGTTTTAACAAACAATTCAAGATGAACATCAAAACTACAGCTCTCAGCCTTCTGGCGGCTTTGTTTCTGATTTCATGCAGCAGTGACACCTCTAACCTTGGCAGCACGATCCTGCCCAAAGAGGATTTATTGGTAGAGACTGCTCAGACATTCTACGCCACATCAAAATCAATAGCAGCCGACAATGAGTTGCTTTCACGAAGCAGCGACTGCTACATAGGCCGTTTCACAGACCCTGAGACAGCCACCTCTGTCGAGGCCAGTTACCTGACGCAATTCAACTGCGTGGAAAACTTTCAGTTTCCAGACTCAGTATATGGTCTGCCTCAATTCCATTTTCCGGCAGACATGAGGCCTTCTGATGACGAGAAAGCCATTTTCGCGAGCCTCAGACTATACTTCACCAGTTTGCTGGGTGACAAGACGAACAATCTGAAAATAGAGGTGTGGCCTGTCATCAGAGCCCTTGACCCCGAGCAGTACTATACATCCGATTTGGATCCCGCTCAGTTCTGCGATTTTTCAGGGAAGCCTTGGGCACGTCTTAACGTATCGCCTACGGATTTCGCAGCAAGCGACTCTTCAAGAAACATCAAGGATTATTACAACAATCTGTATTTCTCATTACCAGACAGCATTGCCTACAACATTCTGCAAACATACTATTCCAAAGGAGGCAAGGAGAAATTCTCCAGCACGCCGGAATTCATTGAGAACATCTGCAAGGGATGTTATGTCCGGTGCATCGCTGGCGATGGAACGCTTTTACGCATTGACAAAAGTGTACTTGAGATTCATTTCAGGCATATTCAGAAGAACAAGTCCACAAATAAATATGAATTAGCATCGTCAATTGCTGAATTCACGGCAAACAGCGAGGTGATGCAGGTGAACTGTTTTAAAAATGACGGTATAGATGAATTGATTGCCAACGACAAGGAGACATACTTGAAGACTCCTTACGGTATTCTGACAGAAGTTGAGCTCCCTATCGATGAGATTTCCAGCAATGCGGTAATGGTAAACTCGGCATCAGTCTCATTCCGCCGTATCAACCCAAATGACCAGAAATATCAGTTTAACGCCCCATCCTCCATTCTCCTGATAAAGAAGGATTGCCTGAAGGATTTCTTCAAGCAGGCATCGTCTGTTGACAACATATCATCGTTCTACACAAACCTTGACGTAACTTATAACGAATATAAATTCAACAACATCTCACGTATGATACTGGAGTGCATCAGCAACAGGGCATTGTGGATGGAGAAAAATGGCTGGACCGAGGAAAGCGCAGAGGGAAAAGCCGCATACGAGAAGGCTTTTCCAGATTGGAACAAAGTGATTCTGGTTCCCGTAAAGAGTCAGACCGACGCGAACTCAAACATCATATATTTCAACATAGACCTTGATCCGTCAAGCGCCAGGCTAAAGGGAGGAATTAACGGTGAGAAGATAGCCATCAAGACAATCAAGGCTAACTTCTGACAAATACGCACATAAATGAAACGGTCCGGAATTACAAGTTCCGGACCGTTCTTTTATCAATGCTTCCCGGCGGTTTTCTTACCTTCCTTCGGTTTCTTTATATCCTTTGAGGCCTTAAGTCTTGCTATCTGCTTCTCCAATGACTGAATTTCCTTGTCTTGATTACGGATTGTTGTCTGGAATGCGTTGAGTTCTTCCAAGTCCATATCGGCAGGCATTGCCCAGTGCACACGATTCATGAAATCGGCAAGGATGTTCATATAGTTCGTAAAGGCATCATACGGAGACTCATAGATACCTCTGTCCATAGTAACCGCATTGTTCTTTGTTGTCATAAAGCGGAAATTATTGCTCGCCTGCAGGTAATTCCAGTCCTGACGGATATGACGGTCGGTGCAAAGCCTCACACGGTCACCTATTGAATAAAGTTTCTGAAACGCCTCGCGCTGCATCACATTTCCCAGCCAGCAGCTGATGTCACGTTCCTCGTCAACCCATGACATAGGATACGGGACCTCCAGCGGTGCCACAGAATTGTAATTGTCAACCACCTCAGAAGGTGTTGAGAATGATATGCCACGCTGACGTGCCGCCTCCGGCAAAGCCTTCAGAAATTCCAGGATATTCGAGCTGAGCGGCTGATATATGCCGAACGCGCAAAGATGCATAAAGATATTGATTACCTCTTCCTCTTCTGGAAGCGATGCGATCCAGTCAATATAAGTACCGCTCATCAGTGGATATGACTTCCAGGAAGGATTTGAGAAACGAAGACTAATATCGTCAGACAATTTATAATCACGGAGCAGGATCTTCAGATTAGGATTCATACAGCAGTGGTACAGATAGTGCGGACTCTTCCATCCTAAAATATGCTTTGCACCCTCTGTGAGTATTCCTTTGAATCCCATATCAGCCACGATTGAGCCAATCTCATCGTCATAAATAAGGCTTGAGTTGCGGAACACCTTAGGACGTTGCCCAAACAGTTCAAATATCTTGTCACTGAGCATCGCCACATCCTCACGGAAACCGTCCCCCCAGTTCTCCGCGAGTGATGACAGGCCGTGTGAGTATGGCTCTGCCAGAAACTCGCAGCATCCGGTCTCATTAAGTTCCTTCAGTAAGTCAATAACAGACGGTGCGTATTGCTCAAGCTGCTCAAGGCCCACTCCAGACAACGACAAGGCGACCTTAAAGTAACCGTTGCTATCCTTAGCCATCTGAATGAGCGTCTTGAGAGCTGGAATATATGAGTTTTCCGCTATATAACTGATGCTTGACTCATTGGCATAGTCATCGTAATAGTAGTGATCTGTTCCAATGTCAAAGAAGCGATACCTCTTCAAATGAACAATCTGATGAATTTCAAAATAGAGACAAATCGTTTTCATATTGTGTTGTTTTTATTTTTCCTGTTATTGCCATCCCAGAATACGGTTATACCTGGCAAGAATCCTCTCGCCTACCTTGTCCCATGTAATGGAATCAACCTCTTTCTTACCTTCTGTCTTGAGATATTCATAAAGTGAGTCATTGGTACAGATGGAATAAATGGCGTCGGCCATAGCGTGAATATCCCAATAATCCACTTTTATGCACTTGTCCAGAATCTCAGCGCATCCCGACTGCTTTGATATGATGGTCGGCACCATACACTGCATTGCCTCAAGAGGAGATATTCCGAATGGCTCAGACACAGATGGCATAATATATACATTGCTCGCTTTCAGGCACTCATACACCTGTTTGCCCTTCATAAAACCAGGGAAGTGGAAGCGGTCTGCAATACCGCGCTCCGCTGCCAGTCTGATCATAGCGTTCATCATATCGCCGCTGCCGGCCATACAGAAACGAATGTCCTGAGTACGTTTCAATACCATAGAAGCAGCCTCAACAAAATACTCCGGACCCTTCTGCATAGTGATTCGTCCAAGGAATGTCACCCATTTCTCTCCCGAATGCTCAATCGGCTTGATGTCCTGAATCTCTTGTGGAAGCGGCTCTACCGCATTGTGCATCGTAGAGACCTTGCGAGGATCCTGATGATACTTGTTTATGACAGTCTGGCGTGTCAACTCGCTTACACACATAATGTGGTCAGCATAATCCATACCATTCTTCTCAATGGCATAGACAGTAGGATTCACGTTTCCACGGCTGCGGTCAAAATCAGTAGCGTGCACATGAATGACAAGAGGCTTACCGCTCACCTGCTTGGCGTGGATTCCGGCGGGATAAGTCAGCCAGTCGTGTGAGTGTATAATATCAAACTTCTCCGTACGCGCCACAACTCCTGCAACTATTGAATAGTTGTTAATCTCTTCCTGAAGGTTGTCGGGATAGCGGCCGGAAAAGCCGATACAACCCAGATCGTCTGTTCCTATATAATTGAAATCAGCGTAGATATGATCTCTGAAGCGATAGTAGTCTGATGCGTCCATCCACGGATAACGCGACTCAACATACGGGCGGTCTGGATTGCGCCATACAACCGGTACAGTATTCATGCCCACAATCTTCATAAAACTCTGATCCTCATCGCCCCAAGGCTTTGGCAGACAGAAGGTGATATTCACATCACCCTGATGGGCCAGTCCTTTGGTCAGGCCAAAGCTGGCCGTACCAAGTCCACCCAAAATATGCGGAGGGAACTCCCATCCAAACATCAATAAATTCATAGTGACGCCATTTTAGACAAATTCATTAATCATCTTGACTGTTCGCAGGATACCTGCCACATTCATAGCAAACGAGACTGCCCCACGGCCCTTGAAAGGCGGGTTACCATCAAACAGTTCCGGAAGCGAGCCTATGCAATGCGAAGTCATCTCATCCTCGTAGCCAATCATCTGACGCTCTACAAAAGAGACGCCGCTTCTGCGGAAAACCTTCAGATATGCCTCAAAATAGAACGAGGCGAGCCAAGGCCACACAGTTCCCTGATGATATGCATAATCGCGCTCACGCTGAGGGCCTACATAGTTCGGATTATATCCCATACTTTTCGGGCTGAGGGAGCGCAATCCCTTCGGAGTGAGCAGTTCCTTAGTAACAATATCCACAACGCTCTTTTTCTGACGGATGTCAAGAGGCGAATAGTCAAACGCCGCCGCAAAAATCATATTCGGACGAACACTCCAATCTGGAACGCCGCCTTCCACGTAATCGAACAGATAGCCGAACTCGTTCACAAACACATTTTTGAACGATGCAGATGCAACCAATGCCATAGACTCATAGCGTGTAGCCAACTCTTTCTTGCCGAACTCGCGGTTCATATCCGCCGTGAACATAAGCGCGTTATACCACAGGGCGTTTATCTCAACCACATAGCCTGTACGAGGCACCACCGGTCTTCCTGCCGCGGTAGAGTTCATCCAGGTCACAGCCACATCGCGGCCATTCACGTGAAGAAGGGCATTCTCGTGCAGGAAACAGTTCTTATGGCGATTCAGTCTGATAAACTCAATGATGTCAGTTATCAGCTTGCCATAATTGTCCCAAGCCTTCTGTCTGGACACATATCTGGCATATTGCTGAACAGCCCATATGGCCCACAACAAGACATCAGGCTTGTCAATCTCCTCTATCTCACACTTGCTGTCACGATTCTTAAGGAAGTCGTTTATTGCCTCACGCGCTGTGGACATGGCCGACTCAAACTCAAAAGTCTCACCCAGGGCCAAAGTCAATCCAGGGAGTGACACGAACATATCTCTGGCACGGCACTTGAACCACGGATAACCCGCAAGAATATAATGCCGCTTACCCTGCTTGTTATGGAATTGATGTGCGGAATTCTTCAGACAGTGGTAGAAATTGTCACGTGGAGTACGCTCGTTGGCCTCTATCGTAAACGTGCGTTTCAGACCTTTTGTCCTTACCTCACTAACTCCGGCACTGAACACGATACTCTCGCCTTTCTCAATAGTCATCTCAAAGTAACCAGGTACATATAAATCCTCATTGAAGTCATAACCGCGCTCCAGTTCCTTTGAGTACTCAAACCGACGATACCAATCGGGAGCGAATATAAACTTGCATTCCTTACTGGTCTGCATAAATAGCTCCGGATACCCTGGATACATTCGCGTACTGATGCCATTCTCCACCTCGCGGTACTCGCGGCTGGCCTGTCCGTTCTCGTGTGTGAATTGACGCACGCTGCGGAATGCCAGATAAGGACGCAGTCTGAGTGTTGTCTCCGAATGGGCATCTAGCAAGGTGTATCTTATAAGAATACGGTTCTCGTTGTGCTCAAACAGCTTTTCTTTTTTCAGAAGTACTCCTCCCACACGATAAATTGTGGTAGGCACCTTATCGCAATTGAACTCACGGATATATTTGTTACCCTTCGGACTAAAGCTATAGCCCCAATACTGGTGAACACCAAGGTTGAACTCAGCACCATGCTGTACCACCGTCTCGTCCAGTGAGGAAATGAGTACGTGTGGGTCATTGTCAAGCTCTGGTATCGGGATGACAAGCAGTCCGTGATACTTTCTGGTATTGCAATCCACAATTGTTGTGCAATGATATGCGCCAGACCTGTTTGTCCGTAGAATCTCACGCGGGAGAGTCTCCTCCAGATTCGTCATCAGGGTTTTGTCAAAATGCAGATAGCTCATAATCTGTGCTTATTATCTTTATAATTTCACAAAACTAGCCAAACTTATCCCATTTTGCAAATTAAATAAGGTAAAAAACACTATCCAACGTCTATTATTAGTAACTTTGCAAAAAATAAAAAATTGACAAAACGTCACAAAAATGAATAAAATTCTATCAAAAGTTCAGTTCTCTGAGAATGTTTTTAAATTTGAGGTAGAAGCGCCGCTTATTTCGCGTACACGCAAGGCCGGAAACTTCGTCATCATCAGAATTGGCGAGAAAGGTGAGCGAGTACCACTGACAATAGCTGGCGCCGATCCGGTAAAGGGAACAATAACGTTGGTAGTACAGCGTATTGGACTTACCACCAACCGCCTTTGCCAGTTGAATCCAGGCGATGAGCTTACCGACCTAGTAGGTCCGCTCGGACAGCCCACACATATAGAGAAGTACGGAACAGTCGTGTGTGCTGGCGGTGGTGTTGGCGTAGCTCCTATGCTCCCCATCATCCAGGCCCTCAAGGCTGCCGGAAACCGTGTCATTTCCGTACTGGCCGGCCGTAACAAAGAGCTTATTATACTTGAGGAAGATGTACGTAAGTACTCTGATGAAGTGGTAATTATGACTGATGACGGCTCTTACGGAAAGAAGGGACTCGTAACAAACGGAATAGAGGAGATTATCTTACGCGAGAAAGTTGACAAGTGCTTTGCCATCGGTCCAGCCATAATGATGAAGTTCGTGTGCCTCCTCACAAAGAAATACGAGATACCTACCGACGTATCGCTCAACACAATTATGGTGGATGGCACAGGAATGTGCGGAGCCTGCCGAGTGACCGTTGGAGGCAAGACCAGATTCGTATGCGTTGACGGTCCGGAGTTTGACGGACATCAGGTTGACTTTGACGAGATGCTCAAACGAATGGGCGCCTTCCGTGACATAGAGAAGGAGGAGATGGTCAAGTTGGAGCAGTCGGTGAATTGCAGTGCCGCCAAGGCCGCGGAAACCAACACACCGGAAAACAGAGCAAAGACCGAGACCGAGCCGCTTGAGGTCCTGTGCGACAGGAATGCTGAATGGCGCAACGAGCTTAGGGCTACAATGAAACCCAAGGACCGTACGGCAATAGAGCGTTGTCTGATGCCTGAGCTTGATGCCAAGTATCGCCGTGGCGTACGTCGCGAGGAAGTCAATCAGGGACTTTCCGAGGAGCAGGCATTGCTTGAGGCAAAGCGTTGCCTGGACTGCGTGAACCCGTCCTGTATGGAGGGCTGTCCAGTGAACATTGAGATTCCATCATTCATAAAGAACATAGAACGAGGCAATTACCTTGCCGCCGCTAAAGTCTTGAAAAAGACCAGTTCACTACCAGCCGTATGCGGCCGCGTATGCCCGCAGGAGAAGCAGTGCGAGTCAAAGTGTATCCACTTGAAGATGGGAAAGAAACCGGTAGCTATCGGCTATCTGGAGCGTTTCGCAGCCGATTATGAGCGCGAGAGCGGTAACATATCAATCCCAGAGGTTGCCCCATCCAACGGAATGAAGATTGCGGTAGTAGGCTCAGGTCCTTCAGGCCTCACATTCGCAGGCGAAATGGCCAAGGCAGGTTATACCGTAACAGTATTCGAGGCATTGCATGAGATTGGAGGCGTCCTTAAATACGGTATTCCAGAGTTCCGTCTTCCAAACAAGATTGTCGATGTAGAGATTGACAACCTGCGCAAGATGGGAGTTGAGTTCAAGAAAGACTGCATTATAGGCAAGACCGTTACCGTTCAGGATTTGGAGAACGATGGATACAAAGGTATTTTCGTAGGATCCGGAGCAGGACTTCCAAACTTTATGAATATACCTGGCGAGAATCTCATAAACATCTTATCATCAAACGAATACCTTACTAGAGTTAATCTAATGGACGCAGCCGACAAAGAGTCCGACACCCCTATCCGCCTCGGCAAGAACATCGTGGTGGTAGGCGGCGGAAACACCGCAATGGACTCAGTACGTACAGCACTTAGACTTGGCGCTGAGAGGGCAATTATCGTTTATCGCCGCTCCGAGGAAGAGATGCCTGCCCGTTTAGAGGAGGTAAGGCACGCTAAGGAGGAGGGAGTTGAGTTTATGACGCTACACAACCCAATTGAGTACATTGGAGACGAGCAGGGACACGTAAAACAGGTTGTACTGCAGAAGATGGAGCTAGGCGAGCCAGACGCAAGCGGACGCCGTAGTCCGGTTCCTATGGAAGGCTGCACCGAGACTATCGATGTTGATCTTGTTATTGTCGCAGTAGGTGTGTCCCCCAACCCTCTTGTTCCTAAATCAATCCAGGGACTTGAGCTTGGACGCAAGAACACTATCGTTGTTGATGACAATATGCAGTCTTCCGTACCGGGAATCTACGCCGGAGGCGACATCGTCCGCGGAGGCGCGACAGTTATCCTTGCTATGGGCGACGGACGCCGTGCCGCAGCCAGAATGAACGAGCAGCTTACAGCCAATCGTTGAGTAGCAAACACTGTTTGAGCAAATAATCAGCGTCGGAAATCAAGGTTAGCCCCTTGTTTTCCGACGCTGTCATTATCTACCGTGCGAGGTGTGCCAAAGGCACGCCAGAATCATCAGTTTTTCAGCGAATAGCACACCTATCCATAATGCACACCCCCAATTCGCCACGCATTATTCAATACGTATTTTACTATCTATCAGCATATTCTTGTCGGCATCGCTTATTTCTTCAAGAAAGCGAAGAAAACCGCCGCCACAAGCAGTAGAAATGCCACAATATGGTTCCAATGAAACGTCTGACTCTTAAAGCACAGAGTTACAATCAGTGTGAAAACGACCAGCGAGATGGCCTCCTGCATCACCTTCAACTGAACAAGACTAAACGGTCCTCCGTTTATGTCCGACCCGGTTCTGTTTGCAGGAATCATAAAGCAATACTCAAACAAAGCCACACCCCAAGACGCCAATATAATCAGAAAAAGCGGCCAGTCTGTAGATATTTTCATCTCCTGAAGTTTAAGATTCCCATACCAGGCGAAAGTCATAAACACATTGGATACTACCAACAGAAGCACAGTCAACACCCCTCTCATCTTGTCTATCTATTATTTTTTTTGCAAAGTTAAGTCAAGTGAATTACCTTTGCAAGTAAAGTAACGCAATTACTTATGAATTGGAAGACTTTCCATATAATGATATTGCTTCTCCTTGTACGTCTGACTGCCGGCGCTCAGACTCTGCAGGAAGGCCGCGACCTGTTCTCCGCAGGCAATTACCAAGCCGCCCTGCCTATTATGGAGAAATATTCAAAGCAACAGCCGGAAAATGCCACCAGAGCCTACTGGTATGGCGTATGCCTGTTTGAGACAGGGCAACGGGAGGAGAGCCTGCCCTATCTGGAAAAAGCCGCCAGAAAGAAAATAATCAAGGCTTACAGGTATATGGCTCTATGCTATTCTGACAAAATGCGATATCAGGAGGCTATAGAATCCTACGACAAGCTTCTGGATGGTATGGCGGCCGATAAAGAGCTGCACAATGAAGCTCTTGAGGCAATTTATAAATCCGATGCGGACAGACTGCGAAAAGCCTATAGGATGTTGCGCAACACAGAGCGCGTCTGCTTTGTAGACAGTTTCGTTGTCAGTAAGGATAACTTCCTGAAAAAGTATGTATTAGACCCATCCGCCGGAAGTATCGGCACATATAGTGGGACCTTTGGTGGAGATAAGGAAGGCGATGTCTTTATCCCAGAGACCAAGGGCAGTATCTATTTCAGCCGTATGGACACAGACAGCATCTTCAAACTGTACCATGGCTACCGCAGCTCCAACGAATGGACAGACATCACGCCAGTCAGCCTTAACGCCGACAGCAGCGATATACGTTACCCCTTTATGATGAATGATGGTGTAACCATCTACTTTGCATCAAATGGGCCGGAATCAATCGGAGGCTACGATATATTTGTAACCCGGCACAATCCCTCAACAGGCAGTTATCTAGTGCCTGAGAACATCGGAATGCCGTTCAATTCATCCGCCAACGACTATATGTACGTCATTGACGAGACAACCAATCTCGGCTGGTTCGCCACAGACCGCGGCCAAAACCCGGAAAACGTATGCATCTATGTCTTCATACCCAACAAGTCACGGGTAGTATATAATTACGAAGAGAATCGCGAAGCCGTGGCTAAAGCGGCCCTCATCTCCTCTATCGCAGACACACAGACCAATTCCGATGAGGTAAGAACAGCCAGACAACGCCTTACAATGCTGACATACAGCTACCAGGAAAAGAGTGAGAAAGGCGCGTTCTCCTTCATCATTGACGATCTGACCACCTATCACGACGCAAATGACTTCCGCAATCCAGAGGCAAAGACAATGTTCAGCAACTGGATGAAAGCAAGAGCCGAACTTGAGGAAAACTCAGCCAAGTTGTTAAAAATTCGAGACTTATGGTCTAGCATCAGTCAACAGGAGCACGACAGGCTTTACCATAGCACTCTTGATTTGGAGAAAACCGTTGAGGAATTGGAGAGAACCGTCATCGCCGACGAGATCAGAATCCGCAACGCAGAGATACAATACCTGACACGCTGACCATAATGTCCTTTTTCAACGATACAATATGCGCGGTGGCCACTCCTTCCGGAGGCGCCCTTACAATAATACGCATATCAGGCCCATCGGCAATCAGCATTGCAGACAAGTTATTCCACCCCATCTCAGGGACCAACCTTAGTAGCCGCAAGCCCTACTCAATCAGTTACGGGCACATCATAGACAACAACGGCCAGATACTTGATGAGGCAATGGTAAGCATCTTCCGCACGCCACACTCATATACAGGAGAAGACAGCGTAGAGTTCACTTGCCATGGTTCAACATACATAGCCCAACAAGCTATGGCACTGCTTATTATGCACGGATGCAGACAAGCCGGTCCGGGCGAGTTCACCCAACGCGCGTTCCTGGCCGGTAAAATGGACCTGAGTCAGGCAGAGGCAGTGGCGGACTTAATCGCATCCACCTCCGCGGCATCGCACCGTCTGGCAATAAACCAAATGAAAGGCGGCTTCAGCCGCAAACTTGCACAGCTCCGCGACAAACTTCTGGAACTGACATCACTTATGGAACTCGAGCTGGACTTCAGCGAGGAAGATGTCCAGTTTGCAGACCGCGCCCACCTGGACAGCATCGCAGCCGCCATAGAACAGACACTCACTACCCTTTCCGCATCGTTTAAGACAGGCGACGCCTTAAGAAACGGCATACCAGTAGCAATTGTTGGCCGCACAAACACAGGGAAGAGCACCTTGCTTAACCTTCTGCTAAACGACGAGCGTGCCATTGTGAGCGACATACAGGGCACCACACGCGACAGCATTGAGGATACCACCAGCATAGAAGGCATTTTATTCCGCTTTATCGACACCGCCGGAATACGCAACTCCAGCGATACTATTGAGCAAATGGGTATGGAACGCTCCTTCCAAAAAGCCGCTCAAGCCGACATCGTACTTATGGTAAGCGACTGCACCCAGTCTGATACAGCACAAGAAAACGAACTGGAAAGCAAGCTGCGCACTATATGTCAAGGCAAAAAACTCATCCGCGTACACAACAAATGTGATCTCTTGGACAATGCTCCACAAAGCACGGATAAAGATATATATATATCTGCCAAACAAGACATTAACACAAATACACTGAAGCAGCTTCTTGTAAGTTCGGCACCTACTCTACAACCCGGTGGCAATGATGTCATAGTGACCAATATGCGTCATTTCCAAGCCATCAACCGCGCGCTAGACTGCATCACCCGTGTCCGTCAGGGTCTCGCTAACCATACCCCCACCGACCTATTGAGCCAAGATACACGCGAGTGCATCCATCACCTCTCTGACATCCTCGGTGAGGTCACCACCGACCAAGTGCTCCAGAATATCTTCTCACACTTCTGCATCGGAAAGTAGATACCGATTTCAATCGATTAGCAACTATCAGTAAATACCACCTAAGGCGTTCATAATGAGCGCCTTTTCTATTTGCCTATTATCAAGGCGAGTCTTGATTTTAGTCGATTTTGGCCGTTTTTTGTACCTCATTTGTACCTCGGAGCCATAAAGGGCTGGCACACGTCAGCAAGGTAGTGGAGGAATTTGACAATGGTATACAATGGTTTACGATGATTGAACCAAATGACGAAATCACCGGAACCGATAACAATAAAAATGAGGTCAATATGGCAGCAAGTACAATCAAGATCAAGAAGATCTGCGAATGGTGCGGACGGGAGTTTTATGCCCAGAAGGTTACTACCAGGTTCTGTTGTAAGAAGTGCAACGAGAAGTCTTACAAAGCCGGGCTTAGAAGGGCACAAATAGCTAAAGTTGCGGAAACGATTAATGGGAAAACCATTCCACCTGAAGGTAAAGAGTATCTATCAGTCAGAGAGGCAGCAGCACTATTAGGGCTGACAAGAATGACAGTATACAACCTTATTTACCGTGGTCAACTCTGTGCTTCAAAGATTACGTCAAGACTTACAGTAATCAGGAAAGCGGACATCGAATCGATGTTATCCAGTCACTCCTACTCCAAAGTCCCGAAACAATCTTCCCAGCCCATTACCGAATTCTACTCCACCAAGGAGATCAAGGAGAAGTACGGCGTGTCAGAAAGCTGGATTTTTAAAGTAGGGAAAGAAAAGGATATCCCGAAGATCTTCCGCATGGGAAAGACGCTCTGGAGCAAGAGCCACATTGACAAATTCATCACCAAGAACAAGCCGGATGGGTCTATTACAGAATGGTATAGCGTACCGGACTTGATGGAGAAGTTCAATATGACAACCTCAGCTGTCTATACATTCGTCTCGGCACATAGCATCCCTAAGAAGAAGGTCAAGCGCGAGGTCTTTTACTCCAAGGCACACGTTGACATCGCCAAAGGTCTGGTCGAACCGGAGAAGCCTCAATACTACACCATGAAAGAGGCGATGGAGAAATTCGGGATGACCAGGGACCAGCTTTACCATTACGTGAAAGTCTTCGGCATTCCCAAACACATGGAAGGGAAATATGTCAAGTTTTCCAGAAAGGAGATGGATGCCGCCTTCTCCTCTCCAAAGCTGTGAAAAACAGCAGGTGGAAAGCGGTTATTTCAATATCACCTTTTCCACCACGATATCACCATGCAGATTTGTACCGGTTTTCAGTACAAACCATAGTCAATACATTATTAATTTAAATCAAGCAGTTATGAGTTATTCAAACACTTGTCCGAAGGTAACACTTCGCCAGCGTCCGGGAGCAAACGGACGCATCAGCCTCTATCTGGATTATTATCCGGCAGTACGCAATCCAAAGACCATGAAGATGACACGCAGGGAGTTTCTCGGCATCTACATCTTCGACAACCCTACAGATCCGGCTTTCAAGGAATTCAACGAGGTCATGCTCCAAAAGGCGGAGACCATCCGTTGCCAAAGGCAGATATCACTTCTGAACGAGGAGTTCAACATTCCGGACAACACAAAGCGCAATGCCGATGCCCTGAAGTACTTTAACGATTACTCAAGGTATAAGGGTGATAAATACATATTTGTGTGCGCTCATTTCAGCAAATTCGTCAATGGAAAATGCACGTTCAACGACATCACAGTCGAGCTGTGCAACAAGTTCAGGGAATACCTTCTTGGTGCCAGGCAGCTCAAGCACACGAACCAGAAACTGTCACGCAATGCCGCTGCAGCATACTGGAGGAACTTCCGGGCAATGCTCAAGAAAGCTTACCTTGAAAAGTACCTGAAGGAGAATCTCAACGACTATCTGGAAACGATTGACGAGGATGACGTGCACAAGGAGTTCCTCACCGCCGAAGAACTGAAAAGGCTAGCCACCACTCCGTGCAAGATCGATGTTCTCCGTAGGGCTTCATTGTTCTCCTGCCTCACCGGACTAAGGTTCAGCGATGTTCAGAATCTTCAATGGGAGAACATCATGCCGGCTTCTGACGGCGGCTACTGCATGCGTATCAGGACCATCAAGACAGGAACCGACGCCACCCTCCCCATCAGTGATGAAGCCCTGGACCTTTGCGGCTACAGAGGTCAAGGAAAGGTGTTCAAAGGATTCACTAAGACCATGACCCAGCATCCGCTCAAACAATGGCTACTTGATGCCGGGATCTACAAACCCTTCTCGTTTCACTGCTTCCGGCACACCTACGCCACCCTGCAGATTGCTGCCGGCACGGACATCTACACTGTATCGAAGATGCTCACTCACCGCAATGTGACCACGACCCAGATCTATGCGGATCTCGTGAATGCCAAGAAGAGGGAAACGGTTAATAAGATTACGCTGAAGTAAGAATATCAGAGACCCCAAAAGGAAAAATAGCTGTATCACGTACAGAAAAAGAAGAAATTATTTGTTTGCCGTACAAAATACCGCTATTTTTGCACGGTGATTTAATAAGTGTATATATGTCACCTTTCACAAACATAGGCAACGTCCCGTTCGACCTCAATGTCTTTGCCTCGATGTTCCCTGCGACAAAGTTCACAGG